>DBMH01000051.1 GCA_002297645.1 Rhodanobacteraceae bacterium UBA703 | reverse complement strand
CGCCCGCGGTCGCCTCGGCCGCCGGTGCCAAGCCGCGCATCTACCTGCAGCTCGGCGCCTTCGGCGACCGGGCCAACGCCGAGCGCACGGTCGCGAACGCGAAGCGGGCCGGTCTCGACCGCCTCGACATCCAGTCCATCGCGGTCGACGGCCGCACCGTGCACCGGGTCCGCATCGGCCCGCTCGCCGACGTCGACGCGGCCGATGCGATGACCGCTCGCGTCGAAGGCCTCGGTCTCGGCGCGCCGCGCGTGGCGATCGAACGCTGAACCCGCGCCTGCCGCGTGTTGTCCGAACACGTCGCGCGAGGTGTTTTGCACGCCACGCTTTGAGACAATTCACGCTTTCGCCGCTCGCAGGATCGTTCTTTCCGATGAAGCTGTCCGTCCCCCTTCTTCCGCTGGTCGCCGCCTTCGCCCTCGTCCTCGCCGCCGATCCGGCGACGGCAAGCACGAAATCGCCCGAGAAGAAGCCGCAGCAGGAGCAGCCGGCCGAACCCGCCGCCAGCGAGCCCGCAGCGGCCGCCGCTCCCGCCGCTGCAGGTGCAGCGAATGCCGATCTGCCGACGCCGCAACCGGTCGCCAAGGCGGCTCCGGTTCCGCTGCCGGGAACGCCGGGCAGTGGCCCGGTGCCGCCGCCGCCGCCGATCGAGGCCAAGAGCTGGGTGCTGATGGACTACACCAGCGGCCAGATCCTCGCCGAGAGCAATGCGGATCTGCGCGTCGCGCCGGCGTCGATCACCAAGGTCATGACCTCCTACGTCGTCTCTGCCGAGCTCGCGCACGGCAAGATCCACCTCGACGACAAGGTGTCGATCAGCGAGAACGCATGGCGTTCCGGCGGCGCCGGAACGGACGGTTCGACCAGCTTCCTGCAGCTCAACAGCCAGGTCCCGCTGAAGGACCTGCTGTACGGCATGATCATCCAGTCCGGCAACGACGCGGCGATCGCGCTGGCGGAACACACGGCCGGTTCCGAGGCGACCTTCGCGCAACTGATGAACCAGTACGCGGCGCGGCTCGGCATGAACGGCACCAGCTACATGGACGCCAGCGGCCTGCCGAACCCGAACCACTACACGACCGCGCGCGACATCGCGCTGCTGTCGCGCGCGCTGATCCACGATTATCCCGACGAATACAAGGTCTACTCGGTCAAGGACTTCGAGTGGAACGGCATCAAGCAGCACAACCGCAATACGCTGCTCTGGCGCGACTCGACCGTCGACGGCATCAAGACCGGCCATACCTCGGAGGCGGGCTTCTGCCTCGCCACCTCGGCCCTGCGCGGCGACCAGCGCCTGATCGCCGTCGTCATGGGCGCGCCGAGCGAGAAGAAGCGCGCCGACGACAACCAGGCGCTGCTGAACTACGGCTTCCGTTTCTTCGAGACGCAGAAGCTCTATCCGGCGAACAAGGCGCTGGCCGAGCCGGAACTGTGGAAGGGCGCCGCGGCGACGCTGCCGCTCGGCGTCGCCGAAGACGTGCTGATCACGTTCCCGCGCGGCCGCTACAACGACCTCAAGGCCAGCCTCGACATGCCGTCGCGCCTGGTCGCGCCGATCGAGAAGGGCCAGAAGGTCGGCAGCCTGAAGGTCACCCTCGACGACAAGGTCGTGCTGGAACGCCCGCTGGTCGCGCTCGGCGACGGCGGCGAGGGAGGTTTCTTCAAGCGCATGTCCGACGGCATGTGGATGTGGTTCAAGGGCGATGCCGGACCGGCCGTGTCCGCCTCGCCGAACGCCAACTGACGACGGACGCCCGGCGGCGCCCTTGCGCGCCGTCGAGCGCGGACGCATCTGACGTCGTCCCCATTCGAGGAGGAATGCGCATGAAAGACCTCGGCGACATCAAGCCGCAGAATCCGGACCAGGGCTTCCAGTTCCCGGGCGTGTTCGAGATCACCGCCATGGGCAGCGCCAAGGCGAAGCTCGAAGAAGAAATCATGCGCATCATCCAGGAAGCCGGCCTCAGCATCCTCGCCGAGGCCGTGCGCGTCCGCCCGTCGCGCGAAGGCAACTACGTGTCGGTGACCGCGAGCTTCATGTGCCCGACGCGCGAGAAGTACGACGAGATCCACGCCGCGCTGCGGGCGCATCCGGAAGTACGCTGGACGTTGTGAGGCCGTCGCCTTCCGTTCCGGAAGGCCGCGCAGACCGGAGGCGCGTCGCGCCGGATTCGACTGCGCCGCCTCGGCTCCCGATTGCGTCGCGCCCCGCCTCCTACGGCTTCGCTTTCTCTGCCTGCTTCTCGGCGGTCGACACCCAGTCCGCCGGCGGATTCTCCTTGCCGGCGCGCGCCCGCATCCGTCGCAGGGCTTCGATCTCGTTGCCGCTGGCCACGAAATCGTCGACGTAGCGTTCGAAATCCTCGATGGTCGAGTTGCTTTGCGAGCGCCACCAGGCGAGCTGGCGCGCGCGTCCGGCATCCGCGGCATCGAATGCATCGAGCGCGCGCAAGGTCGATTCGCCGACCATCACGGCCATCAGCGACGAATCCGAGTTCAGCATGAGGCGGGCGAGTGTCACGCAATCCGCCCTCACCGCAGCATCCGCCTTGGCCGCATCGCTCTTGCACGTTCGCAGTACGTTCGCGCTGGGCGCGACCGACAGGTTCGCCGCGACGATGGACATGGCGCCCACGAAGGCCGTGATGCTTCCGGGGTTGTGACGCTCGATCCCGTCGTCCGCGGACTCTCCCAGTTCCGCCGACATCGGATGGCGCCTGAAGGCGGCGTGGAGCAGGAGGATCGGCGCGCCGGCATGCTCGTCGTAACGTGTGGCGGAAGCGGCATGGCGCAGCATCTCCGCCGTTTCCGTTGCGGTATCCAGCGTGAGCGTCCAGGCTGCCGCATTGTCGGGTTCGAGCTGCCGCACGCGCGCGACGGCGGATTCGTTGTGCTCGCCGGCGTTGCCGGCGAGCGCGGCGATCCACTGCACGAAACGATCGTCGGGATTCGCGGCGGCGAGGTCGGCGAGCGTCGTGTCGATGCCGGCGGGCTGCGGTTCCGTTTCCTCGTTGCGCTCCTCGACGGCTCGCATGTCGACGGCCAGCCCGATCGCGCGCTCGCGTACGTCGCCACTGCCGCGCAGGTCCTCGACGACCGTGCGCAGGTACGAGCGCCACGTTTCGCCTTGGTCGGCGTCGGGTTCGTCCGTCGGGGCGGCCCATTCCGCGGGCGGTGCCGCCGGTTTGCCGAGACGTTCCAGCCGGCGCTCGGTCGCGACGATCTCGTTCGGCGCATCGTGCCAGTCCGCAGCGAGGTCGGCGGGCGCGTCCTCGAACGCCGAGCCGTTGCGGAACGGATTGGCCGCGTTCTCGCTCAGCCAGTCGAATCGTCGCTTCAGGACGTCATGACCGTCATCCCCCACGGCGACGAGCAGTTTCAGGCCGAGTTCGCGCAGGGCGAAGCTGTCGCCCTTGTCGGCGAGCAGGCGTCCCGCGTCGGCGCACCAGCCGAGGCGCCGCCAGGCGCGCTCGGACCGTGGATCGGGCGTGCAGGCGGATTCGACGGAGGACGTCGCCGAGGAATGTCGAAAGTTCCGCCGTTGCAGGGCAAAACGCAGCGCGGCCGAAGGCGTGGGCGCCGCGTCGTCCCCGGCAAGGGGGAACATGTCGGCCTCGCGCACCGCGGGAACGGTGGCGTACAGCTCGCGCCATAGGCCGATCTCTTCCCCGGAATGGTCGCTGGCGCGTGGCGCCGAAGCCATCCGCGCGAGCGCCGAATCGAGGCCGTCCTCGTCGCCCTTGGCCTGCGCCAGCGCCACGGCGTAGAGCAGGGCGCCGGCATTGTCGGGTTCGAGCCGCACGAGATTGGCGACTTCGGCTTCTGGCCACTGCGTCGGGCCGCACTGGCTGCTGTAGTAGCTGCCGTCGGCGGCGGCCGTCCATTGCACGAAGGCATCGTCGGGTGCGAGCGTCGCCGCCCGCGCGACGACATCCGCCCGCTTCGGGCGTAGCGCGTTGGCTGCATCGTCCTCGTCGATGGAGAGGCTGCCGGCGAGGACCTGTACGCGCGGCGACGGCGCATGGCTCAGGGCATCGTAGAAATCGAGCTGTGCTTGCCGGTATCGCTTGCCGGCTTCGCGCTGCTCGTCCGTGGGCTCCGGTGGTGATGGCACCAGCGACAAGGCGTGGGCGCAGGTCGCACCGAGCGCCAGAACGAGTACGATGCCCCATCCAGCCGTCCTGCTTTCCATGACGCGACTCCCCAGCGGCGTGTGCGGCCAGTGTAGCAAGGCGCCCGTGATCCCCCTTTGCGGTTGTGAATCTCCGCCCCGGACCCATCTCGCCCCCATGTCCCAGCCCGTCCTCGTGCGCCGTCTCGGCCGCCAACCCTACGAACCCGTCTGGCACGCCATGCAGGCGTTCACGGACCGGCGCGGCCCGGAAACCACCGATGAACTGTGGGTGCTGGAGCACGACCCGGTGTTCACGCTCGGCCAGGCCGGCAAGTGGGAGCACGTGCTGATGCCGGGCGACATCCCGGTCGTGCCGGTCGACCGCGGCGGCCAGGTGACCTACCACGGTCCCGGGCAGATCGTCGCCTATCCGCTGTTCGACCTGCGTCGCCTGAAGATCGGCGTGCGCGAGCTGGTGAACCGCATCGAGCAGGCGATCATCGACACGCTCGGCGAATGGAACATCGTCGCCCTGCGCCGCGATGGCGCGCCCGGCGTCTACGTCGGCGAGGCCAAGGTCGCCGCGCTCGGCCTCCGTGTACGGCGAGGCTGCTCGTTCCACGGCCTCGCGTTCAACGTCGACATGGACCTGGAGCCGTTCCACCGCATCAACCCCTGCGGTTATGAGGGTATGGCGGTCACCCAGGTGCTAGACTTGGGCGGTCCGGGTTCGCTGGCGCGGGTCGAAGACGTCCTCATCGGCGAACTGGCACGCCAGTTCGGCCTGGTGCCGCAAGCCGCCGAGCCGCAACTCCCCCTTTCCGCCGTGGACGACGCCGCGCGCGTCGCGCAATCCGCATGACCGACGTCAAGACCATTCCGCTGGCTGTGATCAATACGCAGGTCGCCGATGCGCCGCTCGAGAAGCAGCTCGGCGAGGACAAGATCGCGCGCAACCGCGCGGCGTTCGCCGAGGCGCCGGTCCTGCGCAAGCCCTCCTGGATCCGCGTGCGCATCCCCCCGGGCAACGCGGTGGCGAAGCTCAAGGCCAAGCTGCGCGAGAACCGCCTCGTCACCGTCTGCGAGGAGGCTTCCTGCCCGAACATCCACGAGTGCTTCGGCAAGGGCACCGCCACCTTCATGATCCTCGGCGAGGTCTGCACGCGGCGCTGCTCGTTCTGCGACGTCGCGCACGGCCGCCCGAAGGCGCCCGATCCGCTGGAACCGGCGCACCTCGCCGGCACGATCCGCGACATGGGGCTCAAGTACGTCGTCATCACCTCGGTCGACCGCGACGACCTGCGCGACGGCGGCGCGGCGCATTTCGCCGCCTGCATCCGCGCCGTGCGCTTCGAGAATCCGGGCATCCGCATCGAGATCCTGACGCCGGACTTCCGCGGCAAGGGACGCATGGAGCGGGCGCTCGAGGCGCTCGCCGGCGATCCGCCGGACGTGTTCAACCACAACCTGGAGACGCCGCGCGCGCTTTACCGCGAGGTGCGCCCGGGCGCCGACTACGACTGGTCGCTGGACCTGCTCAAGCGCTTCAAGGCGCAGCATCCGGACGTGCCGACCAAGTCCGGCATCATGCTCGGGCTCGGCGAAACCTGGGAGCAGGTCGAGGAGACGTTGAACGATCTGCGCGCCCACGATGTCGATATGATCACGATCGGCCAGTACCTGCAGCCGAGTCCGCACCACCACCCGGTCTTGCGCTATTGGACGCCGGACGAATTCAAGGCGCTGGAGGACCTGGGCTACCGCATCGGGTTCGAGCACGTGGCCTCCGGTCCGATGGTGCGCTCGTCGTACCACGCGGACGAGATGGCGCATGCGGCGGGCTTCGTGCAGGTTGCCTGACGATCCACGGCTGGACGGGCCGCGCAGGAAGCGCGCACCCGGTCATCACGGCCTTGCGCGGACGGATGCGCGCGAGGTTGCCCGAATGTCCTGCGCATGGGGCGCGCAGCCCTGAACCCCGCCGCACGGAGTCGTCCGTGCGCAAACCACGGTGAGACTGATGCGGAAGTTGCTGTTGACCCTCGCGCTGGGCGCCCTGATCGCGCCGGCGTTCGCCACGACGACGCCCGACGCCGCCGCGCCCCTCCTGAAGGCGACACCGGCGCAGGCCGAGGCCGCCGTATGGGCGACGCGCTTCCTGACACGCTTCCACTACAAGCCGACGCCGCTGGACGACGCGATGTCGGAGAAGATCTACAAGCGCTACCTCGAATCGCTCGACGGCGACAAGCTGTTCTTCACGCAGGCCGACATCGACAAGTTCGAGAAGTACAAGGACAAGCTCGACGACGCGATCTACGACCAGGACCTCGGCGCGCCGTACGCGATGTTCAACATCTACCAGCAGCGCGTCGCCGACCGCGTCGCGTATTCGCGTGCGCTGCTGGCCAAGGGTTTCGACTTCGGCGTCGACGAGAACTACCAGTACGACCGCGAGAAGGCGCCGTGGGCGAAGGACGCGGCCGAGCTCGACGACCTGTGGCGCAAGCGCGTCAAGAACGACTGGCTGCGCCTGAAGCTCGCCAACAAGCCGGACAAGGACATCCGCGACACGCTCGACAAGCGCTACGCGAACTACTTGGATCGCGTGCGTCAGCTGAACAGCGAGGACGTGTTCCAGACCTTCATGAACGCGTACGCCTCGTCGATCGAGCCGCACACGAACTACCTCGGCCCGCGCGCGTCGGAAAACTTCGACATCGCGATGAAGCTGTCGCTGGAGGGCATCGGCGCGGTGCTGCAGCGCGACGACGACTACACGGCGATCCGCGAGATCGTGCCCGGCGGCCCCGCCGCGCTGTCCGGCAAGCTCAAGGTCGGCGACCGCATCGTCGGTGTCGGCCAGGGCGAGAGCGGGCCGATCGTCGACGTGGTCGGCTGGCGCCTCGACGACGTCGTCGAGAAGATCCGCGGCGCGAAGGACACGGTCGTGCGCCTCGAGGTGCTGCCGCTGGACGCCGGTCCCGACGGCAAGCACGTCACGCTTTCGCTCGTGCGCAAGAAGGTCAGCATCGAGGAGCAGGCGGCGAAGAAGTCGATCATCGACGTCAAGGAGGGATCGCGCGAGCACCGCATCGGCGTGATCTCGCTGCCGACGTTCTACCAGGACTTCGAAGCGCGCCGCCGCGGCGACCGCAACTACAAGAGCGCCACGCGCGACGTCGAGAGGCTGCTCGGCGAACTGCGCGCCGACAAGGTCGACGGCGTCATCATCGACCTGCGCAACAACGGCGGCGGCTCGCTCGCCGAGGCGACCGATCTCACCGGCCTGTTCATCGACAAGGGACCGGTGGTGCAGGTGCGCAACGCCAACGGCCAGGTCGAGGTCGAGAGCGACACCAAGGGCGGCATGGCCTGGGACGGTCCGCTCGGCGTGCTGGTCAACCGTGCCTCGGCTTCGGCCTCGGAGATCTTCGCGGCGGCGATCCAGGACTACGGCCGCGGCGTCATCATCGGCGAGCCGACCTTCGGCAAGGGTACGGTGCAGAACCTGATCGACCTCGACGACGTCGCGCACAACGAGAAGCCGACCTTCGGCGAGGTCAAGATGACCATCGCGCAGTTCTTCCGCATCGACGGCGGCTCGACCCAGTTGCGCGGCGTCACGCCGGACATCAGCTTCCCGCTGACGGTCGACGCCAAGGACTATGGCGAGTCGAGCTACGACAATGCGCTGCCGTGGACGTCGGTCCCGGCGGCGAAGTACGCGCCGGTCGCCGACCTCAAGTCGGTGGTTCCGGCACTGGTCGAGCGCCACGACACGCGCATCGCGAAGAATGCCGAGTGGCAGAATTTCGAGGCCGACCTCGCCGACATGCGCAAGCTGCGCGCGGAGAAGACCGTCTCGCTCAGCGAGAGCGTGCGCCGCAAGGAGCGCGACGAGCAGGAAGCCAAGCGCAAGGCGCGCGACGTCGCCAGCAACGGTTCCGCGACGCCGTCGCAGGATCCGGCCGCGAAGACCGTGCAGAAGATCCACGAGAGCGCCGGTCTTTCCACGCGCGATCGCAAGGGCGAAGCCGGAGAGGCCGCGACGGCCGGATCGAAGGAGACCCAGGACGGCAAGCCGGCGTCTGCGGAGCAGAAGCGCGAGAGCACGGACGCACCGACCGCCAAGGACGAAGCCGCCCTGCAGGACGACGGACTGCAGCCGGACGAGCGCAGCATCACCAGCGACATCGAGCGCGAGAAGAAGGCCAAGGACCGGCGCGACGTCGTCCTCGACGAGGCCGCGCACATCCTGTCCGACGAGATCGAGCTGATCCGCAAGGACGACAAGCTCGCCGCGCGCATCCTGCCCTACGGGCTGTCGCCGACGCGAGTGGACTGACGCGCTCGTCGTGCGGGGCCGGTTCTTCGCCGCTCTGGCGGGAGCCGTCGTCCCGCGGGTACCCTTCGGCAGTGCCGGTGCGCGCGATGTGACGCCGGCACTGCGCGACGGCGACATCGTCTTCCACGCGTCTCGCTCGGCGCAAAGTGGCGCCATCCAGGCGGCGACGCGCTCGCGCTACAGCCACACGGGCGTCGCGATGACACGAAACGGTCGCTGCTTCGTATTCGAAGCAGAGAAGCGCGTGCGCTACACGTCGCTGGAGTCGTGGCTGGCGCGCGGCGAGGGCGGGCACGACGTGGCGCGACGCCTGCGGACGCCGCTTTCCGAACCGCAGATGGAACGCTTGCGACGCACGGCCGGATCGTTCGAGGGCCGGCCGTGCGTCGCCGTGTTCGAATGATCCGACCAGCGCATCCATTGTTCCGGCTGGCCTGCAAACTCCTCGACCGCGCACTCGGCTAGCGGATAGGCGAGGCGGCGGCACTCGGCGGCTTCGCGCTCGACGACCCGCGGGTCCTGTCGATGCTGCGCCGGCGCCACGGCGAAGCCGCTCCTCCCGGCGAGACCGTCATCACGCCGCAGGCGACGTTCGATTCGCCGTTGTTGGAGGCGGTGGCCGAGCGTTGAGGCGCGATGCCCGTGCAGTCGCCGCTTCCGCGAGCCCGCGATTGCGCGGGCAGCACACGGCGAGCTTCCGCGAACGGGTGGCATCCGGATCGGCTGGCCGGTGGCGTGGCGTCGCCGTTTTCAGTGGATGCCCGCGTTCGCAGGCATGACGTCGGTACGCGCGAACGCGAGCGGGCGCCGACAGGCGCGGACATCACCGAGCGCGGACGCCGATGGACGCGTCTGCGCTTCGGTCCGTGAACGCCCGGTCACGCGTGCGCGTAACGCTCCCGCACGAACTCGAAATACGCCCGCAGCCCCTGCGCCTCGCCGCCGCGCGGATGGCCGGGCTTGTCCGAATCGTTCCACGAATAGACGTCCAGATGCGCCCAGGGCTGCGCCTCGGGCACGAAGCGCTCCAGGTACAGCGCGGCCGTGATCGCGCCGGCGTGGCGCGAGGGACCGGCGTTGGCGAGGTCGGCCACGTGCGAGTCGAGCATCGTCAGGTACGGCCGCCACAGCGGCAGGCGCCAGAGCGGATCGCGCGTCTTCCGTGCAGCGTCCAGCAAGCCTTCGGCGACGTCGTCGCGGTTGGCGAACAGCGCCGGCAGTTCGGGGCCGAGCGCGACGCGCGCGGCGCCCGTCAGCGTGGCGAAGTCGAGAATCAGGTCGGGCTTCTGCTCGCTCGCGTAGGCGAGCGCGTCGCACAGCACGAGGCGGCCTTCGGCGTCGGTATTGTCGATCTCGACGGTATGGCCTGCTCGCGTCGTGACGACCTCGCCGGGGCGATAGGCGTTGCCGGCGATCGCGTTCTCGACCGCAGGCACCAGCACGGTCAGGCGCACGGGCAGCTTCGCGTCGAGTACGAGGCTGGCGAGGCCGATCGCATGCGCCGCGCCGCCCATGTCCTTCTTCATNNAGCAGACGCCCTTGCCGACCAGCACGAGATGCGGCGCATCGGCCGGTCCCGAGGTCAGTTCCGCCAGGCGCGGCGCGCGGTGGCTGGCGCGGCCGACCGCGTGGATCGTGGGGAAATTCCCGGCGAGCAGGTCGTCGCCGACCCATTCGCGATAGGCCGCGCCGTGGCGCCCGGCCAGGCGGCGCAGCACGCCGGCCAATTCCTCCGGGCCCATGTCTTCGGTCGGCGTGTTGATGAGGTCACGCACGAGGAAGATCGCTTCGACGATCGGTGCGACGCGCTGTTCGGTGGTGGCGTCGACGACGAGCTGTGCCGGCTTGCGCGGACTCTTCTTGTAGCGCGAATAGCGATAGGCGCCGAGCGCCCATCCCAGGGCGGCGTCGAGGGCATCGAGGGCGGGCCCGCGAGGATCGAGCGCGTAGCGGCCCTCGGGCAGGCGCTGCGGCAGCCACGCCAGCGCGAACGTCGGGTCGCGGCGGTCGCAGCCTGCGAGCACGGCCTCGACCGAGCCGCCGGCCGCCGGCAGCGCGAGAAAACGTCCGGGTTCGCCGGCGAAATCGTTGGCCGCGCACCAGCGCTGCGCATCCGCACCGAGCGCGGCGGCGACGGCGGGAAAGCTCTCGCGGTCGACCGCGATCAGCGGCGTCGCGTCGGTGGAATCAGGGGCGACGATCCAGGCGTCCATGGGAATCCTCGGGGCGGTTCGTGGGGGATTTCGCGGAATGATCAGGCGGCGTGCCGTTCGACCCAGCGCGCGAGTTCGCCGAGATCGCGCAGCTCGAGGTCTGGTTCGAAAGCGGTGTCGTTCCAGGTCGCGGCATGGCGGTTCAGCCAGGCGGTACGCAGGCCGGCGGAATGGGCACCCGCCACGTCGAGCGCCGGATCGTCGCCGACGTGCAGCACGTTCTCCGGCGCCAGCCCGAGCCGCGCGCAGGCTTCGTGGAAGATCGAGGCATGCGGCTTGGCCGCGCCGAATTCGCGCGCCGACAGGCAGTGCGCGAAGTGACCCCGCAGGCCGATGCGCTCGAGATCGGCGTTGCCGTTGGATAGGCTGACCAGGGGCAGCCGCGCCGACAGCGCGCCGAGCGCGGGCAGCGTGTCGGCGTAGCATTCGACGNNGGTTGCGCGCGTCGTAGTAGACGTCGAACGCCTCGTCGACGTACTCGCCGCCGACGCCGCAGCTGGCGAAGGCGCGTTCGAGGGTCAGCAGGCGCTGCGCGGTGAAATCGTGCGCGAGGTCGGGTCGCTCGGCGGCGACCGCCTCGCGCAATTCACGCATGGCGGCGATCGGCCAGCGCGCAGCTACGGTCGCATGGCGTGAGCGCAGCCATTCGTCGAGGCTGCGCTCGGCCAGCTGGATGGCCGGTTCGACCGGCCACAGCGTGTCGTCGAGGTCGAGCGACAGCGCGAGGATGCGCACCGGAGTCCCCGCGTTGCCGGATCAGCCGCCGCTCTTGGCGCCGCTGGCCACGTTGCCGAACGACGGCGCCGCCTTCTTCTCTTCCGGCTTCGCCGGTGCGGCGGGCTTGGTGCTCTTCGGCGCGGCCTTGGCGACCTTCGGCGCCGGCTTGGCGTCGGCCTTCTTCGCGACCGCGGCCTTGGGCGCCGCCGGCTTCCTGGGGGCCGGTGCGGCCTTCGCGACCGGCTGCTCGGCCTTCTTCGCCTCGGCGCGGGCGAGGTTCTCGCGTGCGGCCTGGGTCGACTCGGCGGTCGGGGCGACACGCGTGTG
>DBMH01000107.1 GCA_002297645.1 Rhodanobacteraceae bacterium UBA703 | reverse complement strand
CCGGACGGCCCCGGGCCGGGCCGCGCCGTCCGGCCCGGTCGCGACGGGCTTTTCCAGGTCGGCAAGGATCGGACAGTCAGGCCGCTGGTCGCCGGCGCAGCAATCGACCAGCGTCTGCAGGGTCGCCGCCATCTGCTGCAGGTCGGCGATCTTCTCGTGCAGTTCGTCGATGTGCCCCTTCGCGATGCGCTTGACGTCGGCGCTGTGGCGCGAACGATCGCTCCACAGCGCGAGCAGTTCGCCGATTTCGGAGACCGGAAAGCCCAGGTCGCGCGATCGCCGGATGAAGCGCAGGCGGTGCACGTCGTCGGTCGAGTACGCGCGATAGCCGGCCGCGGTGCGGTCGGCTGGTGGAATCAGGCCGCTCTGTTCGTAGTAGCGGATCATCTTGGCCGAGACGCCGGAGGCGGCGGCCGCTTCGCCGATGTTCATGGGTTCACAGGCTCCGTCCGGGAACGCTGTCCCGGGGTGGTTGCATCGGTTCGTCCGTCGATCGCCGTCGGATGGGTCCCTGCGCCGTCCATGGCCGCGCTTTTCGAATGCGGCCGCCATCGCCGCAGGCGCAGCGCGTTGCCGAGCACGAACACGCTGGACAGCGCCATCGCACCGGCGGCGAACGCGGGCGACAGCCGAAGGCCGAATGCCGGGCCGAGCACGCCGGCGGCGAGCGGGATCAGGGCCGCGTTGTAGGCGAAGGCCCAGAACAGGTTCTGGCGGATGTTGCGGATCGTCGCCTGCGACAGCGCGATTGCGTTCGGCACGCCTTGCAGGTTGCCCGACATCAGGACGACGTCCGCGGCTTCGATCGCGACGTCGGTACCGGTACCGATGGCGATGCCGGTGTCGGCCGTCGCCAGCGCCGGCGCATCGTTGATGCCGTCGCCGACGAAGGCGAGGGTTCCGTACTTCGCCTTCAGGTGGCGCACGGCTTCCACCTTGCCGTCCGGCAGGACTCCGGCCACGACCTCGTCGATGCCGAGGCGGTCCGCGATCGACTGCGCCGTGCGCGCATCGTCGCCGGTGACCATCGCGACCTTCAGGCCGAGTCCGTGCAATGCGGCGATCGCGGCCGGTGTCGAGTCCTTGATGCGGTCGGCGACGGCGACGATCGCCGCCAGCCTGCCGCCGACGGCGGCGTAGAGCGGGGACTTGCCCTCGTGGCCGAGGCGTTCGGCCGTGGAAGCGAACCGGGCGGTGTCGATGCCGAGGCGATGCATGTAGCGCTCCGCGCCGATCTCCAGGCATTCGCCGTCGACGTCGGCACGCACCCCGAACCCGGTCACCGATTCGAACGCGGCGACGGCCGGCAGTTCCAGCCCTTCGTCTTCGGCGGCCTGGACGATGGCGCGCGCGATCGGATGCTCGGAGCGCGACTCGACCGCGGCGATGCGCGCGAGCACCGGCGCCCGCTCGAAACCGTCGGCGAGTTCGAAATCAGTCAGTGCCGGGCGTCCCTCGGTCAGCGTGCCGGTCTTGTCGAGCGCGATGACGCGCGCGTCCTTCAGCCCCTGCAGGGCATCGCCCTTGCGGAACAGCACGCCGGTCTCGGCGCCGCGCCCGGTGCCGACCATGATCGACGTCGGCGTCGCCAGCCCCATCGCACAGGGGCAGGCGATGATCAGCACGGCGACGGCATGGACGAGCGCCGTACCGAGGGCCGGCGACGGTCCCAGGACGAGCCAGGCGACGAACGTCACCGCGGCGATCGCCATCACCGCCGGCACGAACCACAGCGTGATGCGGTCGACCAGCGCCTGGATCGGCAGTTTCGATCCCTGGGCCTGCTCGACGAGACGGATGATCTGCGCCAGCACGGTGTCGCCACCGACCGCGGTCGCGCGGAACGCGAACGCGCCGCGCTGGTTGATCGTGCCGCCGACGACGCGGCTGCCGGCGGCCTTCGCAACGGGCATCGGTTCACCGGTGATCATCGACTCGTCGACGTGGCTTGAGCCTTCGACGACCTCGCCGTCGACCGGCACGCGTTCGCCCGGGCGCACGTCGACGAGATCGCCGGGCTTCACTTCGGCGATCGGCCGTTCGCTCCATCCGCCGTCTCGCTGCACGCGTGCCGTACGCGGCTGCAGCCCGACCAGATGCCGGATCGCCGCCGATGTACGCCCCTTGGCGCGTGCCTCGAGGAAGCGGCCGAGCAGGATCAGGGTCACGATGACCGCGGCGGACTCGTAGTAGACGTTGTCGGTGCCGGCGGGAAGCCACGACGGCGCGAAGGTCGCGACGACCGAATAGGCCCAGGCTGCCAGCGTGCCGACCGCGACCAGCGAGTTCATGTCCGGCGCCAGCCGCAGCAAGGCGGGGATGCCGACGCGGTAGAAACGCAGCCCCGGGCCGAACAGCACCAGCGTGGTCAGCGCGAACTGCAGGAGCCAGCTTCCCTGTCGGCCGAGCGTACCCAGGATCAGGTGATGTAACGCGGGAAACAGATGCGATCCCATTTCGAGCGCGAACACCGGCAGCGAGAGGACGGCCGAGATCGACAGGTCGCGTTTCAGGCGGGCGCACTCGGCGTCCTTCCGGTCGTCCGCTGCCGTCGACGGAGCGGCCAGGTCGAGCGTGCGCGCCTGGTAGCCCGCGGCCTCGACCGCCTTCAGCAGGACGTCCACGTCCGCCGTGCCTTTCACGCTGGCGCGCTCGGTCGCCAGGTTCACGCTGGCCTCGTCCACGCCCGGGACCGACTTGAGCGCGCGCTCGACGCGTGCGACGCAGGAGGCGCAGGTCATGCCTTCGACGGCGAGTTCGATCGAGGCGGCCGGAACCGCGTAGCCCGCGTCCTCGATCGCCTGTACCAGTGCGCGGCGGTCCACCGGCCCGGCGGAGCGCACGTCCGCGCGTTCGGCGGCGAGGTTCACGCTTACCGCGTCGACGCCGTCGACCTTGCGCAGGGCTCGTTCCACACGGCCCACGCAGGACGCGCAGGTCATGCCTTCGATCGGCAACCGGATCAGGTCTTCGTGGTGGCTCGGGGAATTCATGGTCGTGTCCACGTGGCGGAGGATGGGGGCGATCCTGTGGCTTCCAACCATTGGAAGGTCAAGCCTCCGTTTCCTGCCCGGCGGCACGGTGCGGAAGAGGGAACGACGATTCCCGTTCCCGTGTTGCGCTGCGGCCCGCACCGACGGCGGACTGGCCTATACTCCGCCCGTTACACGTAGTCGGCGATGTGCAATCCGAGGCCGTCGGCCGCTGGGTAGCCCGACGGACTCGCGAGCGGCGCGGGATGAAGATCCCGCGATGACTCCTGAGGAGAACGTCATGTCCGAAATGACCCGGCGCCAGTTCCTCAAGCTGTCGGGGGCGACCCTGGCGGCTTCGAGCCTGGCGCTCATGGGCTTCTCGCCCGGCGAGGCGCTGGCGGAGGTGCGGCAGTTCAAGCTCGCCCGCGCCACCGAAACGCGCAACACCTGTCCCTACTGCTCGGTCGCCTGCGGCGTGCTGATGTACAGCCTCGGCGACGGCGCCAAGAACGCCAGGCAGAGCATCTTCCACATCGAGGGCGACCCGGACCATCCGGTCAATCGCGGCACGCTTTGCCCGAAGGGCGCCGCGCTCGTGGACTTCATCCACAGCGACAGCCGCCTGAAATACCCGGAATACCGCGCGCCCGGATCGGACAAGTGGCAGCGCATTTCCTGGGACGACGCGCTCGACCGCATTGCCGGGCTGATGAAGGCCGATCGCGACGCGAACTTCACCACCAAGAATGCCGACGGCCTGACCGTCAACCGCTGGCTGACCACCGGCATGCTCGCCGCCTCGGCGTCGAGCAACGAGGTCGGATACCTGACGCACAAGGTCGCGCGTTCGCTCGGATTGCTGGCATTCGACAATCAGGCGCGCGTCTGACACGGCCCGACGGTGGCAGGTCTTGCCCCGACGTTCGGCCGTGGAGCGATGACGAATCACTGGGTCGACATCAAGAATGCCGATCTGGTCCTGATCATGGGCGGCAACGCCGCCGAGGCGCATCCGTGCGGCTTCAAGTGGGTCACGGAGGCGAAGGCGCACAACAAGGCCAAGCTGATCGTCGTCGATCCGCGCTTCACGCGTTCGGCGTCGGTGGCGGACGTCTATGCACCGATCCGGACCGGCACGGACATCGTCTTCCTCGGCGGACTGATCAACTATCTGCTGGCGAACGACCGGATCCAGCGCGACTACGTCGTCAACTACACCGACCTGTCCTTCATCGTGAAGGACGAGTTCGCGTTCGCCGACGGCCTCTACTCCGGCTACGACGCGGACAAGCGCAGCTACGACAAGTCGAGCTGGGACTACGCGCGCGGTGACGACGGCTACGTCAGGACCGATCCGACCCTGGGCGATCCGCGTTGCGTCTACAACCTGCTCAAGGAGCACTACGCGCGCTACACGCCCGAGATGGTCGAGCGCGTCTGCGGCACGCCGAAGGACAAGGTGCTGCAGATCTGGGACATGATCGCCTCGACGGCGACGCCCGACCGTGCGATGACGATCATGTACGCGCTCGGATGGACGCAGCACTCGATCGGTTCTCAGATGATCCGCACCGGCGCGATGGTGCAGTTGCTGCTCGGCAACATCGGCGTGGCCGGGGGTGGCATGAACGCGCTGCGCGGGCACTCGAACATCCAGGGCCTGACCGACCTCGGCCTGATGTCGAACCTGCTGACCGGCTACATGACGCTGCCGGACGAGAAGGAGCAGGACTTCGAGGGCTACATCGGCGCGCGCGCGCAGAAGCCGCTGCGTCCGAACCAGCTCAGTTACTGGCAGAACTATCGCAAGTTCTTCGTCAGCTTCATGAAGTCGTGGTGGGGCGACGCGGCGACGGCGGAAAACCACTGGGCCTACGACTACCTGCCCAAGCTCGACAAGCCGTACGACATGCTGCAGGCCTACGAGCTGATGAACCAGGGCCGGATGAACGGCTACATCTGCCAGGGCTTCAATCCGCTCGCGGCCGCACCGAACAAGGCCAAGCTCGGCGCGAGTTTCTCCAAGCTGAAGTACCTCGTGATCATGGATCCGCTCGCGACCGAGACGAGCGAGTTCTGGAAGAACCACGGTGCGCTCAACGACGTCGACTCGTCGGCGATCCAGACCGAGGTGTTCCGCCTGCCGACGACCTGCTTCGCCGAGGAGAACGGCTCGCTGACCAATTCCTCGCGCTGGCTGCAGTGGCACTGGAAGGGCGCCGAGCCGCCGGGCGAGGCGCGCAGCGACCTCGAGATCATGGCCGGCCTGTTCCTGCGCCTGCGCGAGCGGTACCGCAAGGACGGCGGCGCGTTCCCCGATCCGGTCGTAGACCTCACGTGGCAGTACGCCCAGCCGCACAGTCCGGCTCCCGAGGAGCTCGCGCGCGAGTATTCGGGCAGTGCGCTGAAGGATCTCCCCGACCCGAAGGATCCGGCGAAGATCGTGCGCAAGGCGGGCGAGCAGCTCGCCGGTTTCGCGGAGCTCCGCGACGACGGCAGCACCGCCAGCGGCTGCTGGATCTTCTGCGGTGCCTGGGGGCCGACCGGGAACCTGATGGCGCGGCGCGACAACGCCGATCCGACCGGGATCGGCCAGACCGTGAACTGGGCCTGGGCGTGGCCGGCGAACCGGCGCGTGCTCTACAACCGTGCCTCGTGCGATCCGCACGGCAAGCCGTGGAATCCGGGGCGCAAGCTGATCGGGTGGAATGGCAGCGCCTGGGTCGGTGCCGATATCCCGGACTTCAAGGCCGACGAGAATCCGGACAACGGCATGGGGCCGTTCATCATGAATCCGGAGGGCGTGGCGCGCTTCTTCGCGCGCGGGAACATGGCCGAGGGGCCGTTCCCGGAGCACTACGAGCCGTTCGAGACGCCGCTGGCGACGAACCCGCTGAGCCCGAACCAGCCGCAGGCGCTGAACAATCCGGCGGCTCGCGTGTTCGCTGGCGATCGCGAGGCGTTCGGCAAGGCCGACGAGTTCCCGCACGTCGCCACGACCTACCGGCTGACCGAGCACTTCCACTACTGGACCAAGCACGTTCGCCTCAATGCGATCGTGCAGCCGGAGCAGTTCGTCGAGATCGGCGCGGCGCTGGCCGACGAACTGGGCATCGGCAACGGCAGCCGCGTGCGCGTCAGTTCGAAACGCGGCCACATCGAGGCGGTCGCGATGGTGACCAAGCGCATCAAGCCTTTGACGATCGAGGGGCGGACGGTGCACCAGGTCGGCGTGCCGATCCACTGGGGTTTCCTCGGCGTCGCCAAGCCCGGCTATCTCGCGAACACGCTGACGCCGTTCGTCGGCGACGGCAACACGCAGACGCCCGAGTTCAAGTCGTTCCTCGTCAAGGTCGAGAGGGTCTAGGGATGTCCGCGCACAGGTTCCGGCGTCGTCGTACCCGCGGACGCGGTCATCCCCGCACGGCCTCCGCATGGGGCGGCCCGTCGCGCTCGTCCTTTCCGATGTGTCCTTCGATCGTCCCGCGCGCGTCGCGCCCGTCCGTACTCGCACCGTCCGCGACCGTGCGGACGACGACTTCTTTCCGGATTCACTAGGAGGCGCCGATGGCACTGCAATCGCTCGACATCGTACGCCGCTCGGCCACGACCTTGCCGGAGCCGCAGGCGCGCGGCGCACACACGGGGCAGGTGGCCAAGCTGATCGACGTGACCAAGTGCATCGGCTGCAAGGCCTGCCAGGTCGCCTGCATGGAATGGAACGACCTGCGCGACGAGGTCGGCACCTGTACCGGCCACTACGACAATCCGGCCGATCTGAGCGACCAGTCCTGGACGCTGATGCGCTTCGCGGAGTACGAGAATCCCGACAGCGGCAACCTCGAATGGCTGATCCGAAAGGACGGCTGCATGCACTGCGCCGATCCGGGATGCCTCAAGGCCTGCCCGTCGCCGGGCGCGATCGTGCAGTACGCCAACGGCATCGTCGATTTCCACGAGGAGAACTGCATCGGCTGCGGCTACTGCATCACTGGCTGTCCGTTCAACATCCCGCGCATCTCGAAGAAGGACAGCAAGGCCTACAAGTGCACGCTGTGCTCGGACCGCGTCGGCGTCGGCCTCGAACCCGCCTGCGTCAAGACCTGTCCGACCGGTGCGATCGTGTTCGGCACCAAGGACGACATGCGGCAGCACGCGGCGGAACGAATCGACGACCTGAAGTCGCGCGGCTTCGACAAGGCCGGCCTGTACGACCCGGCCGGCGTCGGCGGCACGCACGTGATGTACGTGCTGCACCACGCCGACCAGCCATCGCTCTACAGCGGCTTGCCGAAGGAACCCACGATCAGTCCCGCGGTACGGTTGTGGAAGGGCATCGCCAAGCCGCTCGGCCTGTTCGCCATGGCGGCGACGGCGGCCGTCGGTTTCCTGCACTACCTGCGCAAGGGGCCGAGCGAAACCGACGAGCGCGACGAGGAGGCCGCGCGCCGCGAGCTGGAGAAGACCTCATGACCGACGAACGCAAACCCGGCGAGATCGTCCGCTACGACAGCGGAACGCGCATCAACCACTGGATCGTCGCGATCTGCTTCGTCCTGCTCGCGCTGTCCGGCATGGCCTTGTTCCATCCGGCGCTGTTCTGGCTGACGAACCTGTTCGGCGGCGGACCGTGGACGCGCATCCTGCATCCGTTCGTCGGCATCGTCTGGGCCGTCGCGTTCCTGCTGCTGGCGGCGAAGCTCTGGCGCGACAACCTCCTCCAGGCGCGCGACCGCCAATGGCTGCGCCAGATCGGCGACGTGATCGACGATCGCGAGGACCGGCTGCCGGAAGTCGGCCGCTACAACGCCGGCCAGAAGCTCCTGTTCTGGCTCATCGTGCTGTGCCTGGCCGGGCTCGTCGTCACCGGTCTCGGCATGTGGCGTGCCTACTTCACGCTGCCGGTCGGGCTCGTGCGGCTCGCTTCGGTCGTGCACGCCGTCTGCGCGCTGGTCCTGGTCTGCGCGATCATCGTGCACGTCTATGCGGCGATATGGGTCAAAGGCTCGGTACGCGCCATGACGCGCGGCACGGTCAGCTACGGCTGGGCCTGGAAGCATCATCGCGCGTGGTTCCGAGACGTGATCGGAGGACAACGGAAGTAGGCCGTTCCGGTAGGCTGTCCGCCTTCGATCGTGGAACGCGCGGGCAATGATCGTTCGGAAGCAGCCTACCTTCAGGGACATCCTGTTCGCCGTGCGGGGATCGATCCTCCCGCACATCGCGCGTCGTCTTCTCGCCATCGCCCTGGTCGGTGTCGCCGCGGTCCTCGCGGCGACGGAATGGCCCGGCATTTTCGCGAAGATCAGCGCGATCCCGTTCACCTTGATCGGCATCGCGCTGTCGGTCTTCATGAGCTTCCGCAGCAACGCCTGCTATGCACGCTGGTGGGAAGGGCGACAGCTCTGGGGCGAACTGATCATCGCCTGCCGCTCGTTCGCACGTCAGGTCTCGACGCTGGAAGAGCACGACCGGCGCTTCCTGTTGCAGGGCCTGTGCGGTTTCTCCGCGGGGCTCGGCGCACGCCTGCGCAACGGCGACGAGCCGGCGGCGATCGCTTCCTGGTGCGACATCGGTCGCGATGCCGGCGGTCCCAATCCGACCGACGCAGTGCTGCGTCGCATCGGCAGGCACTGCCTGATGCTGATGCGCGACGGGAAGATCCAGGCGATCCACCATTCGGTGCTCGAGGGGCAGCTCGCGCGCCTCGCCCGCGTCCAGGGCGGCTGCGAACGCATCCTGCTGACGCCTGTCCCGTTCTCGTACTCGCTGCTGCTGTTACGCACCGCCTCGGTGTTCTGCATCACCTTGCCGTTCGCGCTGGCGGGCTCGCTGGGGTGGTGGACCCTGCTGCCGGTGCTCATCGTCGCCTACACCTTCTTCGGACTCGACGCGCTCAGCCACCAGCTGGAGGAACCGTTCGGGCTGGCGCCGAATGCGCTGCCGCTCGACGCCATGCAGCGCACGATCGAACGCGAGATGCTGTGGTCGCTCGGCGAAGACGCGCTCCCGCCGCCGTTGCTGCCCGTGCTCGACGTCTTGAGTTGAATCGACGCCCTCCTTCGGCCCGGGGGCGACGCAAAAATCGCTGCCGACCTATCGCCGGGACGGCGACCCTTGCGCGAGGGCGCATGCCGCATCCGCCCGGAGCGCGATCTTCGGAGACTCGCATAGGGCGGGGCACGCGGAATGAGGCGTCGGATGCATCGTGATCGCGAGCGGGCGGACGAATCCTCCGGCTCGTGCCAGCCGGTTCGGCGCGCTACCATGCCACGGGCACTGGTCGGGACGATCCGCATGGCGCAACGCATCCTCGAACGCGGTCAGATCGAAACGCTCGCCTCGCCCTCGATTCCGCGCGTACGCCTGCCCGACCGGTCGCGACTTTTCGCCCAGCGCGCGGAGCGCCTGCGCGCGCTCGCCCCGACGAGTTCGATTGCGGGCTACCTGACGCTCTGCGCCGTGGTCGCGGATGCCCAGCATGCGGCGCTCGCGGACTTTCCGGCGACACGGCCGACGCCCGAACAACTCGCCGCCGCGCAGGCACATCGCATGCCGCCGATTCCCGCGACCGGCGGAGCGCGTGCGATCCAGTGGCGTGATGCGCTGTCGGCCATCTGTGCGGCGGTCGTGGAGCACCCCGGTTTCCCGGCCGACGTCGCACGTCTCGCCGGACGCATCGCTGCCGCTTCCGTCGACGAGATCGAGGCGCAGGCCGATGCCTTGCTCGGTACACACGACGGCGCGATCGACGTGGCCGCTGCGCCGTTCGTGATGGCCGCGCTGCAGGTGAACTGGGCGGCACTGTCGAGCCGTTTCGTCGCCGACGCGGTATCTCCGCTCGACGTGCCCGGCGTCTGCCCGCTCTGCGGCAGCCGTCCCGTTGCCAGCCTCGTGCGCGCGCAGCGGCCGTACCTGGGACATCGCTACCTGCACTGCGCGCTGTGCGCCTGCGAATGGCACATGGTGCGCGTGCAGTGCAGCCAATGCGGTGCGGACGGCAAGGACATCGTCTACCACTCGCTGGCCGGCGATACCGATCCGGACGAATCGGTCGGCCGGGCCGCCGTGCGCGCGGAAAGCTGCGGGCGCTGCCGCACGTACCGCAAGATCCTGTACCACGAGAAGGATCCGGCGCTGGAACCGGTCGCCGACGATCTGGCCAGCTTCGCACTCGACGTGCTGCTGGCCGAGGACGGCTACACGCGCGCCAGCGGCAATCCCTTGCTGTGGTCGGTGGAGCAGGACTGATCCGCGTGGAGGTCTCCGCTGCCAAGGCCAGGGCCCGCGATTTGCCGGCATTGGACCGGCTGCTGGCGGAAGCCGGCATCGCCGCGCTGGTCGAGCGGCACGGCCGCAGCCGCATCGTCGCGCTGCTTCGCGGCGAGCTCGATCGCCTGCGCGTCAGGGCACTTGCCGGCGAACTCGACGCGGCATCGCTGCAGGTCGACGCCATCGCGAGCGCCGTCGAAGCCGTTCTGGTGCGATCGGCGCGGCCGAATCCGTGTCGCGTGTTCAATCTCACCGGCACGGTGCTGCATACGAACCTCGGGCGCGCGCCGTTGCCCGAATCCGCCGCGCAGGCGGTGGCGTCGGCCTTGACGGCCCCAGTGAACCTCGAATTCGATCTCGTCGCCGGTCGGCGCGGCGACCGCGACACGCACATCGAGTCGCTCCTGTGCGAGCTGACCGGCGCGGAGGCGGCGACCGTCGTCAACAACAATGCCGCGGCCGTGCTGCTGATGCTGAACACGCTGGCGAACCGGCGCGAAGTCGTCGTCTCGCGCGGCGAACTCGTCGAGATCGGCGGTGCGTTCCGCATCCCGGACGTCATGCGCAGCGCCGGGGCCCGTCTCGTCGAAGTCGGCACGACCAACCGCACGCATGCGCGCGACTATTCCGAGGCGATCGGCGCACGCACGGCCGCGCTGATGAAGGTACACGCGAGCAACTACGCGATCACCGGTTTCACCGCGAGCGTCGGCGAAGCCGAGCTCGCCGAGCTGGCCCGCGCGCATGGGATGCCGCTGGTCGTCGACCTCGGCAGCGGCAGCCTCGTCGATCTTTCCCGATGGGGGCTGCCGAAGGAACCGACGGTGCGGGAAATCCTGTCGGCGGGCGCGGATCTCGTCGCGTTCAGCGGCGACAAGCTGCTCGGCGGCCCGCAGGCGGGCCTGCTCGCGGGCCGCGCGGACCTGATCGCACGCGTGAAGAGGAATCCACTCAAGCGTGCGCTGCGTGTCGGCAAGGAGACGCTGGCCGCGCTCGACGCGGTGCTCGCGCTGTACCGTTCCCCGGAGTCGCTCCCGCTGCGGTTGCCGGTCCTGCGCCTTCTGACGCGACCCGCGGAGGACATCGAGCGCCAGGCGCACCGCCTGCTTCCGGTCGTGCAGGCGGCGCTCGGCGGGCGCTGCGAGGTCGCCGTCGTCCCGGTGCAGAGCCAGATCGGCAGCGGCGCGCTGCCGGTCGACCGGCTGGCGAGCTCCGGTTTCCGCGTGCGGGCGGGGAGGAGCGGATCCCTGGTCCGGCTGGAAGCGGCGCTGCGCCGCCTGCCGCGCCCGGTGCTCGGGCGCATGGCCGACAAGGCCCTGTGGCTGGACCTGCGCTGCCTCGACGAAGCGGACGAGGCGGAGTTCGCCGCGCAGTGGGATGCGTTGCGCGCATGATCGTCGGTACCGCCGGGCACATCGACCACGGCAAGACCTGTCTCGTGCGCGCCTTGACCGGCATCGACACGGACCGGCTCAAGGAGGAAAAGGCGCGCGGCATCTCGATCGAGCTCGGCTATGCCTACGTGCCGGTCGAAGGGACCCGCGTCGGCGGCGACCCGGTACTTGGCTTCGTCGACGTGCCGGGCCACGAACGCCTCGTGCACACGATGGTCGCCGGTGCCGGCGGCATCGACTTCGCCCTGGTCGTCGTCGCGGCCGACGACGGCGTGATGCCGCAGACGCGCGAGCATCTCGCGATCCTCGACCTGCTCGGCGTGACGCGTGGCGCCGTCGCGATCACCAAGACCGATCGCGTCGATGCCGCGCGCGTGCGCACGGTCCGGCGGGAGGTCGAGGCCGTGCTGGCGTCGACCGGGCTGGAAGACGTTCCGATGTTCCCGCTCGACTCGACGGCGCCCGGCGATGCCGGCGTGGCCGCGTTGCGCGCGTACCTGCACGACATGGCCGCGCGGACGTCGCGGCGTGAAGCCGACGGTTTGTTCCGTCTCGCCGTCGATCGCGTCTTCAGCCTCGCCGGCCACGGCACCGTCGCGACCGGCACCGCGCACGCGGGGCAGGTCCGCGCCGGCGACATGCTGGCGATCATGCCGCACGGAACGCGTGCCCGCGTGCGGGGCGTGCACGCGCAGAATCGCGAGTCGGAGGTCGGCCGCGCCGGGCAGCGTTGCGCGATCAATCTCGCCGGCGTCGATCGCGCGGCATTGTCCCGCGGCGACTGGCTCCCGGACGCGAGGCTGCTGCGCCCGAGCCTGCGCATGGACGTGCGCCTGCGGTTGCTGCCGGATGGCGCGGTGACGGTACGCGGCGGTTCGCCGCTGCACGTGCATCTCGGTACGGCGCACCATGTGGCGCGAGCGGTTCCGCTCGACGCGGAGCGCCTGTCCGCGGGCAGCACCGCTCGTGTCCAGCTCGTGTTCGATACGCCGCACTGCGCGGTACCGGGCGATCGCTTCATCGTGCGCGACGCGCAGGCTGCGCGCACGATCGGCGGTGGTGTCGTACTCGACCCGTGCGCGCCGGAGCGCCGCAGGCGGAGTGCCGCGCGGCTCGCCTGGCTCGCTTCGCTCGAACGCCTGCTCGCGGGCGAGGGTATTGCGCCGCTGCTCGAACAGGCGCGCAACGGACTCTCGCTGGACGAGCTGGCGCGCCTGTGCGGACGCGCGCCGGAACGTCTCGCGCTGCCGGCCACGGCCCGGAGCGTCGAAGCGGCATCGGGAACCTTCATACTGCTCGACACGCATCTCCTAGAGCTGCGTTCGCGCCTGCTGGCCGCCCTGCAGGACTTTCACGCCGGACACCCCGACGAGCCCGGCATCGACATCGCGCGCCTGCGCCGCCTCGTCGATCCGGCCATCGATCCCGCGCTCTGGCGCACGCTGGTCGATGCCGCCGTGACGGACGGCGACGTGCGCCGCAGCGGCTCCTGGCTGCATCTGCCGACGCACCGCGTCGAGCTGAATGCGGACGAGGAAGCCTTGCTCGCCCGGCTGCTTCCGCTCGTCGCGGCAGGCGGTGCCGATCCGCCGTGGGTGCGCGAACACGCCGAGCGGCTGGCCGTGGACGAAGCGCTCGTGCGATCGACGCTGCGCAAGAGCGCCGCCCGCGGCGAGGTGCTGCAGGTCGTGCGCGACCTGTTCTATGCGCGCGAGCGCATCGACGAGCTCGCGGCGACGCTGCGCGAGCTCGCCTTGCGGGACGGGGCCGTCGAGGCGGCTCGCTGGCGCGACGAGCTCGGCATCGGCCGCAAGCGGGCGATCCAGATCTTGGAGTTCTTCGATCGCGTTGGCTACACTCGCCGCGTGCGCGACGCACACGTGCCGCGCGGTGACAGCGACGGATTCCCGCGGGACTGACGTGTTCGAGATCCTCCGGAAGGCAGGCGCATCCGGTGATGCGGCCGGGCTTCAAACCCGGTAGGGGGCGTCGACCGCTCCCTGGTAGGTTCGACTCCTGCTGCCCTCCGCCAGTTGCCTTGGCTTTTGCGATCGTCCGTGATCGCTTCTTCGGGTCGATTCCCGCTGGCGGTGACGATGAACAGCGACGGCGAGTCCAGAGCGACCATCCAGGGCCGCGCTTTTCATGAACATCCGGCTTCATCGGGATCGCGCGACGATGCCGGGACACATCGGGTCGTGGTTCGGCGTCGTGCTCGCAGTCGCCGGCATCCATTGAAAACCGCTCCGAGCGAGCGTCGCGAAACGCTTCCGGTCCGGGCGACGGGTCTCCGGACGTCCCCGCCGTAGGAGTCATGTCATGGACAAGCTCGACGTTCCCGCACCGCGTCTGACTTCGCTGTCGCACGGCGGCGGTTGCGGCTGCAAGATATCGCCCGGCGTGCTCGCCGATCTGCTGAAGGACCTGCCTGCCGCAGGCGCGTTCGCAGCCGACCTGCTCGTCGGTCGCGAGAACTCGGACGATGCCGCGGTCTATCGCATCGACGACGAGCAGGCGATCGTCGCGACGACGGATTTCTTCATGCCGATCGTCGATGACCCGTTCGATTTCGGCCGCATCGCGGCGACGAATGCGATCTCCGACGTCTACGCCATGGGCGCACGGCCCCTGTTCGCGCTGGCGATCGTCGGCATGCCGCTCGATCGCCTGCCACGCGAAACGATCCGCGAAATCCTGCGCGGCGGCGAAACGGTCTGCGCCGAGGCGGGCATCGCAGTCGCCGGCGGCCACAGCATCGACTCGGTCGAACCGATCTACGGTCTCGCCGTGATCGGCATCGCGCATCCGCGGCACGTGCGCACGAACGCGGCGGCGCGCGACGGCGACGTGCTCGTGCTCGGCAAGCCGCTCGGCGTCGGCCTGTATTCGGCGGCGTTCAAGAAGGGGCGCCTGGACGACGCCGACTATCGTGCGCTGATCGATACGACGACGCGCCTCAACCGCGTCGGACCCGAACTGGCCGCGATCGCCGGCGTGCACGCGCTGACCGACGTCACCGGTTTCGGTCTGCTCGGCCATCTGCTCGAAGTCTGTCGCGGCAGCGGTCTCGCAGCGCGCGTGGAAACGTCGCGCGTTCCGTTGCTCGCGCGGGCGGCGGAGTTCGCGGAAGGCGGCATCGCGACCGGCGCTTCCACGCGCAACTGGCAGGCCTACGGCGATCGCGTCGAACTCGATGCCTCGCTCGCGCCGGCATGGCGCACCGTGCTGACGGATCCGCAGACCAGCGGCGGCCTGCTCGTGGCCTGCGCGCGGGATTCGGAAGAGGACGTCCTGTCGGCGTTCGCACGCGCCGGATTCGCCGAAGCGGCGAGGATCGGGACGATGGAAGCGGGAGAGGCGAGGGTACGCGTCGGCTGAGAGCGACGGCGGAGGATGACGACGGAGCGTTGCCGGTCGCCCCGGCAACGCCCGCCGTCACATGCGACAGGGCTGGATCAGACAGCCGCGTCCTTGAGCTTCTTCAGCGCGCGGATCTTGACCTTGACCGTGGCCTTCTTGGCCTCGAACCAGCGTTCTTCCTTCGTGAACGGGTCGATACCCTTGCGACGCGGCTTGGCCGGAACGGCCTGCACCGAGATCTTCAGCAGGCCCGGCAGCGTGAACTGTCCGGCACCCTTCTTGTGGACGGCGCCGGCGACGGTCTGCTCGAGTGCCTGAAGCACCGCACGCACGTCACGCTTTTCGACGCCGCTGTCATTGGCGATGTGCTCGATCAGCCCACTCTTGGAGAGCGGTTCGGTGATGGGCTTGATGCGGCTGCCGGAGGTCGAGGATTTCGATTTGGTTGCCATCGTTGTGACGGGGCTCCGTTGGGTGGATGTCGATTCGGGTCTGCGCAGACCGGCCGCTCACCAACGCGCTCCGCCCCTCACAGACGGGCGCATCATAACTGCGTTCCCGGCGCTGCGGAACGTGGCCGAAACAATCGTTCGCGCCGTCCCGGCAGGCGTTTTCCGAGGGGACGGCGCGGCGGCAGCCGGCTGCGGAAACCGGCCGGGGGCGTCCCTCACCGCGACGGAGCCGCTACAGTTCGCCGACCGTCCGTTTCCGCCGCCCCATGCCCGTCGACCAGCAGCCGGCCTACATCCTTCACGCGCGCGCGTATCGAGAGACGTCGCTGCTGATCGAGGCCTTCACGCGCGACCATGGCCGCGTCGGCCTGGTCGCGCGCGGCGTGCGCCGCGAGCGTAGCCGCCTCCCGCGCGGCGTGCTGCAGCCATTCCAGCCGCTGCTGCTTGGCTGGGTCGCGCGCGGCGAACTGGGAACGCTGACCGGCGCCGAGATGGCCGGTTCCCCTCTGGCGCTGGCCGGCGACGTCCTGCTCTCGGCGATCTACGTCAACGAGCTCGTGCTGCGCCTGAGTGGCCGCAACGATGCGCATTCCAACGCCTTCGCGGCCTATGCGCTGTGCCTCGCCCGTCTTGCGGACGAGCCGGCGGCGACGTGGACGCTGCGCCGCTTCGAGCGCGATTTCCTGGCCGATCTGGCCGCCGGCAAGGCCCCGACCCTGGCCTGGATCAGCCCCGACCAGTGCCACGACGGCCACGGCGTCTCCCCCTCCGGCGCGGCGCTGATCGGCCTGCCGGAGTGCGGCTACCCCGCCGCCGGCCTCGACCACGGCGCCATCGCCCTGGGCGACCNNGCGCGATTTCCTGGCCGATCTGGGTTACGCGCTGGCGCTGGATTGCACTGCCGACGGGCGGCCCGTCCGGGCGGAGGCCGACTACGGCTACGATCCGGACGCCGGTCCCGTCGCCTGGCGCGACGGCATGCGCTGGACGCGCGTGCAGGGCGGGGCGCTGCTGGCGCTGGCGCACGACGAGAAGCCCGCGCCGGAGCAGCTCGCGCAGCTGAGGCGCATCGTGCGTGCCGTCGTGCGCCATCTGCTCGGCGGCGATCTGAACGCCTGGTCGATGGCGGTACGCGCGAAGCCGTGACGGCTGCCGCCTGCGGTATCCGCTAGGGCAGGCGTTCGCGCACGGCGGCGCAGGCGCGCAGGAATTCCTCGATCGCCGTCGACCGCCAGGCATCGGCGTCGAGCGCAGCGCGCAACTGCCGCCCCGCGGCGGTCAGTGCGGGGACTCCGCAGAAGCCGGCCGAGGCATCCAGGCGATGCAGGCGCTCCCTCAGCCCGTTCGCGTCGCTCGCCGCCGCGTGAGCCGCGACCTCGGTGGGTAGGGCGTCCAGTTCGGCCGCGAGCAGGCC
>DBMH01000327.1 GCA_002297645.1 Rhodanobacteraceae bacterium UBA703 | reverse complement strand
CGAGGAACTTCAGGCCGGCCAGCTCGCCCGGCGCGCGCGTCGCGGCGAGCCGCGCGACGATCTCCGGCGGCTCCAGCAGCCGGCCGGGACCGGACTCGGGCTCGGCCATGGGCCCCTCCGCCGGCCCCAGGATCGCCACGCCGCGGCGGCGCAGGACGGCGATGTTGGCCTGGGTGGCGGCATGGGCCCACATGTGCAGGTTCATCGCCGGCGCGATCGACAGGGGCGCCGTAGTCGCCAGGCAGACCGTCGTCAGCAGATCATCGGCGGCACCGTGGGCCAGGCGCGCGATCAGGTCGGCGGAGGCCGGAGCGATCAGCACCTCGTCGGCCCAGCGCGCGAGCTGGATGTGGCCCATCGCGGCCTCGGCCGATTCGTCCCACAGGCTCGTGCGCACCGGATGTCCGGAGAGCGCCTGGAACGTGATCGGCGTCACGAAGCGCGCCGCATTCTCGGTCAGCACGACGCGCACGTCCGCGCCGGCATCGCGCAGCCTGCGCACGGTTTCCGCGCCCTTGTACGCGGCGATTCCACCGGAAACGCCGAGTAGCACGCGGAGGCCAGCCAGTTGTTGGGTCATGTAGGAAACCACGGACACGACAGGAGGCGGGTAGCTTACTGAAAACCGTGTCGGCCGCCGCTGGAATGCCGTCGGGTGATCGTCGAGCATGGACGCGACACGAGGTCGCGGCCGCCTTCGCGCCCCGCCCTTCCCGACGCCCTCTGCAGGACTTTCCGGTGCCCGACTCCGCCATGACGATCAGCAAATGGCCCATTGCCGAACGCCCGCGCGAGAAGCTGCTCGCGCGCGGCGCCCACATCCTGTCCGATGCCGAACTGCTGGCCGTGTTCCTCGGCTCCGGCCACCGCGGACTCAACGCGGTGGATCTCGGTCGCCGCCTGCTCGGCGGCGCGGGCGACCTGAAGGCCTTGCTGGATGCGCAGCGGCCGAAACGCGGCATCGGCACGGTCGCCTGGTGCCGGCTGCAGGGCGCGCTCGAACTCGGCCGCCGCTACCTCGACGCCGACCTGCGCGATCGCGAGACCCTGGAAGATCCGGCCGCGAGCGCGCGATTCCTGAAGTCGCGCCTGTCCGGCTATCCGTACGAGGTGTTCGCCTGCCTGTTCCTGGACAACCGCCATCGGGTGATCGCATTCGAGGAGCTGTTCCGCGGCACCATCGACGGCGCCAACGTGCATCCGCGCGAAGTCGTGCGGCGCTGCCTCGTGCACAACGCGGCGGCGGCGATCTTCGCGCACAACCATCCGTCCGGCATCGCCGAACCGAGTGCGGACGACCGCACGATCACGCGGCGCCTGCGCGATGCGCTCGACCTCATCGACGTGCGCCTGCTCGATCATTTCATCATCGGCGACGGCACACCGACGTCGCTGGCGCAGCGTGGCTGGCTGTGAACCGGCCGCGGTCACGCGCTCATGAAGCCGAGATCGCGCCGGTCGAACGCCCCCAGGTTCGGGAACAGGAGACCCAGGGAACCGTCGGGAACGCCGAACCAGCGCCCGAGGGTGGCTCCGTACTGGTCCACCGAGATTCGCGGGATCAGGTTGCCGTCGCCGGCGATGTCCTGGCTCGACGGCGACAGGTCCGGCATCGCGCCGAACACGCGGCGACCGCGCACGGCGCCGCCGAGCACGAACAGGTGGTTGCCCCAGCCGTGGTCGGAGCCGTCGCCGTTGCTGGTCAGCGAGCGGCCGAATTCGGTCGCGGCGAACGTCGTCACGTTCGACTCGACGCCGAGTTCGACGGTCGCCGCATGGAACGCGCTCACGGCACGCGACAGGCCGGCCAGGAGCTGCGGCTGGTCGGCCATCTGCGCGTCGTGCGTGTCGAAGCCGCCGAGCGAGCAGAAGAATATCTGCCGGCGCAGGCCGAGCGCCTGGCGCACCGAGATCAGCTCGGCCGCACGCCGAAGCTGGCTTCCCAGCGCGAACGCGAACCGATCGGCGGCCGGTGCGCCGGCGGCCGGCGGCTCGGGGAATGCGGTGCTCAACGGCGCGGCACCGGCCAGCGCCGCCGCGAGCACGCGGTAGTCCTCGACCGCGCCGAGCAGCCGACGCCGGTAGGATTCGACCAGCAGGTTCGGATGGGCCTGCGCGAGCTGGGCCTCCACCTCGCCGACCGCGCCCGGATCGAGGTCTGCCTCGATCGAGCGGATCGCCCCGAGGTCGACCGAGAGCGCGTCGGTGGAACGGCCGGTCTGGAAGGGATTGCTGCCCGCCAGCGACAGGTTCATCGCCAGCGTCGCGTCGGGATTGCTGGCGGAATGCATGAGATCGGCGATGCGGCCGCCCCAGCCGCTGGCGGGCGTCGTGTCCACCGGCGAGCGCGCCTCCAGCGATTGCCAGAACGCCTGCTGGTCGTTGTGCGAGAACAGTTGCGGCGGCAGGCGCGCGGTGCGCTGGTCGTACTGCTGGCGCGAAACCGGTTCGAGCAGGGCACCGACGTTCGCCAGCAGCGCCAGCTTCCCGCCCTCGAACAAGCCTTGCAGGCCGGCCAATGCCGGATGCAGGCCGAGCGCGAAATCCGCGCCCTCGACCGGGCTGATCGGCAGCAGCGCCTCGCGCGGCAACGTCAGGCCGCGGCGGCGGTTGGCGTAGGTGGCGTACTCGGTCGCCGAGCGCGGCACGACCAGGTTGTAGCCGTCGTTGCCGCCGAGCAGGAACACGCACACCAGCGCCCTGAAATCGCTTCCGGCCGGTGCCGACTGCGCCCAGGCCGCATTGAGCAGGGAAAGGCTGGACGGCGCCGTGAAGAACGCTGAGCCGCCGGCCAGCGCCGCGAGACTGCGGCGCAGGAAGCCGCGACGGGAATGCAGGAAAGAGTGCGTAGGCATGAAGGAGACCTCAGCGCTGCACGGCGTATTCCGCCGAGGTGGTGATCAGGTAGAGCACGTTCTGCACGCGCAGCAGCGTTTCCGCCGGTGGAATCGACAGCAGACGCGAACGGATGCGCTGGCGCAGCGAACCGGACATCTGGCCGCCGAGCAGCAGGTCGTTGCAGCGATCGAGCAGTGCGTCGAGCGTGCCGGGCGGCGCCTCGGCCGCGCCCGGTACCGGGCGGATCAGTTGCTCCCAGCGCGCAAGGTCGATCACGCGCGCCCCCGGATCCAACGCGTCCATAGGGCCGCCGAGCCAGCCCCAGTAGATGCGTCCCGACAGGTCGTTGGTCATGTGGATCGCAACATTCGCGCTGATCGCCTGCATTTCCGGCGCGACCATGCCGGCCGCGAGCGGCGGCCCGGGCGTATGGTCGGGCGCGAAGAAATTGAACACCGACGGCGACTGCAGGGCGGCCTGGTTGTACCGGTCCTGGATGTTCAGGTCGTCGTACATCAGCATGTCGTCCTTCCACGTCACCTCGAATGCGCGCCACAGTTGGGTCAGCCGCAGCAGCGGCTCGCGCACCTTGCCGAACGTCGCCGGCGCGGTGCGATGACCGCTGCGGGCCTCGGGATCGAGCAGGATCGCGCGGACCGTCGCGCCGAGGTCGCCACGCACGCCGGAGCCGTTGTCCTCGAACACCGTGGCGACGCGGTCGACGTAGGCCGGTGACGGATTGCTGGTGACCAGGCGCTGGATCAGCTGCCGGCTGACGAACGGAGCGACGTTGGGATGCCGGAACAGCAGCTCCAGCGCGGCGTCGAGCTCGGGACGCGCGTCACGACCCGCGGGCAGCACGGCACCGTCGAGCAGGCGTTTCTCGCCGCGGTCGTGGTACGGCTCGAACGGCACCATCGCGTGCTCGGTGCTGCAGGTGAAATTCTCCTGCTGGAACGGATCTTCCGGACATTGCTGCCCCTGTCCGCAATGGCAGGCCCAGCCGGTGAACACGCGCGCGAAACCGCGTACCACGTCGCCGTCGTAGGTCGGTACGGTACGGCCACCGACCAGCACCGGCGTGCCGTCGCGATTGAGCTTGACCAGGCCGATCGAGAACAGCTGCATGACCTCGCGCGCGTAGTTCTCGTCGGCCTGGATGTTGTTGGCCGGATCGGGCTTGCGGTTGCGGTACATGCTGAGGTAGCGCCCCATCGCCGGGCTCAGCGTGACGTCCTCGAGCAGTTGCCGGTAGTTGCCGAAGGCATTCCGCAGCAGGATGTCGTAGTAGGCACCGAGCGCGAGACCGTCGTTGCCGAGCGCGTTGCCGCGTTCGGACACGACGAGGATCTCGCTCAGCGCGAACGCGACGCGCTGGCGCAGCTGGTCTTCGCCGCCGAGCACGTTGACGAACCACGCGACGCAGAAGCGCCAGAACGGCAGCGGCCGCAGGGGATCGGCCGTCCCTTCGGCATGCCGCATGTGCGGCAGCATGTAGTTCGGCGGCTCTTGCATCTGGCGATCGAGCCAGGTGCGGTAGCCGCTGGCGACCAGGGCGTCGAGGTCGGCTTCCGAAGCGCCGAACGTGGACTGGGCGAGGAAGCGACTCGCCTCGGCGCGGTTCGGCGGTGCGTCGAGACGGATTTCGAAGCCGTCCGCGAAGATCGTGTCGGTCGCGCCCGACGCCGCGAGCGGAAGCGCAAAGCCCAGCGCGGCGATTGCGCGGAGGATCATCAATGGGGTGGCTCGCATCGACTCGACAGGCTCCCTGTTCCTGGTCCTGTCGAGAACGGAACGGAGCGCCGTTTCCTATCGCGCGGGGACGCCGGGCGCGCATCGGCACAGGAGCGAAGAGGAAATGCGGGGATTCGAGAACGAGGGCGTCGACGCCGGGAACGGCGCCTGCCGCGGCGCGGCGGAAACCGGTGCGTCCCTGCACCCGTGGCGCCGTGCGCATCCCGCACGCCACCGCGTATCCACATGCCCCGCCGAGTCGAGGTCCCCCATTGTCGCCCCGCCATGCGACAGGTCGATGACACCACCGGCGGCAAGCTCCCGGCTCACGGCAGAAAAGAAGAAGGGCGCGGCCACCGCCGC
>DBMH01000204.1:8618-8748 GCA_002297645.1 Rhodanobacteraceae bacterium UBA703 | reverse complement strand
GTGCCGGGCAGCGTGGTGCAGTTGGCAGCCGATGCGCCGGCGGACGCTGCGCCGGCGGCACTGCCGAAGAACCGCGCCGGCGCCTTCGCGGTGCAGCTGGGCGCGCTGAAGACGGCGGACGATGCGAACA
>DBMH01000204.1:2675-8568 GCA_002297645.1 Rhodanobacteraceae bacterium UBA703 | reverse complement strand
CGTGTCGGGCCGGAGGTCGACCGCGCCGCGGCGGACAAGCTCAAGGCGGGCATCAAGGACAAGCTCAAGCTCGACGGCATCGTCGTGACGTTGTGAGGCCGGGATTGGAGAATCGGGAGCCGGGAGTCGCAAAAAGCGTTCCGCGCACCGCGACGCCGCTTTTCCGGATCCCGGCTCCCGATTCTCCATTCCCGGCTCCCCGATGAACTGGGCCGACTACACGATCCTCGCGACGCTCGGCCTGTCGGTGCTGATGGGGCTGTGGCGCGGTTTCGTGGTCGAGGTCCTGGCATTGGCGGTGTGGGCGTGCGCGTTCTGGGCCGCCTGGATGCTGGGGCCGGTGCTTGCGGAATCCTTTTCCGCCAGCATATCCACTCCCTCGGCGCGCATCCTGCTGGGATACGCGCTGTGCTTCGTGGCCGTACTGATCGCCGGAGCGATCGTGACGTTCCTGATGCGCAAGCTGGTGCAAGGCAGCGGACTGTCCGGCAGCGACCGGTTGCTCGGCATGGTGTTCGGGCTCGCACGCGGGCTCGCGCTGGTCGTGCTGGTCGTGCTGCTGCTGGGATTCACGCCGTTCGCGCAGGATCCCTGGTGGAGCCAGTCGCGCCTGCTGCCGGGCTTCGAGCGCAGCGCGCACTGGGTGCGCGAACGCCTGCCCGCCGAGGTCGCGCGCTACCTCGAACCGGCCGGCGCCCTGATCCATCCGGCGGAGCCCGACAGGACGCCGCCGGCCAAACCCAATCCCTCTTCGACGTAAGTACACGACCATGTGCGGAATCATCGGCATCCTCGGCCAGTCGGAAGTCGCTTCGGCGCTCTACGACGCCCTCACCGTATTGCAGCACCGCGGGCAGGACGCCGCCGGCATCGCCACGCTCGACGGCAACCGCCTGCGCCTGCACAAGGGCGGGGGACTCGTCCGCGACGTGTTCGACCGCGAGAGCATGCTCGGCCTGCGCGGGAACGTCGGCATCGGCCATTGCCGCTATCCGACCGCCGGCTCGGAAGGCTCGGCCGAGGCGCAGCCGCTGTACGTGAACTCGCCGTACGGCATCGCCCTCGCGCACAACGGCAACCTGATCAATACCGAGTCGCTGCGGCGGCAGGTGTTCGAGGACGACCGTCGCCACATCAACACCGATTCGGATTCCGAGATCCTGCTCAACGTGCTCGCGCACGAACTGCAGATTCAGGACCGCATGAGCCTGTCGCCGGACCACATCTTCAAGGCGGTCGCCGGCACGCATGCGCGCTGCGTCGGCGGTTACGCGGTGGTGTCGATCCTGCTCGGCTACGGCGTGCTCGCGTTCCGCGACCCGCACGGCATCCGCCCGCTGGTGCTCGGCGAGCGCGACACGGCGACCGGTAAGGAGTACGCGGTCGCGTCGGAATCGGTCGCGCTCGACATCCTCGGCTTCCGGCTGCTGCGCGACGTCGCGCCGGGCGAGGCCGTGCTGATGACGCTCGACGGACAGTTGCACGCGCGCCAGTGCGCCGAGCCGGCCGCGCATGCGCCGTGCATCTTCGAGTACGTCTACCTCGCGCGGCCCGATTCGATGATCGAGGACGTCTCGGTGTACAAGGCGCGGCTGCGCATGGGCGAGAAGCTCGGCGAGAAGATCCTGCGCCTGATGCCGGACCACGACATCGATTCGGTGATCCCGATCCCGGACACTTCGCGCACGATGGCCGGTCCCGTCGCGCAGAAGCTCGGCGTTCCGGTGCGCGACGGCTTCGTCAAGAACCACTACATCGGCCGCACCTTCATCATGCCGGGGCAGAGCGAGCGCGTGCGTTCCGTGCGGCGTAAGCTGAACCCGATCGGGCTGGAATTCCGCAAGAAGAACGTGCTGCTCGTCGACGATTCGATCGTGCGCGGCACGACCTCCAAGCAGATCATCCAGATGGCGCGCGAAGCCGGCGCCAAGAAGGTCTATCTCGCTTCGGCGGCACCGCCGGTCCGCTACCCGAACATCTACGGCATCGACATGCCGGTGACGGCGGAGCTCGTCGCGCATGGGCGCACGATCGAGGAGGTCGAGAAGATCCTCGGCGCCGACAGGCTCTTCTACCAGGACCTCGACGATCTCATCTGGGCGGTGCAGGACGGCAACGAGGACCTGAAGCAGTTCGACACCTCGTGCTTCTCGGGCGAATACGTGACGGGAGTCGAGCCGACCTACCTGCGCAATCTCGAATTCCAGCGCTCGGATTCCGCCAAGTCGCAGCGTCGCGGCGTCGCCTGAGCTCGCCCGCGGGGGCGAAATCGCGGTGTTTAACGCTTTCTTGGCGAAAAACATGTCCGCCTCGCGCATTCTTCTCCGTATCTGTCATGGATAATTCCGTGTTCGGACCCGGAAACGTACGGAGGAGTAGCGCGGGTGGCCAATGGAAATCTGTTCGATGCGGCCGCACGCTGCCTTGCCTGCTCCGATCCGCGGGAGAAGTTCGCACTGACGCGTGCCGCCGCGTCCGCCCTGGCGGATGGCCGCCTGTGCACCGACGGCGCGAGTCCGCCCGAGCCGATCGGTCCGCCCGGCCGTCCTGAGCGGCCGCGCCTGGTCGCCCCGCGCCAGTTGGCGCAGCGCGGGCTCGGCACGCCGGAAGGCAGGGCGGCACTGGTCCACGCCGTCGCGCACATCGAGTTCAACGCGATCAACCTGGCCTGGGACGCGGTCTATCGTTTCCGCGACATGCCGGGCGACTACTACCGCGACTGGGTGCGGGTCGCCGACGACGAGGCGCGCCATTTCTCGATGCTGTCGACGCGGCTTGCCGAACTGGGCCACGCCTATGGCGACTTCGACGCGCACGACGGCCTGTGGGACATGGCGACGCGCACGGCCGATTCCTGCCTGGCGCGCATGGCGCTGGTGCCGCGCGTGCTCGAGGCACGCGGGCTGGATGTCACGCCGGGCATGATCGAGCGCCTGCGCGGTGCCGGCGACGAATCGACCGTCGCGATCCTCGACGTGATCCTGAGCGAGGAAGTCGCGCACGTCGCTGCCGGTTCGCGCTGGTTCGAATGGTGCTGCGCCCGCGCCGGCTGCGATCCGGAGGCGACGTTCCGCGATTTGATCGAAGCGCACATGCGCGGCGGCCTGCGCGGCCCGTTCAACGTCGACGCGCGCCTGCGCGCGGGCTTCACCCCGGGCGAACTCGACCGCCTCGCCGAGCTGGCTGCATGAAGCTGGCGGGGTTGCGCATCGCGGCGTTCGTCGTCGCGCTTGCCGCAGGCTGGGCCGCCGTTCTGTTGTGGGCCGCCGAGGTCGACTGGAGAGCGCCGCTGTCGCCGGGGACGGTCCTCTCGCTTCGTGGCAACGATTTCCGCGCGGTGTTCGGCGACGGCGAAGCGAACGCGTCGCGCCTGCACGTGAGTGCCGACGCGGAGGACCACTCCGCCCTGCAGGTCACGACGCTGGCCTACGTTCGCGCCGGGGATTTCCCGCTGCTCCGATACCGCTTCGCGAGCTTTCCGCGCACGCTGGAACTCGCTCTGGTCTTCCGCACCGCCGAGGATCCGGACGACGTCCAGACGATCGCGCTGCCGTGGCCGGGCGAGGGGACGACCACGTTCGACCTGTCGCGCGTCGAGGCGTGGCACGGCACGATCATCGAATTGGGGTTCAGCCAGTTCTCGACGGCGCAGAACGTGCCGCCGGAGCTCGGATTCAAACCGTTCGACCTCGTGGAGGCCGCCTTGTGGTCGCCGTCCTGGCAAGGCGACCTGGCGGCCCTCGCGACCGACTGGCTCGGCGCGTGGCCGTGGAGCCAGCGTTCGGTCCACGCGCTCGGCCGCGATACCGATTCGCCGCGCGCGCGGTCGATCGTCGTTTCCGCCGCGCTTGCCGCCGGCCTGGGCATCGTTTCGGCGCTGCTGCTGTTCGGGCGGCGGCGCTGGCAGCCCGTCGTGATGGTGTTCGTCGCACTGGCGTGGCTGCTCGTGGACCTGCGCTGGCAGGACGGGCTTGCACAGCGGCTGGAGCTGACGCGGACGCTGTACGCGGATGTCGAATGGCCCCGGCGGGCACGCATCGTCGGTGATGCCGACCTCGTGGAGGCGGCCGACGAGATCCGCGCGAAGCTCGTCAACGAACCCGGTCGTTCGCGCGTGCTGGTCATGGCCGGAACGGGTTACCAGTTGCTGCGCCTGGTCTGGCACCTGCTGCCCATGAACACCGGTTCGCTCGCGTATGCGCTCGCGTCCGGCGAAGAGTTGCCGGAAGGTTGCGTGCTCGTGTTCCTCGATACGGACGCCTGGTATCGCGATCCCGCGCTGCGCGCGCTGCTCGCGAAGAGCCAGCGCATCACCTCGACGGATCCGCATGCGGTGCACGCCAGCGGCTTCGAAGGAAGCCGCATCGTTCTCTACCGGTATCGCCATGCGCGTTGACTACCTGCTCGCATGGATCCTGCCCCTTCTGGCAGGGACGGGTCTCTGGTCGCTGCTGGCCGGCACGCGACGCCGCGGTGACTGGGCGGCGGCCGTCGGCACCGGCCTGTTCCTCGGCCTGTTCCTCGCCGCATTCGGGGCCAGCCGCCTGGCGCGCGGCGACACCGTGCAGGCTTTCGCCACGGCGGCTCCATGGCTGGGCGTCGCCGGTGCGCTGTTCTGGGGCATCGCCCTCGTGCGCTCGTTGCGCGTCGCCCGTGGCACGGCGGTCCTGCCGCCGGAGGCGCATCCGGACAGGCTGGCGCGCGGACTCTGGTGGCTGTTGCTCGCGCTGGTCCTGATGCACCTGCTGCTGGTCGGCGAAGAAGCCTCGCTGCGACCGGTGTTCCCTTGGGATGCCTGGTCCGCCTGGGCGGTGAAGGCGAAGGCGTGGATGCTGATCGGCAAGGCCAATCCCTATGTGCCGATGTCGGAATGGCTGGCCGGTTCCGATGCTTCCCTGCGTACGCTCGCCACCTGGAACTATCCGGAGATGCTGGCCTGGATCGAGGTCTGGTTCGCGAGCGCGGCCGGTGGCTGGAACGAGCCGCTGGTCAACCTGGCCTGGACGGGCGCGCTGGCCGCTTTCGTCCTCGCGGCCTATGGTTCCTGGCGCGGCTTCGGCTTGTCGCCGCCGATCGCGATGATGCTGGCCTATGCGCTGGCCTCGCTGCCGCTGCTCGACGTGCATGCGGCGCTGGCGGGCTATGCCGACCTGTGGCTCGCCGCCACGCTCGGTCTCGCGACCCTGGCATGGACGCGCTGGCTGCTGCATCGCGAGCACGGGCAATGGCTGCTCGGCGTCGGCCTCGCGCTGCTCCTGCCGGCGATCAAGCTCGAAGGCGCGGTATGGGCGCTGCTGTTCTCCGCGGTCGTGGTGCTGGAACGATTGCCACCGCGTTGGGGGCCGCGCATCGCCGCCGTCGTCGCCGTCGCCGTGATCATCGGCGTTCTGGCCGGAGGCCTCACCCTGCCGATGCTGGGGCTCGGATGGGTGCGCGTGAGCTGGGGCAGCGTGGAGATCCCGGGCGTGGCGACGTATGCACTGACCTGGCATCCGGTCGGGCGCGAGATGCTGGACAGCCTGTTCTCGCTGCCGAACTGGCACCTGCTCTGGTACGCGTTCCCGCTGTTGCTCGTCGTGCGCTGGCGTATCCTCTGCGAGGATCGGGCAGTGCGGCTGCTCGGCCTGCTCGTGCTGATGCAGATGATCTTCCTGTTCGGGCTGTTCTTCTTCACCGGCGCAGCGGCGTGGGCAAAGGATTTCACGAGCGCGAACCGGCTGATCCTGCACGTCGTGCCGACGGTGTTCGTGCTGGCCGCGCTGTTGCTGCGCGGCGTCTCGATCAATCCGGTCGTTCCGACTGGAGCGCGCGAATCGCGCGAGCCGATTTCTCGAGGGTGAAGTTCTCCCGCCAGCGCGTACGCCCGGCGCTGCCGAGCCGCTGTCGGAGAGCC
>DBMH01000204.1:0-2659 GCA_002297645.1 Rhodanobacteraceae bacterium UBA703 | reverse complement strand
CCGTTTCGCCGTCGGCGACGACGGCGGCCACGCCGGACCCGGGAATGGCGCTGGCGATCGCGGGCAGGCCGGCGCGCATCGCTTCGAGCAGCACCATGCCGAAGGCCTCGCCGCGATCGAGCGAGGGCAGCACGAAGGCATCCGCGGTCGCGTAGGCGGCGGCCAGGGTATCGTCGTCGAGGTTGCCGGCGAAGCGGACGCGCGAGGAGATGTCGCGCGTGACCGCGAGTTCGCGCAACTCGCGTTCGCATTCTCCGTCACCGACCAGCAGCAGGCTCGCTCCGTCGACGTGAGCCATCGCCTCGATGAGCACGTCGAATCCCTTGTAGCGGCTGAGGCGGCCGACGGCGAGAAGGCGCAGGCCGTCGCGCTGCGGCCAGGCCGGAGCCGCGTCCGTTGCTACTGGGACGTGCGCATCGTCGATCCCGAGCGGGATCACGCGGATCTTGTCCTTCCACGCAGCCAGTGCCGCACTGGCCCCCAGGTACGGTCGCGAGGTGGCGACGATCGTGCGTGCCTGGCGCAGAAGCGCCTGCTCGAATGGCCGGTAGGCGTGATAGAGCGTCCGCAGCCGCCAGTCCGGCGAGTCCGGCGGCACGTCGGCGTGCCAGTGCACGATCCATGGCAGGCGCCGCGCGGACGGCAGAGCCAGGGCCGCGAAGCACGACGGATTGGGCATGTGCAGATGGAGGATGTCGGGCTGGAATTCGCGCAGGAGGCGCGCGAGCTCGACCGGAAAGGCGGGGCTCAGCGGCGTGTAGACCGGTGCCGCGAGGCAACCGGCACGCGTCACGTCGACGCCGTTCAGGGTCTCCCGTGAACCGCGCCAGCGTCCCGGCGTCTGGTGCACGAGAGCTGCCACCGCGTCGCCTTGCCCGACGCACCATTCGGCCAGCATCTGCGTGTGGCGCTCGATGCCGCCGCGCACGGGGGCGTAGTACTTGCCAAGGTGGAGGACGCGCATGCCGATGCGTCCTAGCTCTCCTCGGAAGGGAGGTCCCGTTCGGGCCGGCCGCCGATGCGCTCGAGTTCCTGTTCGAGTATCGCGAGCTTCTGCGTCAGCCGGCGCATGCGGCGTTCCTGTCGCGACCGGTCGATGTCGAGTTTCAGCATGCGGATCAGCACCAGCGACAGCGCGACGATGATCGGCAGCACCGGCGCGTAGCCGATGCCGGTGACGTGGCCGAGCCAGACCACCACGCCCGGGAACACGCCCAGGACGAACGTCGCGGCGGCGACGGCCAGCCACCACACGGCGTACGGGCCGTGCAGGTGGTCGCGACGGACCAGGAACAGGATCGCGCCGGCGAGGCCGACGCCGAGGATGGCCGAGGTGATCGGACCGGTCAGCATGGCTGCCGTCCCGACGTCGTGCGCGGTGCGTGGCGTCGACCGGCGACCAGCTGCGCCAGGCACAACACGGTCGTGTGCACCATGTAGCGTGCCACGACCCACCACGAGGCGAACACGCGCGAATGCCCCTGCCTGCGAGGCAGCATCGGCGTGGGGGTCTCGGTGATCGAAAGCCCGTTTCGGGACAGAAGCATCAGTACTCCGACATCCTGGTAGTCGAGCAGGCTGGCCTCGGGCCCGGCGAGGATCGTGACCGCGCGGCGATCGTACAGGCGCAGGCCCGAAGTGAAGTCGCCGAGCTTCAGGCCGGTCAGCAGGCGAAGATACTGCCACGCGATTCGTTTCGCCCGGCTCAGCCGGCCGATGCAGGTGCCGATGACCACGTTCGCGCCGGTCCGGGCCTGGGCCTCGAACAGGGCGGGCAACGAGTCGGGCAGGTGCTGGCCATCCGCATCGAGCGTGATCACGCCGGCGTAGCCGTTGCGCAGCGCGTAGCGGATCCCGGCCTGCGTCGCTCCCCAGGCGCCCAGCCCGAGCGGCAGCGTCAAGGTCTCCCCGCCGGCCGCACGGACTTCATCGACGGTCGTATCCGTGCTCGCGTCGTCCACCACCAGGACATCGCAGCCGAGTGCCGCGCGCACGCCCGCCACCACCGAACCGACAGTGCCGGACTCGTTGCGGGCAGGGATGACCGCCAGGCAGGCGCCGGCAGCGAGGGAATCGGAAGGGAGGCGGGGCACGAAGCACGGATGAGCCGCAGGGGGCCGGGGATTCTGCGGAGTGCAGGGTGGGGAGGTCAATCCGGCGGGCGCGGATCGAGCGAATGGGGTTCGATGCCATGGGGGGACCTCGACTTGTCCCGGGTGTATAGATAAGGAGCCGTGTCCGGTCCGCTGGCTGCGAGGCGTCCAAAGACGGTCGGCCGGCAGGGCAGCGGAGTCTCCGCCTTTCCGGTTCAGGGCCGTGTCGATGGGGGGATGGAGGTGTCCGGAAAAAAAGTTCCGGAATCGTGTCCGGTTTCCGTTCCCCCCTGCGTTATTGATCCACGTGGGTTCGGGCGCCGCCGCGAGGCAGCCTCCGGCCGAGAAGGGGACTCATGCAGTTGTTGACCTCTCTCTCGATTCGGGCACGGTTAGCCTGGTCCACGCCGCGAACGTGTTGACATGACGTCACTTCCTGACTATCGTCCGCGCGGATCGGGCTTGGTTAACCTTATGTTCAACCAAACTGGGGATGGGGACTGCACCTCGCCCGAGACACTTCTGGGAGATTTCTCATGAATACGAAGATGAAAGTTCTGTCGCTG
>DBMH01000371.1 GCA_002297645.1 Rhodanobacteraceae bacterium UBA703 | reverse complement strand
CTCGAACCGCAGCACGCGCGCGCGCCAGGCGGTGCCGAAGCGCGCCAGCGCGGTGCGCAGGAAGGCCGTGTGCGCCTGCCAGCCGGGAGCGTCCTCGCGTGTCGGCGCGAGCCGTGTCGCGGCGGCCATCTCGTCCCACGCGAGGTAGTCGGTGTCCGGCAGCAGGAACAGCTTCGCGCGGACCTCGTCCTTCGCGTCGCGGAAGCTGAGCCATTCGCGCGGCCCTTGCGAGGTGACCGCGGTATGGGCGGTGATCGCGTCGCAGCGACCGAGCACGGCGAGCGACGGATGCTCGAGCAGCAGGATCCCGCGCGGACCGACGAGCGCGCGCGACGGCGGCGGGCGCCGCTCGCGCCGTTCCAGCCAGAGCACGGCACCCAGGCGCGGCAGCCATTCGGCGATGCGCGGAAGATCCAGCGCGACGGCCGCGCCTTCCCGCGGATCGGAAGGCGCGCGAGGCGGCGCGCCGGCGTCGATCCATTCGCCGGAAGGTTCGCCGGCGGGCTCGTGCGGCAGCAACGCGTTGCGATCGTCGTGATAGTCGCTCATGGGCTTTTCTCGTGGCGGGCGGTGTCGCGTCAGAAGGTCGCGCGCAGGCCGACGCGAACAGCGCGGCCCGGTTCGCTGTAGCGGTCGATCGTCGCGGCGCTGTAAGGAATCGCGCTGACCGAACTCCAGTTCCAGTAGCGGCGATCGGTCAGGTTCGTCAGCGCGCCGAACAGCTCCACGCGTTCGTGCGGCTTCCAGCGCGCGTAGGCGTCGAACGTGGCGTAGCCGGGCGCCGCGAACGGCGCGGATCCGCCTTCGGTCGGCTTCGGCAGGCGACGCTTGCGCTCGACGAAGCGGCCGAGCAGTTCCGTGCTCCATGTGCCGCGTTCATAGGCGAGGCCGATCACGGCGCTGAGCGGGTCGACGCTGGCGAGCGGCTCGTTCGCGGTCTCGTCGTCGGCGTGCGCGTAGGCGACGTTGCCCTTCAGCCAGAAGCCGGCGAGCGAATCCGCGAAGGCGCCGAGGTCGAGTCCGTAGCGCGCCTCGACGCCGCGGATCTTCACGCGGCTGCGGTTGACCGACTGGAACAGCATCAGCCCCGTCTGCGGATCAATGCCGACGAAGGACTGCGACTCGATGAAGTCGCGATAGCGGTTCTCGTAGGCCGACACGCTGGCGTAGCCGTAGCGCCCGCTGGCGCGCAGGCCCATCTCGACGCCGTTGCTGGTCTCCGGCTTGAGATCCGGATTCGGCAGGGCCGTGTAGCCGAATTGCAGGTTCGTGAAGCCGATGTTGACGTCGTTGTACGGCGGTGCGCGGAAGCCGTGCGCGTACTGCGCGAAGGCCGACCAGATATCGTCGAAACGCCAGATCGCGCCGAGCTTCGGCGACCAGCTCGTGTGGCTCAGCGACACGGGCTGGACACCGGGATTGTCTTCCGCGAACACGGCGTCGCGGCGCGGTTCCAGCTTGTAGTAGTCCATGCGCAGCGCCGGGATCAGGCTCAGGCGGCCGTCGGCGAGGCGCATCTCGTCCTGGCCGAATACGGCGGCCGTGGTCGTGTCGCTGGTCGGGAAGTCGCGCACCGGAAACGTGTCCGGCGAGACGACGTTCGTGACCGCGCCCGTGGTGACGTCGCGCTGCCAGCCGTCGCGCTGTTCCTGCGTGCGCGTTCGCGCGAGGTCGATGCCGTAGACGATCGAGTGCTCGATGCCGCCGCCGGCGACGTCCTTGCGCGCCGTCGCTTCGGCACCGATCGTGCGCTGGTCGAACGTGAAATGACGGAAGCGCTGCTTCGGGTTCGCCGGGCCGGCGTCGGTCCGCGTCGCGCGATCCTCGTACGTCTTCTGCGCCACCTCGCTGCGCTGCGCGTAGATCTTCCAGTCGAGCCGGTCCGCGAAGCCGCTCCACAGCGGCAGTTCCTGATCGAAGGACAGGCGCAGGCGCTCGCGCGTGTCGCGTCCGTCGAGCGCCGTCGTCAGCGTGTTGGTCATCGCGCTGTAGCCGAGGCTACTCAGTACGTCGGTGTCGATGCGGCCGCGGTCGCCGTCGAAAGTCACGCGGTCGATGCGTCCGGAATCGGCGGTGTGCACGTATTTGGCGAGCAGCGCGTCGTTGCGCGTGTCCTGCGGATTCGCCTGCGTGCGAAGTGCGCTCGCGCTGTCGTTCCCGCCCATCGTGTCCTGCTCGTGCCCCTGGCGGTGCGTGGCGACGAGCACGAGGCCGTCGCGTTCGCTTCCGCCGGCCCAGGTACCGCTGACGGCCGCCTCGCGGCTGGCGCTGTCGTACAGCAGCTTGCCGGAAGCGAACGGGCCGCCGCCCTTGCCGAGGTAGTCGGCCGGGTCTTTCGTGGTGAAGGCGACGACGCCGGCGATCGCATCCGAGCCGTACAGGGACGAGGCCGCGCCGCGCACGATCTCGACGCGCTTCAGGGCGTCCACGTCGACGACGTCGCGGCCCGCGCTGGAGAAGCTGCCGATGCCGAAGGCGTCGGGCACGCCGATGCCGTCGACCTCGATGCGCACGCGGTTGCCGGACAGGCCACGGATCGAGAAGCCGCCGGTACCGAAGCGGTTGCCGCCGCTGGGGCTGCCGGTGACGGAGACGCCGGGTTCGTAGCGCACGAGATCCGCAATGTCGTGCATCTGGCGACGATCGACGTCGAGCGCCTCGATGACGCTGACTTCGCTGGCGACGTCCTTCTGCGGACGCGCGGTCAGGGTCGCGGTGACCACGATGCGATCGAGTTCGTCGACGATGCCGAGCGCTTCGGCATCGGGGCTGTCGGCGTGGGCGAAGCCGGCGAGCGCCGCCAGCACGGCGCCGGTGAGAGGTGTTCGGATCATGCGTTCCCTGGGCAGCAGTCGTTCGAGGCAACTGGCTGGCTGGGAACCGGGATGGCGACCGTTCCGGAGCTGGCGACGTTGGAGCAGTGATGCGGCGCGAACGCCGCGCGCGGGGGAACCGCGCTTCTACTTGGTGAGGATCAGCTTGTCGTTGCGCGTCAGGCGCAGGCGGTATTCCTGCCCCGCGTGCTCGATGACGAGTTCGTTGCGGCCGCCGAGCAGCGTGTCGCTGGCGATGCGTTGTGGCGCATACGTACGCACGCAGGGTTCGGCAACCGGATGGGCCCGCACGCCGGAGTCGGAAACCCCCAGCGCTACAGCATGTGGCTCGAACATGACGGATTCCCGCTCGTGGTGACGACGCAAATGATAACGATTCTCATTTGACTGTCAACGACCGACTGGACCGATTTCGACGATCCGTCGCTATAGCCCACTCGCACCATCGCAGCTCCGGAAAAGCCCGCGCGAAAAGCCCGCGCGCTTCCCTCGGCGGGAATGCGCGCGCGGGTACTTCCAGCCGGTTGCCCGGAAAGGGCTTTCGCGTTCCTTCCCGGCACGGTCGCGACAGAGCCGCGCCATAGGCTGCGCGGATCGACGATCCTCCCCGTCGAAACCGACCTTGAAGCGGGAATCCCGCTCCCGACGACCATGCGCGCGGCCGTCCGGGTGACACGCATGGAACATGCCTGCCGGGAGGCGACGAAGCACTGCGGCATCGCTCCGGCCGTAGCGATCACGCCGATCTCGAACGCAGGATCCGGACCGCAAGGCGCCGCCTTGAATTTCGGCAATCGGTCACCGGACCTCGTGTAGCGGTCCCCGCAACCCTGGGCGCGCGTCAGGAACCGGCGCTTCGACGCGCCCGCGGACCGCCCCAGGCCTCCCTGCGCAGGCGGAACCGCAGGGCTTCCCGGTCGTACTGACGGGTCGTGCCGTCGGCCTCGAAGCCCAGCCGGGACAGCAGCGGCGGCACCGACCGGTTCCCCGGCGTGCACAGGCCGATCAGCGCCGGCAGGCCGAGGCGCACGAAGGCGTGCTCGCACAGGGCCGTGCCCCCTTCGAGCGCGTAGCCCCGTCCCCACGCCTTCGGCAGCAGCCGCGTGCCGATCTCGACCTGCCCCGGCTCGGTGCTCGGAACCAGCGAGAAGATGCCGATGAAGCCGAGGTGCGCGGCCGTGGCGTACCAGATGCCGAGACCCGGATGCTCGCGCCGGATGCGCTGCGTGTGCTCCACGAGGGCGACGATTTCGCGCAGCGTATCCAGCGGGGCATCGAGGATGTGCTCCGCGACGCGGCTCTCCAGGCCGAGCCGCAGCAGGTCGAGCGACTGGCCCGGATGCAGTTCGGACATCTCGATGCGGCGCGATCGCGGCGGCCACGGCGCGGCGGCCGCTCCCGTGCCGGTGGCGGCGGAATCCCCGGTGCTCATGGCTGCTTCATAGGCGAATCCCGGGCGGCGGGGACCTAGGGCATTCCCGAGGTCGGGTACGCACTAGATTGATCCTGCCCTGCCGCTGGAGACACTGGCGCCACGTCCGCGCTGCGGACGCCAACGCGGCGAACGCAGCCGTTGTCATCGGGACAATCGCAGGAAAATCGGAGAGGAGATCGGTCATGGGTCAGGCTATCGGTGGACTCGTCAGCAATGTGGTGAGCAATGTCGTCGGTCAGCTGTTCAGTCAGCTGTCGAGCATGCTGGGCAACCTGCTGGGCGGCGCGGCAGGCGGCCTGCTGAGCAACCTGCTCGGCAACTCGGGCCTCGGCCAGGGCGCGCAGCAGTCGTTCCTCGACAACTTCACGCAGGGCTTCACGCAGGGTTTCGGCCAGGCGATCCCGCACTGAGGCCGTCGACGCCATGAATGCAGGAACCGAGGAAGACCGGCGCGTCTACATGGCCAGCCTGGCCGAGATGCGCGCCAACGATCTGATCAGCGCCGACGACGAGAACGCGCTGATCCGGCACTACGAAGACCAGAAGGCTTCGATCGAGGCGGCCTTCCTGGAGTTCCTGCCGGAATACCAGCGCCGCGTGCGCGAGGACGGCGAGGCCAAGGCCAACGAATGGCTGGCGGAAACCGCCCGCGAGATCGGGCGGCGCGAGGGCGAGGCGTCGCGCAAGGTCGTCGACGGATTGTCGGCGAACCACAACGGGCCGGCGGCGGCCTGAGCGCCCCGCTGTCCGACATATCACGTTGCACGGGCGACCGCGGGGAGAGCGCGGTCGCCCTTTTCCTGACGCCGCGCGCAAGGATTGCCGGCCGCCGCGTCCGCGCATAGACTTGCGCCCGCTCCATTGGGGAGTAGCCGGCCGCGGCGAACCGTTGCGGCGCGCGCATCAACACACTTGGCGGACACGCCATGGTGCGCGCAACGATCCGCACGGATCGTATGGCAAGACCTTTGGTTCCCGCATGCCAACCCGGGCTGGGGCGGCGCGCGAGGAATCATTGCGTCCATCGCCCCGGCCCGTGGAGTTCCCATGCAGACCCTGCTCGTTTCGACCGCTGCCGTCGCGATCGCCGAGATCGGCGACAAGACGCAGCTGCTCTCGCTGATCCTCGCCGCGAAGTACCGGCGCCCATGGCCGATCTGCCTCGGCATCTTCGCCGCGACGCTGGTCAACCACGCACTCGCGGGTTCGGTCGGCGCGCTGGTGTCCGCCTGGTTGTCGCCGGAGACGCTGAAGTGGATCGTCGCGGCGAGCTTCTTCGCCGTCGCCGCCTGGACGCTGATACCGGACAAGATGGACGAGGACGGCGCCGGTCCCGGCACCGGGCGCGGCGTACTGGTCGCCACGCTGATCGCGTTCTTCCTCGCCGAAATGGGCGACAAGACGCAGGTCGCCACCGTCGTGCTCGCCGCGCAGTACCACCCGCTGTGGCAGGTCGTCGCCGGCACCACGATCGGCATGCTGCTGGCGAACGTGCCGGTGGTCTGGCTCGGTGCCCGCTTCGCACAGAAGCTGCCGCTGAAGGCCGCGCGCATCTCCGCCGCCCTGCTGTTCGCCGCGCTCGGGGTATGGATCCTGCTGCGCTAGCCGGCGACGCGTGGGATGGTTCCCGCAGCGAGCGCCATCCTCGGGAAGCTCGCCCGCCCCGGACTACCCGCCGTCGGCGCTCGTCCCGTCACAGCGCGTCCGCATCGAGTTCACCGGTGCGGATGCGGATGACGCGATCGAGCTTCCAGACGAAGATCTTGCCGTCGCCGATCTTGCCGGTATTGGCCGTCGCGGCGATCGACTCGACCACGCGCTCGAGCTGGTCGTCGCTGACGGCTACCTCGATCTTGATCTTCGGCAGGAAGTCGACGACGTATTCGGCGCCCCGGTACAGCTCGGTATGCCCTTTCTGGCGACCGAATCCCTTGATCTCGGTGACGGTGATGCCCTGCACACCGACCTCGGCGAGCGTTTCGCGCACTTCGTCGAGTTTGAACGGCTTGATGATCGCCATGACCATGTGCATGGAGCGTGTCCCTCGTTGAAAGCCGCCCGACTATAGAGCAGTTCGGACGGCCGGGCATCCTGCCGCCGCGCACCGGAAAAACGGTCGCAGCCGCGGTGCGCCAGCCACGCCCAGCCAGCGGTTCGCAGCGCGGGCGCGGCGACACGTTCTTCCGTTCCGGATCGGTTCCGGACGCCATGGCGAATCGGAATCTTGTAAGAGATTTCTTACACGCGATTCCGAATCCTGCGTCTGGTGCCGGAAATTCCACCGGCTAGACTGTCGAACACAAGGGGGCTGCGTCGACGGATCGGCGCCGCAAGGATGCTCCCGGCCGGAGGCGTTCGCGCCTCCGGCCGACCCCAGGGATTTTGTCGCAGCGTACGCAGGAGGATGTGCAGCCGCGATACGATCCACGCCCATCATGCCGACAATAGGGTGAGCCATGATCGAGCCACGATCCATCGACGACCTCGCGCAGCGACTCGCAGCGCTCGTCCCGCCCGGTCTGGCGCAGGCGCGCGAAGATCTTGCGACGAACTTCCGTGGTGTGCTGCAGACCGGCCTGCGCCAGCTGGACCTGGTCACCCGCGAGGAATTCGACGTGCAGCGCTGCGTGCTGCTGCGGACGCGCGAGAAGATCGAGTCACTGGAACAGCAGGTTCTCGCGCTCGAACGCCTGATCGGTGCCGGAACCTTCCCGCCGAAGCACTAGTTTCCTCCCGCGTTTCCCCGCATCGACCACGAGCGCCGCCTTCCCGACGGCGCCGACGGGTGACTCATGTCCGCGATCGCTGCCATGACTGTGCGCATCCATCCAGACGTTTTCCCGGGAAGCCCGCTGTCCTGCGCAGCTCACCCCCAGGCGGGGGCAGCGGGTTTTTTTCTTCCGGGTTCGCCGTGAGCCTCGCCGTCGCCTACACGCGTGCGCAAGCCGGCGTCGCCGCCCCGCTGGTCGCGTGCGAGGTGCACCTGTCCGGCGGACTGCCGGGCACCTCCATCGTGGGACTGCCCGAGGCGGCGGTGAAGGAATCGCGCGATCGGGTACGCGCCGCCATCCTCAATGCCCAGCTCGAGTATCCGCAGCGTCGCGTGACGGTGAACCTCGCGCCGGCGGACCTGCCCAAGGACGGTGGCCGCTACGACCTACCGATCGCGCTCGGCATCCTCGCGGCCAACGGCAGCCTGCCGCGCGATTCGCTCGGCGGCCACGAATTCATCGGCGAGCTCGCCCTTTCCGGCGAACTGCGGCCTGTCCGCGGCGTGCTGCCGGCGGTCCTGCACGCCGCGCGCGTCGGTCGGCGCGTGATCGTCCCTCGCCGCAACGGGGCCGAGGCCGCCCTGGTCGCCGGCGCCGACGTGTGCGTGGCCGATTCGCTGCTCGACGTGTGCGCGCATCTCGCCGGCGAGGTGAAGCTGGAGGCCGCGGCGACATCTGCCGAACTCCATCCCGCCGTCGACGACGGGCCGGACCTCGCCGACGTGTGCGGCCAGCCGCAGGCGCGTCGTGCACTGGAGATCGCCGCGGCCGGAAGCCACAACCTGCTGTTCTGCGGCTCGCCCGGCACCGGCAAGACCATGCTGGCCAGCCGATTGCCCGGGATCCTGCCACCGCTGGACGAATGCGAGGCGCTCGAACTCGCCGCCATCCGCTCCGTCGCGGGCGAGGACAGCGACGTCGCGTCGTGGAAAAAACGCGCGTTCCGCCATCCGCACCACACGGCCTCGGCGGTTGCGCTGGTCGGCGGCGGCTCGATTCCGCGCCCCGGAGAGATCTCGCTGGCCCATCACGGCGTGCTGTTTCTCGACGAACTGCCGGAATTCGACCGTCACGTGCTCGAGGTCCTGCGCGAGCCGCTCGAATCGGGCCGCATCTCGATCTCGCGTGCGGCGCGGCAGGTCGAGTTTCCCGCGCGCTTCCAGCTCGTCGCAGCGATGAATCCCTGTCCCTGCGGCTACGCCGGCGACCCGGGCGGGCGCTGCCGCTGCACGCCGGACGCGATCACGCGCTACCGCTCGCGCATTTCCGGACCCTTGCTCGATCGCATCGACCTCAAGATCGACATGCCACGCGTACCGCAGGCCGATCTGCGCAGTGGCGATGCCGGCGAGACCAGTGCCGTGGTTCGCGAACGCGTGGCCTGCGCGCGCATGCGGCAGCTCGAACGCGCCGGCAAGCCGAATGCGTGGCTCGGCAATCGCGAAGTGGAACGGGACTGCCACCTGACGCCCGCCGGCCACGCCCTGCTCGACCGTGCGGTCGAGCGACTCGGGCTGTCCGCCCGCGCGTACCATCGCGTGCTGCGCGTGGCGCGCACGATCGCCGATCTCGCCGGCGATGGCGGCATCGATACGGTCCATCTTTCCGAGGCGATCCAGTACCGCCGGTTCGGCGACTGAGGTCCGCACCAGACGTGCCTGCCGCAGGGCGGGAAGCGTCCGCCGAACCGACGCGCGCCGGATCGCCATTCCGCCCGATTGCCGCGACGCGATTTCTTCGCAGCGCCGTGATGGATGGCAATGGCGCGACGCTATGATCGGCACATGCCCACCATCGAGCACATCTACTGGGTCTTCGCCGCCGCGTCCGCGCTGGTGCTGGTCGGCATCGCCTCCAGCGTCGTCGCGCGCCGCTTCGGCGCCCCCTTGCTGCTCGTGTTCCTCGTCATCGGCATGCTCGCCGGGACCGACGGACCCGGCGGCATCGCGTTCGACGACTATACCGGCGCCTACCAGCTCGGCTCGCTCGCGCTCGCGATCATCCTGTTCGACGGCGGTCTGCGCACGCGCTTCGAAACCGTCCGCCGCGTGCTCGCTCCGACCTTGCTGCTGGCGACGGCCGGCGTGCTCCTCAGTGCGGTGCTGACCGGCGTCGCGGCGAGCTGGCTGCTCGACCTGGAACCGGCGATCGGCTTCCTCGTCGGCGCCGTCGTCGCCTCGACGGACGCCGCCGCCGTGCTGTTCCTGCTGCGCGCGGGCGGCCTGCAACTGCGCGAGCGCGTCGGCGCCACCCTCGAGATCGAATCGAGCGCGAACGATCCGGCCGCGATCCTGCTGACGATGATGCTGGTCGAGTACGTGACCGCTCCGGCCGGCCTCTCGCCGCTGGCGCTGGCACGCGAGTTCCTCGTGCAGTTCGGCATCGGCGGCGTCGCGGGCGCGGTCGGCGGCGGGGCGATCGCGCGCGGCCTGAATCGCCTGCAGCTCGGCAACTCCCTGTCGGCGCTGTTCGCTCTGGCGGCGGCGGTGCTGGTGTTCGGCATCACCGGCCAGCTCGGCGGCAGCGGCTTCCTCGCCGTCTACATCGCCGGCCTCGTGGTCGCCAACCGCGTCAGTGGCGGCCTGACCAACCTGCTCGGCACGCTCGATGCGGCGACCTGGCTGTGCCAGATCGCGATGTTTCTGGTGCTCGGCCTGCTCGCCTCGCCGCGCATGCTGCTCCAGTCGCTGCTGCCGGCGCTCGGCGTGGCGGCGTTCCTGATGTTCATCGGCCGCCCCGTCGCGGTGGTGGCCTGCCTCGCACCGCTGCGGCGCTACGGCAAGCGCGAGATCGCCTTCATCTCGTGGATCGGCCTGCGCGGAGCCGTCGGCATCTTCCTCGCGTCGATTCCCATGCTGGCGCAGCTGCCGCACGCGCCGCTGGTGTTCAACGTCGCGTTCGTCGTCGTGCTCGTCTCGCTGCTGGTGCAGGGCTGGACGCTCGGCTTCGCCGCGCGCCTGTTCGACGTGGCCCTGCCGCATCGCGAGAGCGTCGTGCGCCGCGTCGAGCTCGACCTGCCCGGCTCCCTCGAACGCGAACTGGTCGGCTATCCCGTCGCGGCCGAGGCGCGCATCCTCGCGGGAGCCCCGATGCCGGGCTGGGCGCAGCTGACGATGATCGTGCGCGCCGGCGAGATCCTGACGCCGGACGAAGGCGGCACGCTGGCGCCCGGCGACTACGCGTACCTGCTGGCTCCGCCCGGACGCGTCTACCAGCTCGACTGGCTGTTCGCGCCGCCGGAAGAAGCCAGCCAGGCCGAGCGCGAGCTGTTCGGCGAGTTCAGTTTCGACGCCGACGTGCGCCTCGGTGACGTGGCCGGGTTCTATGGCCTGCCGGTGCGAGCCAAGGACGCGCCGCTGACGCTGGCCGATCATTTCGCGCGGCGCTTCGAGCATACGATCGAGGTCGGCGACCGCGTGCGCCTCGGTCCCGTGACCCTGGTCGCACGCGAGTTGTCCGATGACGGCGTCGCCAAGGTCGGCCTGAAGATCGAGCGGCTCGGCACGGCACTGGCGCGTCCGGTACGCCTGTTCGGCGGTGTCGCACGCCTGCTCGGCCGGCGTTGAGCATCACCGACCGGATGAAGGCGGCTTTCCTGCACGGATCCTCGAACATGGCTGCCAGAAAAGGTATTCACGGCGGAGGCTTCGTAGTCCACGCTTCCGCTCTCCATTCCAGCGAGGTCGACGGATGACGAATGCGGTCCGCCTTGTCGGAGCGGCACCGGCTGGCGGCCAGCGCGCCGTCGCGGACGGGATGCGCGCGCTGGCGGAACGCGGCGAAGCCGGCGTGCTCGCCGTCGTCGTGGCAACGCAGGGTTCGACCTATCGCAAGCCCGGTGCCCTGATCCTGCTTGATGCGTGCGGCACGCGGGCGGGGGCGCTCTCCGGCGGCTGCCTCGAAGGCGAACTCGAAGCAGCCGCACGCACCGTGCTGGACGCGGGCGCCGCAGCGGACGTCGCTTTCGACACCAGCGGCGACGAGGATCGCGTGTTCGGTTCCGGCACCGGCTGCGGCGGATCGACCCGGGTACGCCTGCTGCCGTTGCCACCGGCCCTGTCGCCGCTGCGCGACGCGCTGCTCGCCGCGGATGAACGCGGCATGGCGCTGGAACTCGTCCTCGCGAATGCACCGCATCGGGTCGGCGAAGGCGACGCGCAGGTCGGCGCGGACCGCTTCGCATTCGACATACGCGGTGCCGAGCGCAACGACCTTCCCGTCGACGGCGACGTCGTCCGCCTGACCGTACGCCCGGCACCTCGCATCCTGTTGCTCGGCGCGGGACCCGAGACGCACCCGCTGCTGCGCCTGACGCGCCTGCTCGGCTGGCGCGTCGAACTCGCCGAGCATCGCCCGCGCTGGGCGCGCTTTGCCGAGGGCAGCGGACTCGACGCGCTGCACGGCGAGGGCCCCGATGCGCTGCCGTCGCTCTTCGCGAACGCGCGTTTTGATGCCGCGCTCGTGATGAACCACAACTACCTGCTCGACGCTCGTTGCTTGACCCGCTTGGCCGCCACGGCAATCCCGTACGTCGGGTTGCTCGGCCCGGTCGCGCGCCGCGACGACCTGATGAACGAGATCGGCGACGACGTCGCCGCCCGCCTGCTGCCACGCCTGCACGCACCGGTCGGCCTGCGCCTCGGCGGAGAGGGCGCCGAAGCGATCGCGCTGGCGATCGTGGCCGAGCTGCAAGGCGAGTTCGTCCGTCGCAGCCGATGATCCACGACGCCGCCCATGGCGCGATCCTGCTCGCCGCCGGCGCCTCGCGCCGCCTCGGTCGGGCGAAGCAATTGGTGGAGCTCGACGGCGAACCGCTGCTGCGTCGAGCCGCGCGCGCACTGGTCGCGACCCGGCCGCTCGAGACGCTCGTCGTGCTCGGCCACGACGCCGAGCGCATGCGCGCCGCGCTCGACGGACTGCCCGTGCGCTGCGTCGTCGCGACCGATCACGCCGAGGGCATGGCGGCGTCGCTACGCACCGGGCTCG
>DBMH01000266.1 GCA_002297645.1 Rhodanobacteraceae bacterium UBA703 | reverse complement strand
CGCGCAACGCCGCGGCGTCGCGCGGCGGGACCAGCAGGCCGTTGCTGGCATCGACGATCTCGCGCGTGCCGCCGACGTCGGTCGCGACGACCGGGCGGCCGCAGGCGATGGCCTCGACGACGACGTTCGGGTAGCCCTCGGACCAGCTCGGCAAGGTCAGCAGGTCCGCCGCGCAGATCCATTCGGCCACGCCGGCGGGNNGCCCCTCGAGGCCGTTCGAGCGGATCGTCGCGCGCAGCTGCTCGCGCATGACGCCGTCGCCGACCAGCGCGAGGCGCAGGTGCGGATCGGCGGCGGCGAGCGCGCCGAATGCTTCGACGAGCTCGAGCAGCCCCTTCGTCGCGACGAGGCGGCCGACGTAGACCAGCAGGCGCCCGTCGGGCGGGAGGCCGAGCTTCTCGCGCATCGCTGCCTGCGGGCGCGGATGGAACACGCCGGTGTCGAAGCCGTTGACGATCGTGTGGGTGCGGTCCGGCACGGCGCCGTAGCGTTCGATCGCGCTGAGCCGCATGGCATCGCTGACGGTCAGCAGGGCGTCGGCGCGCGAGATCGTGCGGCGCGTCATCGTCGCGTTCAGGCCGGAGCGCACGTGGATGTCCGAGCCGCGCGCGCCGACGATGCAGGGCAGGTCGAGGGCACGCGCGCAGCGCAGCGCACCGAAGCCGTCCGGATAGAGCCAGTAGGCGAGCACGACGTCGGGCGCGAAGGTGCGGATGCGCGGTTTCAGCGCGCGCGCGATCGCGTAGCCGTTGCTGACGCGCGAGAGGCCGGGCAGCGCGGGATAGGTGAAGGCGTCGAGGTCGAGGCCGTCGAGCGCGTAGTCGGCGCCGACGTTGCCGTCGAGGAAGCTGCGCGGCGCGAGACCGGGCAGCGACGGATAGCGCGGCTGCGCGAACCAGGTACGCACGTCGGCGAGGCGGCCGAGCGCCCGCGCCGTTTCGTGGATGTAGCGCCCGCGCGTCGGATCGTGCGGCACCGGCAGGATCGGCGTGACGACGGCGATGCGCAGGAATCGCTGGTTGCGTGGCAGGGCCTGGCTCACGCGGCCATCCGTTTGCGTTCCCAGTCGAGCGCGGTGCGCACGATGAATTCGAGGTCGTCGTGCCGGGGGCGCCAGTCGAGCTCCCGCTTCAGGCGCTCGCCGTGCGCGATCAGCGCCGGCGGATCGCCGGCGCGGCGCGGCAGTTCGACGACGTTGAGGGAGCGGCCGATGATGCGCTGCAAGGTGTCGATGACCTCGCGCACGCTGTAGCCGTGGCCGTAGCCGCAATTCAGCGTCAGCGAGTCGCGTCCCGCGCGCAGGTGGTCGAGCGCGCGCAGGTGCGCGGCGGCGAGGTCGTCGACGTGGATGTAGTCGCGGATGCAGGTTCCGTCCGGCGTGTCGTAGTCGGTGCCGAACACGCTGAGATGGTCGCGCTTGCCGACCGCGTGCTCGCAGGCGACCTTGATCAGCAGGGTCGCGTTGCGCGTGGACTGGCCGATGCGGCCCTGCGGATCGCACCCGGCGACGTTGAAGTAGCGCAGGATGACGTGCCGCAGCGGATTGGCCGAGGACAGGTCGCGCAGCATCGTCTCGCTCATCAGCTTCGAGCGGCCGTACGGATTGATCGGCGCGGTCGGCGTGTTCTCGTCGGCGGCGCCGGAGGCCGGCATGCCGTACACCGCGGCGGTGGACGAGAACACGAAATGGCGCACGCCCGCCACGGCGCAGCTCGCGAGCAGGTTGCGCGTCGCGCTGGTGTTGTTGCCGTAGTACTTCAGCGGATCGGCGACCGATTCGGGCACCACGGTATGCGCGGCGAAGTGCATGACGGTGTCGATGCCGCGCTCGGCGAGCAGGCGCGGCACCAGTTCGCGGTCGCCGACGTCGCCGACGACGAGTTCGGCGCCGAGGACGGCGTCGCGGAAGCCGCTGCTGAGATCGTCGAGCACGACGACGCCTTCCCCGCGCGCCTGCAGGTGCTGGACGACATGGCTGCCGATGTAGCCGGCGCCGCCGGTCACGAGGATCGGTTTCATGCGGGCTCCTGTCCGGTGCGCTCGGCCGACGCCATGGTCAGCGCGTCCACGCGACGCCGAAGAAGACGATGTTGGAGCGGCTGCTCATGCCGGGCGTGTTGCTGTCACGCTCGTAGTGGCTCAGTTCGAGGCGCCAGCTCCAGTGCCGCGACAGCAGATGGGTCAGGAACAGGCCGATGTAGCCGTTGCGGTCGCGCCGGTCCAGGTTGCGGTAGTCGACGCTCTCCCAGGTCGCGAACCCGCCGAGGTTCCAGCCGGGGCGCAGCGTGCGGTTGGCGAAGAGGTTCACGCCGTGGCTGTTCTGGTCGAGGTCGTTGACGTCGAGCAGGTTGGGCAGCACGTAGCGCCAGCGCTGCCAGAACGGCGCCGCGCCGAACGAGGTGGTCGCGCCCTGCCAGGTCCAGTCCAGCTCCACGTGCTCTTCGAGGTACGGACTGGAGCTGACCACCGTGCCGCCGGTGACGATGCCGGTCGGGATCGGCGCTCCGGCCGGCGGGATCACGCGCGTGTCGAGCGCGGCGATCATGCTCGAAGCGGCGTCGGTGTACTGGTGGCGCGCGCGCAGCGTGAGCGTGTTGTCCGCATCGGGATGCCAGCCGACGTCGGCGCGCAGGAGCGGCTTGCCATGGCTGCCCAGCGGGGCATTGCCGTCGAGCTGGACGTAGCCCAGGTCGACGCCGAAGTCGAAGTCGCGCAGCGTGCGCGCCCAGCGCGCGTAGGCGCTGTAACGGTCGTATCCGGCGATGTCCCCGTGCGCGAAGTCGATGCGCTCGGCTTCGAGGTTGGCGGAGAGGCGGTTGTTCGGGTCGACGTCGCGGATGATCCGCAGCGCGCCGGCGTAGCGGTGCGCGTCGAAGAAGTCGGTCTTCTCGGCGCGGCTGTCGATGAAGCGGAACTCGGCGAGCCCGCGCAGCGCGGGACTCAGCTGGAAGCGCAGGCTCGGTCCGACCGAAAGCACGTTGGTCTGCTGCAGGTTGCTCGGCGTGTTCGCCGCCAGCGGATTCACCGGCTGGACGCCGAGCACGTCCTCGACGACGAGGTCGAGACGCTCGGGCAGGGCGCTCCAGTTGAGCCGGCCGTTGATCTGGCTGCGGAATTCGTTGGAGAACTTCCCGCCGAGATAGTCGTTGTAGTCGAGCAGGCCGTCGACGTAGGCCTGCACCGCCGAGCCGTCCTCGCTGATGCGGAAGCCGAGCGAGGGCTGCAGGATCGTCTCGGACACGGGATCGTGCTCGCTCAGCGTGACGTTGTCGTCGTACTCGACGCCAACGCCGACGCGGTAGTCGACGCGCACGGCCTGTGCCGCGGCGGGAACGAGGAGCGCGGTGCACAGGGCGGCCGCGAGGCGCCTGCGGGTCGAATCCGTGCGGTGCAGTGTCGTCATGACGGCATCCTTTCGCGCCGTGTGCGCTGGGTGGTGGAGTGGAGTTCAGGATCCCTGGTTGAAGACGATGCCGGCGAGCTTGTCGCTGCCGAACGTCGCCGCGGCGCGGTTGATCGCGGTCGCGGTGTCGCGCGCGTGCCCGACCACCAGCACGACGAAGTCGGCGAGGTCGGCGAGCATGCGTGCGTCGGGCGAGCCCTTGATCGCCGGCGCGTCGAGGAACAGGTAGCGGTCCGGGTAGCGGCAGCGCAGCGAGTCGACCATCGCGCGCATGCGGAACGAGGAGTAGTACTCGCCGCCCGACTCGCGCTGCGTTCCGGTCGGGATCAGGCGCAGGCGCGGGATGCCGGTGGGATAGATGATCTTCTCGAGTCCCATGGACGGGTGCTCGAGGTAGTCGATCAGGCCGCCGTTCTCCGGCGCCACGCCCAGCGCCGCGTGCTGGACGGGATGGCGCAGGTTGCAGTCGACCAGCAGCGCGGTCTTGGTGTCGTCGAACGCGAAGGCGGCGGCGAGGTTGCGCGCGACGAAGCTCGCGCCCGACTGCGGGCTGACCGCAGCCACCATCGTCACGAAGTTGCGGTCGTCGCCGAGCGCCAGCAGGCGCGTGCGCACCTCGCGGAAGGCGTCGGCCTGCCGGCGCGCCGCCTCCTGCGGATGGATCATGCGCCGCGCTTCGAGCGCGGCCGGCGAGAGCAGGTGCGGCTCGCTGAGGCGGGCGATGGAGCGGCTCGCG
>DBMH01000020.1 GCA_002297645.1 Rhodanobacteraceae bacterium UBA703 | reverse complement strand
GCTGCCGCGGATCGCGCGCGGGCCCGCCGCGCGACAGGCTGGACGCCGGCGGCACTTGCGCCCAAGATGGACGATTTCCCCCTGGGTGGCGATGCGCTCGCGCATGGACGAATCGACTTTCCAGCAGTTGTTGGCGGGCCAGGCAGGAGCCGCACTGGATCGCCTCACGCTCGCCAAGGGCGCGGACTATCTGCGCAAGGGGCGCGTGCAGGACATCTGGTACCGCAGCCCGCGCGAGAACGTCGGCGCCCTGGTCGGCGCCGTGCAAGGCAGCGCGCCCGAGCCGTACATGGCCGGCGTGCGGCTTATCCTCAACGGCGATGCCTCGCCGCACCTCGACACGCACTGCACCTGCCCGCTGCGCGGCGCCTGCAAGCACGTCGCCGCGATCGTGCTGCGTGCGCTCGAACGCGCGGACGCATCGGCGCCCGAGACCGTCGCACCGCAGCTCGGCGCCTGGGATCGCTGGCTCGATGCACTCGAGACGCCGGGCAGGGACGACGTGCGCTGGCCGCCCGAGCCCGAACGCGTCTTCGGCCTCGTGATGCGCATCGGCAGCGGTGTCCTGCCCGGCGTGCAGGTGCAGCCCGTATGGCTGGCGCCGGGACCGCGCGGCGGCTACGGGCTGCTGCAACCGATCCAGCCGCACGTGGCCGGCGATCCGTGGGCAGGACTCTCGGCCGAGCAGTTCGAGCACATCGCGCAGTTGCGCATGCGCTCCTCGATGTACTCGGGCACGCACCTGCTGGCCGAGGCGCGCGACGAGACGCTGCTCGAAACCCTGCTCGTCACCTATCCCTGCTTCATGGACCGGCCGTCCGCGCGACGCATCGAACGCGGCCCGGAACGGGCGCTGGGCTGGCGCTGGCAGACCTTCGAGGACGGCAGCCAGAAGCTGCTGCCGGTGCTCGCCGACGCCTCGCCGAAGGCACGCCTGCTGCGCATCGGCGGACTCTGGTACTGGGAACCCGCGTTGTCCGCCCTCGGCCGCGTCGCGGCCGATCCCGAGGTCGCCGACGCCGCCCTGCGCGCACCGGTGCTGCAGCCGGAACAGGCCGCCCTGCTGGACGAGCGCTGGCAGCGCAGCCCGCGGCTCCGGTCGCTGCCGGCCCCCAGGGCGCCGGCACGCATCGAGGCGCACCGGGTCGCGCCGACACCGGTGCTCGTCCTGCGCGCGATCCCGGCTTCCGTTTCGGGCCTGCCGTACCAGGCCGGGGCACTGAGGCTGGAATTCGACTACGACGGGCCGCGCCTGAAACCCGGCTCGGCGCCGCGCGAGCGGCGCCTGCATGACGGCCGCCTGCTCGACATCGTGCGTGACCGCGCCAGCGAACTCGCCGCGCTCGAGCGCCTCGAAGGGGCGGGACTCGTCGACGCCGAGTTGCTGCCGCGCATCGCCGGTATCGCGCACGGCACCTTGCACGAGGGCGATTTCGTCCTCGAGCACGGCCGCGGCCAGCTCGGCGCGGTGGAGCAGGTGTTCACGCTCGCCGCGCGCCTGCGCGAACTCGGCTTCCGCATCGAGTCGAGCGAGGAGTTCCCGTACGAACTGGTCGACGAGCCGGACGACTGGTACGCCGAAATCGAGGAATCGGACAACGCGTGGTTCGACCTGCGCCTCGGCATCGACGTCGACGGCGAGCGTGTCGACCTGCTGCCGATCCTGCATCGCCTGCTGGCCGATCCGCAGTTTCCGCTGTCGCCGCGCAAGGGCGAGGCCGAGGACGCCACCTGGCTCGTGCCGATCGACGCACGCCGGCGCGTGCCGCTGCCGCTGTCGCGCCTGCGCGAACTGATCGCGCCGCTGCTCGAATGGCTGCAGGAGAACGACGGCGAGGCGCCCGACGGCGCGCTGCGCCTGCGGCGCGCCCAGGCCGGCGTGCTGAAGGAATTCGGCCCCGACCTGCCCTGGCGCGGCGGCGAGCGGCTGCTGGCCGAGCTCGCCCGCCTCACCGAGCCGCGCGACCCGGTGGTCGAGCCGGAGGGCTTCCGTGCGACGCTGCGCGGCTACCAGCGCGACGGCCTGGCATGGCTCGGCTTCCTCGCCGATGCGCAGCTCGGCGGCATCCTGGCCGACGACATGGGCCTGGGCAAGACCGTGCAGGTCCTCGCGCACCTGCTGGCCGAGAAGCATCGCGGCCGTCTCGGCGGGCCGGCCCTGATCGTGATGCCGACCAGCCTGGTCGCGAACTGGCGCGACGAGGCCGCGCGCTTCGCACCGGACCTGTCCGTGCTGGTGCTGCACGGTCCCGCTCGCGCGGAACTGCACGAGCAGATCCCGCGGCACGACCTCGTCCTCACCACGTATCCGCTGCTCACGCGCGACGTCGACGCGCTGTCGCGGCACGACTACGGCCTGCTCGTGCTCGACGAGGCGCAGGCAATCAAGAACGCGAGCAGCCAGACCGCCCGAAGCGTGCGCAAGCTGGCGGCACGGCGGCGCCTGGCGATGACCGGCACGCCGCTGGAGAACCACCTCGGCGAGCTGTGGGCGCAGTTCGACGCGGTCGAACCCGGCCTGCTCGGCAGCGAGAAGGATTTCCGCCGCTTCTACCGCACGCCGATCGAGAAACACGGCGACGACGAGCGCCGCGAACGCCTGCAGCGCCGCATCGCACCGCTGCTGCTGCGCCGGCGCAAGGAGGACGTGCTGCACGACCTGCCGCCGAAGACGGAGATCGCCCGCAAGGTCGAGATCGAAGGCGCCCAGCGCGAACTCTACGAGACCCTTCGCCTGACCCAGCACGAGCGCGTGCTGGCCGAGGTGCGCAAGCGCGGTCTCGCGCAGAGCGGCATCGTCGTGCTCGACGCGTTGTTGAAGCTGCGCCAGGCCTGCTGCGATCCGCGCCTGGTCAAGCTCGACGGCGCGCGCCACGTCGACGAATCGGCCAAGCTCGACCTGCTGCTCGACCTGCTCGACGGCCTCGTCGACGAAGGACGCCGCGTGCTGGTGTTCAGCCAGTTCACCGAGATGCTCGGCCTGATCGGCGATGCGCTCGACGAACGCAAGCTGGCATGGCAGAGACTCACCGGCGAAACACCGGCGCGGGAGCGCGGCGACCTCGTCCGTCGCTTCCAGGACGGCGAGGTGCCGGTGTTCCTGATCAGCCTCAAGGCCGGCGGCGTCGGCCTCAACCTGACCGCCGCGGACACCGTCATCCACTACGATCCGTGGTGGAATCCCGCAGTCGAGGCGCAGGCCACCGATCGCGCGCATCGCATCGGCCAGGACAAGCCGGTGTTCGTGTACCGGCTGATCTGTGCGGGCACCGTCGAGGAGAAGATCCAGGCCCTGCAGCAGCGCAAGGCCGAACTCGCCCAGGCGGTGCTCGAAGGCGGCAGCACGCAGAGCCTGAGTTTCGACGAGCGGGATCTGGCGGAGCTGTTCTCGCCGCTGTGACGCCTCGCCGGCTCGCGACGTGCCGGATGACGCCCCGCCGGAGCCGGGCGTCGTCCGCAGCGGACGCCTGGGCTACGAATGGGTCTTCTTCGCGACGAGGGGCTTGCAGCGGCGATACTCGTCGCGACTCAGCTTCCTGTCTCCGTTCGCGTCGCAATGGGCGATGCGGCGGGCGAGTGAGGGGTTGTGCACCTCGACCTCCGGCAAGGTGACGATGCCATCGCTGTTGACGCCGAGTTGCTCGTACGGTGGCAACAGGTCCTTCGCGGTCGATGGCGGCTCTCCCGGTTCGGCCGCCACGGCGGCAACCGACGCCGTCGACAACACGGCCGACGCGACGATCGCGAGGGGGAAGGGAACGTTCGGGAATCCAGCAAAACGCAAGTGCGAGGTCATGGAACTCTCCTGAAGACGAGGGGCTTCGGAACAACCGGCACGCAGATGCGCGTCGGGATGTCCCGACGAGAGGCAGGCCGCGCGTGTCGATTCCGATATGTCCCGTGGCGGGATGCGGCATGTGCTGCCGAAGCAGGCGGGTCGATGGTCGCGGCGGCCCGTGCGTCGTGGACCGGGAAGCGCCTTGGAGAGTTCCTTCATCCTCCCGGCCGTTCGCGCCACGGCCCCGCGCCTGGATTTCATCGCCGCAGGATCGAGGACCGGCGACGAGAGCCCGATGCACGGGCGCGAAGGCTACGAACCGGCGATGTCGAGATCGGCGTAAGCGAAGCGTCCGGCCTGTTCGCAGGAACGGCACGAGATCGGAAGTGCGGCCGCCCACGGCGGGCCGGCGTAGACGCAGGTGTGGAACTCCCCGTTCTCGCCGCAGGGATCGCAGCCCGGCGGCAGGTCGCGCAGCAACGTCGCGTCGAACTCGCGGCCGCAGAACGCGGCGTCGAGTTGCGCGGTGTCGACGCAGCAGACGATCGCGCGATAGCCGCGCTCGATGAAATGTCGCGCGAGCCGCGCGGTGTCCTCGCCCCACAACGGGAACAGGCCGCTCCAGCCGAGACGCGCGAGCTGCGCTTCGCGGTAGGCGCGCACGTCGGCGAGGAAGAGATCCCCGAACGCGACCGTGGCGAGCCGGGGTTCGTCGCGGCGCGCGACGTCGAGCGCCTTCGCGAAGGCCGCTTCGTAAGTGTCGTTGTCCGCGCCCGCCGGCATCTCCGCGACGTACAGCGGCAAGCCGAGCGCGTCGACCTGCCGTTGCAGCACGGAGCGGCGCACGCCATGCCCGCCGACGCGATCGCCATCGGCGGTGACCGTCGTCAGCAAGCCGGCCACGCGCCAGCGCGGATCGGCACGCAGGCGTTCGAGCGCCATCGTGGCGTCCTTGCCGCCGCTCCAGGACAGCAGGACCGGCACGCTCATCGGCGGCGGCGCCACAGGCGCAGGCGGTTGTTCGCCGGCATCGCGACGTCGTCGACGAGGTCGAAGCCGGCAGCGCGAGCGAGCGCGTCGACATCGGCGGCGTCGCGAATGCCCATGTGCGGCGCGCGCGCCTTCAGCGAGGCGTCGAAGGCGGCGTTGCTGTCGCTGGTGAAGCGGCCGCCGACGTTGAACGGGCCGTAGATCGCGAGCTTCGCGTCGTCCGTGGTGGCGCCGGGCAGCGCGGCGAAGAAGGCCTCGACGTCCGGCCAGCTCATGATGTGCAGCGTGTTCGCGCTGAACACGGCGTCGAATGTTCCGCCCGGCCACGCACCGGTGACGTCGAGCCGCAGCGGCGCCGGCGTGTTCGGCAGCGCCGCTTCGTCGAGCCAGAGACGCAGGCCCGGCAGGTAGTCGTCGCGATCGGAAGCCTGCCAGACGAGCTGCGGCAGCGCGGCGGCGAAATGCACCGCGTGCTGGCCGGTGCCGCTGCCGATCTCCAGCACGCGGCGGCGGTCGTCGAACCAGCCACGCAGCACATCGAGGATCGGGCCGCGGTTGCGTTCGCTGGCCGGCGAGAAGGGTTTGTCGGTCATGCCCCCAGTGTGCCCGCCCGCACGATGGCTGGCGAGCCGTCAGGGCGGCAGGAAGCGGCCATCCGCGACGTCGAACCATGGTGTGCACAGCGTCCACTGGCGCCCGACGACGTCGAACGAAGCACGCCAGAGGTCAATGCCCTCCGCGTGCTGCCGTGCCGAGAACAGGCCCGCGTCGAATGGCGCGACGGCGAGGCAATAGCGCACGCGCGCGGCCTCGCCGACGTCCGCATGGAGCTCGCCGTCGAGCCCGTCGCCCGGAGCGAGGCGGGCGGCGAGCG
>DBMH01000015.1 GCA_002297645.1 Rhodanobacteraceae bacterium UBA703 | reverse complement strand
CACGCGCGAGTCCTGGCGCGCGTCGAGGCGCGCCAGATGGAAGCCGAACGCGGCGATGCGCCGCTGCAGCCGGCGCACGGCGAACCATCCGGCATGCGCGCCGGCGTGGGCTCGCAGCGACGCGGCGATCAGGTCGATGTCGGCGGCGAACTCGTCCGCCGTGCGATAGGACGGCGGCTCGTCGTGCAGGGTCGCGGCGAGGCGCGCGCCGATCAGCTGCAGCAGGTTGCGGTACGGCATGTCGGCGTGGCGCGGGCGGATCCTGGCGGCGACGTCCGGCAGCCGCGCGCGGTAGTCGGCGAGTCGCGCCAGCAGCTCCGGCGATACCTCGACGCGACCCAGCGTCTGCGTCAGCAGCTTCGCCAGCTCGACGCATTCGTGGCGATAGCGTGCGAGCACGAGGCGCCGCTGCGTACGCAGCGCCGTCGTGATCGTGTCGGCGCCGACGTTCGGGTTGCCGTCCATGTCGCCGCCGACCCACGAGGCGAAGCGCAGCAGGCGCGGCAGCCTCGGGCAGGTACCGTAGACCGCGACCATCGCGTCCTCGAGTACTTCGTGGAATACCGGCAGCACGCGGTAGATCGGGTCGGCGAGGTAGAAATCGACGTGGGCGAGCTCGTCCTGCACCGACGGGCGCACGTGCGAGATGTCGGCGGTCTGCCAGCCGCTGGTCAGCGCCATGCGCAGTCGTGCCCAGTCGCGCGCTCGCTCGGCCTCCGTGCGCGGACCGGTGAGGTCGGCGACCAGTGCCCGCACGATCTCCTGTTCCTTCTCGAGCAGGGCGCGGCGCGAGGCCTCGGTCGGATGCGCGGTGAACACCGGTTCGACGTCGATGCGCGGCAGCGCGGCGAGGATCTCGTCGACGCCGACGCCGGCTTCCTTCAGGCGTTGCAGGACGTCGTGCAAGCCGTCCGGCTGCGCGCGAGCCCCGGCGATCTGGTAGTCGCGCCGCCGCCGGATGCGGTGCACGCGTTCGGCGATGTTGACGACCTGGAAATAGGTCGAGAAGGCACGGCTCACCGCATCGGCGGTGGCGGGGTCCAGGTCGGCCAGCTCGTCCGCCAGATCCGCCACGGGCGCGGCGTTCTCGCGGCGCCGGATCGCGGCGTGCCGGGCCGATTCGATGCGCTCGAAGAACGCATCGCCCTGCTGTTCGACCAGCAGTTCTCCGACCAGGCGTCCGAGTCGACGCACGTCGTCGCGCAGGCCCTGTTCCTCGGGCTCGAATCCGGTTTCACGGCGTTCCTGCATGGGGGCGGCTCCGTTGCATCCGGAATCAGCTTAACAAGTCGTGCTGCTCTGCAGCGAACCGGGGCGAAGCCGAGCGGGGAGACCGAAAGAATGAGAAGCAGTACACGAATCGCGCGTGACGTGGATCAAACTCCATGTGAAACCAGCGTCTTACAGACATGCTCTTCACAAATATAACTGTGAAATCGAGTGACGGCCCCGCCGCTTCCGGATAGCGGTGGCGGTCGCCGGATTGTGCAGCGCCGCTTGAGGGAGTCATGGCCGACATCGAGTTCCGCGTCGTATCCGATCGCCGGGAAGGACTTCTTCTGGAACTCGGGCGCCTGATCGTCGCCAGCGGCTTCACGCTGCAGCGCCAGCGCATGACGCGGACCGACGAGGGTGTCGTGCTGACGATGGTCGTGCGCGGGCCCGAAACGAACCTGCTCACGCTGGAAGATCGGCTCGGCAGCCATCCGCTGGTGCAGAGCTTCGAGGCGAGCGCCGTGGACGCCCATCACGCCGGCGCGGCACCGGCTCCCGAGCCCGCGCGTGCACGCGCCGTGTCCGAGCCGCGCGTCGAGGCCGCCACCGCCGCACCGGATCCTGGGCGCGTCGAAGCGCTGCTCGGATCGCTGGCACGCGAATACCCGGACATCTTCAGCCGCGTGCTGGCGTTCGAGCACGAGATCTCGCCGGCGCATCGCGAAGCCACGACGCGCTATGCGGGGACGCGCCTCGGCGCGTGGATCTACAAGCGCGACTTCGCGCTCGGCGCACGCCTCAATCTCGCCGATTCGGTCAAGCACATCGCCTTGCCGGCCATGAGGCAACTGTTGCGCGACACCGAGCTCGACGGCGACGCATTGCGCATCAAGTCCAGCCCGTTCACCGGCATCGGCCTGCATCGCGGACCGAGCTGCCATTTCCTGCGCGGATGCCTCGAAGGGCTCTTCAACGAACCAGGGCATCTCGGACGCCCGCGCGTCGTCGAAACCTTCTGCCGCAACACCGGCGCCGACGCCTGCATCTTCACGTTCGGTACCTGACCGTTCCGCACTCACCGGAGGAGGGATTTGCCATGCACGACCACGCCATCCAATGCATTCACGACCCGATGCTCGTCGCCCTGTCGTACCTGGTCGCCGTACTCGGCTCGTACACGGCGCTGCAACTGGCGATCGGCATCCCGGCAGCGCGCAACCAGCGCGATCGGACGCAGGCCGTCCTCGCCTCCGGCGCCGCCATGGGCGGTGCGATCTGGGCGATGCACTTCATCGCGATGCTGGCCTGCCAGATGGACGTGCAGGTGACCTACGACCTCGCGCTGACCGTGCTGTCCGCGGTGATCGCGATGGTGTCGTGCATGGTCGGCCTCGGTGTCGCCGGCAGCGGCGTGTTCGCTTGGTCGAAGCTCGGCCTCGGCGGCCTCTTCATGGGCCTCGGCGTCGCCGGCATGCACTACACCGGCATGGCCGCGATGCGCATGGCGGCGACCGTGCATTACGACAGCAGCGTGGTCGCGATCTCCGTGGTCATCGCGGTGGTCGCCTCGTGCGCCGCCTTGTGGCTCGCGTTCAACATGCGCGGCGCCGCGCTGATGCTCGGCAGCGCGCTGGTCATGGGCGTCGCGGTGTGCGGCATGCACTACACCGGCATGGCGGCGGCGGAGTTCGTCGACGGCGCGTTCTGCTTCTCCGGCAACCAGCTGCCGGCCGCGATGCTGCCCGTGCCGACGACGGTCGGCGCGCTGCTGATCCTCGGCTTCGGCATCGCATTCACCCTGATGGATGCGCGCGAGCTGTCCCTGGCGCGCCGCGCCGAGCGCGAACGCGACGTGCGCGTGCAGACGCTGGCCTTCGTCGATCGCGAGACCGGCCTGCCGAACCGCGCCCGCCTCTCGCAGCTGATCGTCGATCGCATCCGCACGCGGACCGCGGACGGTTTCTCGCTGATCACGCTCCGCGTCGAGGGAAGCGACGGCTCGGCACCGACGCCCGGCGTCATGACGTCGCTGCTCGAGCGCATCCAGCGCAACCTGCCGGGCGCCGTCGTCGCCCGCACCCAGCCCGAGCACCTGGTCGTGATGGTCGACGGGCGCGTGGACGACGTGACGAAGCGCAGCTCGCCGCTGATCGAGCAGTTCGCGCGCGAGTTCGCCGCGGACGGGCGCTACCGGTTCACCACCAACAGCGCGCACTGCCCCAGCGACGGCAACAACGCGCAGTGGCTGCTGCTGCGCGCCGCGCCGAAGTCCACGATGGCCGAGCACTTCGCGCCGCCGGTGGCGCCGGCGCAGGAGCGGTCGCAGCGCCGCGCCTGACTTCGGGACGAGCGCCGGAACCGGTTCCGGCGCTCAACCGGTCGAGAATTCGTATTCCTCGGCCGCGAAGCCGAGCGTGACCGCGCCGGTGCCGACGTTGACCATGCCGGTCATGCTCATCGGGCTCTCGTACACGTCGACGTCGTGCGCTGCGCAGGTCGCCTTCAGTGCGGCGTAGCCCGGCAGGGCCGCCAGTTCGGCGAGGTCGCCCCCGTAGCTCACGCACACGGTCGGGGCGAGCAGGCCAACTTCGACGCGCTGGCGGACGTGGTCGAACAACTGTTCCGCGCCGTGCTCGAAGCCGCGCAGCTTCGCGACCGGCCCCGTCTCGCCCCGGTAGCCGCGCAGCAGCGGCTTGATGTCCAGCGCGGTGCCCAGCGCGGCACTGAGCCAGCCCACGCTGCGGTCGCCCTTCTTTTGCGCCCGCGCCCGCAGGTAGTAGAGATCGCGCGGCAGCATGTAGCCGTAGGTGTTGCGCGCCAGGAATTCGAGCCGCTCGCGCATCTGCCCCGGGTTCCTGCCTTCCGCCCGCAACCGCACCGCCTCGACCGCGGTCACGGCCTGCGCCGCGAACAGGTTCTCGGTGTCGATCACGCGCATCAGGAACGGGCCCGGCACGTTGGCCGCGTGCCGGATCGGCCGGTAGTCCTTGAGGATCGAGAAGCTGGCCCGGCTCGCGTTGGCGTGGATCGGGCTGCGCGACGACGCGATGGTCAGGCAGAACACGCAGTCGTAGTCGAGCACGAGGCGGCCGAGGAACAGCTCGCGGATCTGCTCGACCGAGTACGCCTCCGTCTCGGCCGCATGGCCGCGCGCGCCGAGATCCTGGTCGAGGAAGCGCTGCCACACCTCCGGATCGCGATCGTCGACCAGCGTCTCGCCGCCGAGCCGGACCTCGATCGGCAGCACGACGACGGCGTGCCTTTCGAGGAACCCGGAAGGAAGATCGCAGGCCGAATCGACGACGATACCGATGCGCATGACGCCCCCTCGCGTCCCCGCTTTTCCACAAAGCTACCACCGACGGCGGCGCGAGGATTCTTGCGGTGCAGCGAGAGGGGGAAGATGGGACCGGTCGGGTGGGAAGCCAGATTCGCAGGCAGGAGGAAGAGCAGGTATCGCCCATTTGGGGCGAGTTGGGGTGATGACGGGACACCTCGGAAGCTGCGTCCTCCTGCGAGACGATCCGCAACAGCCTCCGATTGCGGTAACGCGCCCCTCGTTGTTAGCGCTTCGTCATTCCCGCGGGGCGTCCACAACAACCTCATGTGGTAAAGCATTTCGTCATCCCCGCGTAAGCGGGGATCCACTTTTCCAGCTCCCGCTCCGCTGCCTTCACAGGCTCACACGACGCAGGTTATGAGAAAGGGGCTCGCTATGGTCGTCCCAGACTAGCGACGTGCTCGGCGCGTCAAGGCCAAGCCCTTCGGGCGCGCTGCACGCGGCCTTGACCCACCTGCGCGCGACGCTGGGAAAGGACGCCCACAGCGATCCCCTCCGGATCGCGGGCAAACGGAGAAACGCCATGAACGACGAACGTGCTTTGCTGATCGCCAACCTTCGCTACGCGCTGAACTGCCACATCCCGGCGATGAAGCACCGGGTGCGCATCCAGACCGGCTACGGCACAGTCGATTTCCACGGCCCGCAGGCACGCAAGATCACCGCGTTGTGCGAAGAGCTGCTGCAGACGCAGTTGCAGCGCTTGGAACGCAAAGGTGGGTCGCGACGCTAGCGCATCGCACCGGGCGGCCTTGGGCCGCCCGGCGCATTCAACGCTTGGAAAGGCCGCAGATCTCAGAACAGTCGCGACAGTCCAGTTTGAAGCTCAATAGAGTTTCGCGAAGAAATCTATTGGTGAAGTATTGGTAGGAGAGTGTCTGCTTCCGGCCAGCAGCGGACATCGGCAGAGCCTAACCAAGCATGCTTCAGTCAGGAAGCAGGCGATGCCCTAGAAGGCGCAACAGAGCTATGCTTACACGGTCTCGCGTAGGTCACTCCGAGAAGAAATCTCCAGACAGGTACGGCACCAGAGGTGGGTTATTGGAGTCGCCGCGCACCATATGGCGCTCACTCACTTGAATATTCAGGTTCTCTGGCGCCCTTGTTAGTTCGTTGTCAATAACGACGAACTGTGTTCCGGTTAGCTCGCTGGCGGCGAGCTCATAGATCATCCGGTAGAACGACTGAACCACCTCCGGGTTCTCGACCGAACTCACATTCTTGGTAGCCGTGTCGATCACGAGTACTGATGGCAATCGCCATTCCCCCATCATTGCGGACAGCCTATGCAATGCCACGGCGAAGCATGTTCGAAAGAGTGCCATCATTCCGCCGCTACCCGCGTTATCGAATGTCAGCACGACAATTGCGTCTTCTCCTCCCAACGGAATCTTGGGGTAGAAGGACGACGGGTCGATATGGACATGGTCTGTCGCTTTGACATCTGGAAAGTTGCAGCGGACAAGGCAATCCAAGAAGAGCTGCCCAAGCCGCTCGACATTCCTGCGATCTTGGAATGCGGCCCGCTTGGTTGCCTCCAGCTCACTGGCAAGTTTGGCTTCTTCCACAGATTTCGCGCTAGCGAGTTCACTCTGTTCGCGAAGAAGATCAGGGAGCCGCCTGCTTTGCTCTAGATCGCTAAGCTTTTGTTCCAGCGTTGCCACGCCCCGCTCATGAATCAAGGCTTGCGACAAGAATTCGGAGTCGTAATTTCTGAGGCGCTCCGCAAGCAACGAATCCGCCTCACGCTTGGCTTTCTCCAGATCGTCCACTCTGGCGAATGTTTCCTGCCTTTGCTCGTGGAGGCGTTGGAAGGCGTCGTCCAGCTCGGCCCGCCTCACCTTCAAGTCTTTCTCTATCACTTCCTCGTCAAGTACGCCGGTCGCCGCCAATATCAAGTCCGGCTGACCGCATACAGGGCAAGCTCCATGTCCTCGTTCGGGGAGGTGCTGTGTGCACCGCGGACAGTCTTTGAAGTCGACGCCGCCAAGCACCGTCCTCGCGGCCGACGTACGCTGGAAGCGCACAGACAGCATTTGAAGTTCGTTGCGGTGCCTCTCCAGGTCAGCAAGGCGCGCGCTCAGGTCGTCGACCTGCTGGCGTGCTGCTTGCACCTCCAGCGTTAGACCACGAGCCCGTTCTCTCAGTGCTTCATCGATCGCTGGTATAGGCGAACGTTCCGATCGAGCCTGTGCTGCATCGAGCCGAGCCCGCTCGACCATTGCCGCTGTATCCCTGATCCTTTCTTCGAGGGCCTCGGAACTTTCCATTCCCGCTTTTGCCAGCGCCTTGGAGAGGGCATTGGTACTAAGCTGAAATCCGATCTTTGCCTCGCGAGTATGTTGGAGCTGGCTTTCCAACTCAGCAACCCTCTCGGTTTGGTACCCAAGAATGTAGCGGAGCGCGTCGACACTCTTCTGTTTGGCAGCGAAGTTGTCGGAATTGAGCTTGAAGAAGTCGCTGTCCATCCCCTGCTGATCTAGGTAACAGAAGCGATACAGATCCCTAAAGCTCAATCGCTCCATGCGTTCGTCCGGACGCCCCTTTCGGCGACGAACCTTGGGTGGCTCTTCCCCGCCCAAATGGAAGAGCAAGTCGGAGAGGACTTGAATTTCGGTGTTGGGCAGCGCTTCGCCGCTGGGCGTCCGCGCGGGGATTGAAACCTGTAGCTGCTCGGATTCATTGCTCCACGAAGCGATGACTTTATTGGAGTCTCTTTCCCTTTCTAGGGAGACAGGCACGTCATTCAGCAGCAGGTTCAAGCGTGCTGCAACGAACTCCTGCTGTAGCGCGGGCGTCCAATCCATTGTCGCGCCGAGGCAGAAGTCGATCAGCCTACCGATGCTGGACTTTCCAGAGCCGATTGGGCCATAGAAGTAGCTGAAGCCAGGGAGACTAAGGGCAACGTCTTCCTTTCGCAGAAAGAGGGTGAGAACTCGAAACTCCATTTTCATACCAAGATCTCCTCACCCCACTTCATATCCGTCAGCTCCGGAAATGTCTCATACACGAAGCTCTTAAGCGCGGTACCGCTCTTTGAGCCGAAGTGCCGCGAGATCAAGGCAGCCCTACCGAAGACGGGCTTCATCGCGGAGCTTGTCAGTAGTTGGTCCGCTGCGGAGACTCCTTCGTCAGTCAGGGCGATGTTTACTGTCTTTCCTTTGACCCAGACGGCTGCCAAGCCCTTCGCGACCATTAGGGCGACCCATCGGCGGTAGCGGTGGTCCCACGGGCCGTAGCGGAACCGGATCATCTTGCTTTCAATCGTGGTCCGCTCGAAATCGTCGATCTTGGCTTCGTCGCGCTCTCGCCCTTCCGCGACTAGCGCCCGTTCCAAGCTATTCGGATAGCGGAGTAGGAAGTCCAATTTTGCCAACTTGGTCAAACCGTCTAATGGCTTCCTTCTATCGCCAGACTGAGCCCGAAGGAGGAGTAGGAGGCGAGCGACGTGAAGGTTGTCGTCTCGCTCGGTTGCGGCAAGAGCACGGGCTAGTTCAAGTGCCATTCTTCGCTTCCTCATCCAGCGGAACACCCCACGCGAAGCGACACTCACCGGAAAGCATCCCTGCCACCCCCATTAGCGTATCGACGGGCTCATTGAAGACTTTCTGAGCATTGTTGGCCGCAACATGTTTGAGCCCATGCAGAACTTGGGCATAGACATGCTGTCCCTTTGTCTTATCGTCGGCTATTGCATAGGCCTCAGCCTCCGCGTCCTTGCAGATTGTTAGCACTGTTCCTGTTAGCTGGCTTGCAAGCGCCTCAAAATTCTCAGAATCCGTTAGGGCTCTTTCCATGAGCCTCTGTTCGGCTGATTCCATTCGCCATCTCAGCGGTTCGAACTGAGGGCCGAGGAATGCATTTCGAAGCTTCTTTTGCAGAACGCCGGTTCGACCGGGAGAGCCCTCTGGCTGCACGGCGAGCCCGCAGTCTACGAATCGGAAGTCAGGTTGTAAGAGCGAGGCAATTACCTTGCGTGCTGACTCCACTGGAATGCACTTTTCTCGAATCGAAACCTCAGGCTGGCCGTTGGACGCGATGTAGGCCAGCACGCCATCAAGCCCACCTCGGGGGACGCGACAGGCGGTTTGGACCATCCCGATCAAACTGTCGCGCAAGCGGCGGCAAGCGATCCCTGGCAGATGCCGGCATCCAGGCAAGGTCGGAATGACGTCGGATGCCAGTACGGCATCGTAATCCCGGAGAGAGGGGCCGCGGCGAAAGCGCAGCTTCTGGAGAACGGCAAGCAGTATGTTCGCTGGGCAGCCAATCTTTGACCGCAACTTCTCAAATGCTGATTTGCTTGGTTCATACAGCGCAGCTGGGTTGCCAGCCTGCCGACAGCTTTCGATCAGTCGAATCGGACTTTTGGCAGTCGTGGCATCCTTCTTCGCGCTGATGCCCGGGACGTAAGGCTCTGCATTGGAGCAGAACTCGTACCCACCAATCCTTGAGCCGTGAACAGCTTCTAGATCGCAGAAGCGATGAATAGATAAATCTAGGGGGTCGTCGCCGAGACGCCAGAGTGCATTCTCGCTATCAATCGTCTTGACTTGAACCGCGATGAGGGCGCCGTCTGGGAATTCGACCAGGAAATCTTCGTGGTACTCACACCACAAGGTTTGGATCTGCGTTGTACCAAAGCCTTCCGCGATCAGGAGCACCCCCATGGCCCACTGGTAGCGAAAACGCTCTTGGGTGTCGTCTCCCTTATCTAGGGGAACTGTTGGTAAGCCCGCGCTTTGGCCGGGCAACCCCAACGGAGTCGTCTCTGGCATCGCTTGTCCTCCCCCCTTGTCTGGCCCCAAAGTATCGCAAAAGTTCACCGGAGGCATTTGTGCAACTCCCCTGCCCCCCTCTCATCAGAGCCCAAAACGGCGGACATCCTCAACTAGGCGCCAAGGCAGTCTGGTCCAGAACTGTCGGCTCAGCGCAAGGTGGTGCTGTCATCAACCTAACGCGTCGGCGCCCTGCTTCGAGTTGCATCAAAACTTCCAGCGAAGCGAGCGATTTCGACTTGGAGAAGCAAAGGTCAATGCTGAGCGGGACGTCTGCAATGGGGCGATAGCCGCCCCTAACACCATCCAATCGTCGGGGTTCGAAACTTGCTTAGCGGAATGCGGCGGATGGAAGGCCGGTGAGCCAAGCCCATCGGCGCCAGATAGACGGTCCACTCTCTTAGTAGAGATATGCCGCTGGAATGGCATAGGTGGCGTGGACACGGCGTAATTCCCGAACCGGCTCGGCGTGATCCTTCGTTCAAGGCGTGTGGACCTCGGGAGGAGTCGTTTGGATGCTATTTGTCGGGTAAGGACGGCGGGCCGTCGTGAGAACTTCCGGATCCGCAGCAAGACACATTCGGGACCACGGGACCATTGCACTCCGACATGCGGCTGGCAGGCCCATGCGCAGCTGCCTCGCGATCTCCCACCCGGCGCGAAGCGCGTGATCCTCGAAAGCCGCGCCACGCACCCGCCGACTTCATAACCACCCACGAACGCGCGACAATGCGCGACTGTCTTCCCGCCCGGCCGCTACTGGCCGCGCTTCCCAGGCCCTTGCTGGAGAAACCCATGACGGATACCTCGCCCACGCCGCCCGCCGGCGGCGCCAAGATCACCATCGCCAACGGCGTGCTCAACGTGCCGGACAACCCGATCGTCCCGTTCATCGAGGGCGACGGCACTGGTCCGGACATCTGGCGCGCATCGGTGCGCGTGCTCGACGCCGCGGTCGAGAAGACCTACGGCGGCAAGCGCAAGCTGCACTGGATGGAAGTGCTGGCCGGCGAGAAGGCGTTCAACCAGACCGGCAACTGGCTGCCCGACGCGACCGTCGAGGCCTGCCGCGAGTACCTCGTCTCGATCAAGGGCCCGCTGACGACGCCGGTCGGCGGCGGCATCCGCTCGCTGAACGTCGCGCTGCGCCAGATGCTCGACCTGTACGCCTGCGTGCGCCCGGTGCGCTGGTTCAAGGGCGTGCCGTCGCCGGTGCGTGATCCGTCGAAGGTCGACATGACGATCTACCGCGAGAACACCGAGGACATCTACGCCGGTATCGAATTCCAGGAAGGCACCGACGACGCGAAGAAGTTCGCGGCGCTGCTGAAGGAGCACTTCCCGGACCGCTTCAAGAAGATCCGCTTCCCGGCGACGTCGGGCTTCGGCATCAAGCCGGTGTCGAAGGAAGGCACCGAGCGCCTCGTGCGCGCGGCACTGAAGTACGCGGTCGACAACGACCGCAGCTCGGTGACGCTGGTGCACAAGGGCAACATCATGAAGTTCACCGAGGGCGCGTTCCGCGACTGGGGCTACGCGCTGGCGAAGGACGAGTTCGGCGCGGTCGAGCTGGACGGCGGCCCGTGGATGACGTTCAAGAACCCGAAGACCGGCAAGACGATCACGGTCAAGGACGCGATCGCCGACGCGTTCCTGCAGCAGATCCTGCTGCGTCCGGGCGAGTACGACGTCGTCGCCACGCTGAACCTCAACGGCGACTACCTCAGCGACGCGCTGGCTGCGGAAGTCGGCGGCATCGGCATCGCGCCGGGCGCCAACATCAACTACGTGACCGGCCACGCCGTGTTCGAGGCGACCCACGGCACGGCGCCGAAGTACGCCGGCCTGGACAAGGTGAATCCGGGTTCGGTCATCCTGTCCGGCGAGATGATGCTCCGCTACATGGGCTGGACCGAGGCCGCCGAC
>DBMH01000313.1 GCA_002297645.1 Rhodanobacteraceae bacterium UBA703 | reverse complement strand
GGCGCGGCGTGCCCAGCCGACGAGCACCAGCGGCGGAAGCTGCGGCGACGGCTGCTCGAGCTGCGGCGGCTGCGCGACGGCCTCCGCGAAACCGGCCGTCGAGGCGCAGCCGCTGGTGTTCCGCCCGCGCGCGCCGAAGTAGCCCGTCGGGTCAATCAAAACCGCCGGCGAAGATCCGGTCGATGTCGAGCAGGGCCTGCTCGCAATCGAGCCGCGGGAAGGACAGGCCGTTCTTCGGATCGGTGACTCGCGTCGGCGAGGCGGTCAGGGCGCTGCGGATGCGCTCGCGCGTGAGGTCCGGCTTGAACTGGAACAGGTCGGCGATGCAGGCAGCGACGAGTGGCGCGGCCTGCGACGTGCCGCCATAGGTCGAGGTGGCACCGCCGAGGCCGGTCGACGTCGTATACGCGCCCGGCGCGTACAGCGCGACGCTGGCGTTGCTGTTGGTGAAGCAGGTCGGGCGGTCGGCGACGATGCCGCTGTCGGTGCAGCCGAGAAAGGTCTGGTCCGTCATCGCGCTGTCCCAGACCGCGCCGACGGCGAGCACGCTCGACAGGCACGCGGGGGCGGCGATGCCGGTCGGCGAGGCCTGGTTGCCGGAGGACACTGTCATCAAGGTGCCGTTCGCCGCGACGGCCGCCGCTGCCTGCGCCAGCGCGATCGTCCAGGCGGTACTGCCGTCGCAGGTCGCGCCGAACAACTGGTTGGTGCCGAGGCTCAGGTTGACCACTTTCGCGTCCGGATGCTGGCTGGCGATCCAGTCGAGCGCGGCCACGATGTCGGACGACGAGTAGAACCGGTTCTGGTCGTCGAGCACGCGCACGATCACCGCGGAGGCGGCCGGCGCGCCGCCTTGCGGCGACTGCGTGCCATTGCCGGTGATGATGCCGGCGACGTTGGTGCCGTGGCCGTTGCCGTCGGCGCCGCTGCCGGCGCCGCTCTGCGTGTCGAGCCCGTTCGGGCAGCAGCCGGTCCCGGATGTGGCGCTGGAACAGAAGCATTGCTGGCCGACGATGCTGTCGGCGAGGTCCGGATGGCCGAGCCGCGCGCCGGAATCGACCACCACGCTCTTCACGCCCCGGCCGGTGAAGCCGCGTGCGCGCACGTCGCTCACGCGCGCGAGCGGCGCGGCCTGCTGCATCTGCGCGCTGCCGCCGACGTCGAGATCGACACGGACGACATCCGGCAGTGCGTCCAGCACGGCCACGGCTCCGTCGGAGACGTCCATCGACAGCGCGGCGACGTGATCGAAGCGGCGGCGCAGCGTGTAGCCGCCGGCGGGCAGGGCGGCGAGCACCGCATCGGCGGTCGCGGCGATCCGCTTCCGATGCGCGTCGCGATGTTCGGCGTCGTTCGTCCGCGCGTCGTCCTTCAACACGACCACGACCGTCACGTGCGGCACCGAGCGCAGCCGGGCGTGGACGTCGTCGCCGACCTTGCCTTCCGCGGCGGATGCAGCTCTTCCCGCCATCGACACGGCGAGCAGGATCCAGAGCAGGCTGCGAGTCATGTTCCATCCTCCATTGGAAGAGATCGAATGCATCGGCCACCGCCGATGCACGCGATTCTAGGCCGGCTCCGTCGACGGAAGCGCGGCGCGTCCACGCTACACTGGCAGGCATGGAACCCATCTTCACCCTGCACCGCGGCAGCGCGCCGCTGCTGGTCAGCCTGCCGCACGACGGCAGCGTCATCCCTGCGGAACTCGCCGCGCGCATGACGCCGCAGGCGCAGCGCGCGCCGGACACCGACTGGCACGTCTCGCGGCTGTACGCCTTCGCGCGCGAACTCGGCGCGTCGGTGATCGTGCCGGCGCATTCGCGCTACGTCGTCGATCTCAACCGCCCGCCCGACGACGTGTCGCTGTATCCGGGGCAGAACACCACCGGCCTCTGCCCGATCGTGCAGTTCAGCGGCGAACCGGTCTATCTGGAAGGGCAGGAACCCGCGCCGGAGGAAATCACCGCGCGCGTCGAGCGCTACTGGATGCCGTACCACGATGCGCTGGCGACGGAGATCGCGCGGCTGCGCGAGGCGCACGGCCGCGTCGTCCTGTGGGAAGGACATTCGATCCGCAGCGTGGTGCCGTTCCTGTTCGAAGGACGCCTGCCGGACTTCAACCTCGGCACCTCGAACGGGGCGAGCTGCTCGCCGGCGCTGCAAGCGAAGCTCGCCGACGTGCTCGCCGCGCATCGCGGCTACACGCACGTCGTCAACGGCCGCTTCAAGGGCGGCTACATCACGCGCCACTACGGGCATCCCGACGAGAACGTCGAAGCGATCCAGCTCGAACTCGCGCAGGTCAACTACATGGACGAGGCGTCGTTCGACTACGTTCCCGAGCGCGCGGAGCCGGTGCAGGTCGTGCTGCGGGAATTGCTGCAACGCTGCCTGGACGCCTGACGCGTTTTTCCCGCCTCCTCCGTGCGCCGTTCAAGCTTTTTTCCATTTTGAACGCGCGGCAACGGGCGCCGTGCACCCCCGGTTTCGTTCAGCTTCGGGTTTCCCTTCCGGTCCTAGCTTGAGCGCCGCGCAGCGAACGGATTTCCCGGCCGCGCGCACTCAAAATCCCCAGGAGACCTCCATGCGTACGTCCATCCTCGCCGCCCTGATCGCCGGTGCTTTCGTTGCCAACGCGTTTGCGGCCGAGGGCGCCGCGCCAGCGGCCAAGACGCTCGAAGCGGCCAAGCCGGTCGCAGCCCAGGCCGTCGAAAAGAGCGTCGCGCCGGCCGCTGCCGGCAGCAAGACCGAAACCCTGTCGACGCTGAAGGGCGAAGCGGCGCAGCAGACGGGAGCGGTGCAGGCCGCGACGGACGCCAAGGCAGAGCCTGCCGCGATGGCGGCGGCCACCGAGAAGACCGCTTCGGCTTCGACGCACGCCGACAAGGCGGCTGCCACGGCCGGGTCGACCGCCAAGCACGGCAAGCACAAGCACCACCACGACAAGCCGGCACAGAAGCCGGCCGCCTGATCGCAGCGGCGAGGCGATCCACGGCCCCGGGCGCTTCGTCGCCCGGGGCCTTTCGTTTTCGGGTCAGCGTGTCGCGCCGATCCGGCGCGCGGGCTCCATCGACGGCAGGAACCACGCCAGCAGGCCGATCGCGGGCAGCCAGGCGCACAGTCCGTAGACGGCCTCGATGCCGATCCGGTCGGCGAGCTGGCCGAGCACGGCGGCGCCGATGCCGCCCATGCCGAACGCGAAACCGAAGAACAAACCGGCGATGACGCCGGTGCGGCCGGGCACGAGTTCCTGCGCGTAGACGAGGATGGCGGCGAACGCCGAGGCGAGCACGAGGCCGATGACGACGGTCAGGGCGGTGGTCCAGAACAGGTTCGCGTGCGGCAGCAGCAGGGTGAACGGCAGCACGCCGAGGATCGAGAACCAGATCACGTAGCGCCGGCCGATGCGGTCGCCGACCGGACCGCCGATCAGGGTGCCCGCCGCGACCGAACCGAGGAACACGAAGAGGTGTAGCTGAGCGCTCTCGGCGCTGAGGCTGAAGCGGTGCATGAGGTAGAACGTGTAGTAGCTCGACAGGCTCGCCAGGTAGAAATACTTGGAGAAGATCAGCGCCCCGAGGATGGTCATGGCGACCAGCACCGTGCGCCGCGGCAACGCGGCTTTGGTTGAGGTGGCGCGGGCGGCGCGGTGTGCCGGGACCTGCTGGCGATACCAGCTGCCGATGCGCGAGAGCAGGACCATTGCCGCCAGCGCCGCGATGGCGAACCAGGCGATGCTGCCCTGGCCGCGCGGCATGACGATGAAGGCGGCGAGCAGCGGGCCGATCGCCGAGCCGACGTTGCCGCCGACCTGGAACAGCGATTGCGCCAGTCCGTGCTGTCCTCCCGAGGCCATGCGCGCGACGCGCGACGACTCGGGATGGAACACCGACGAGCCGGAGCCGACCAGTGCGGCGGCGAGCAGCAGCATCGGGAACGTCGTCGCCTGCGAGAGCAGCAGCAGGCCGATCAGCGTGCAGCCCATGCCGATCACCAGCGAATAGGGCATCGGCCGGCGGTCGGTGACGATGCCGACGAGCGGCTGCAGCAGCGACGCGGTGACCTGGAACGTCAGCGTGATCAGGCCGATCTGGCCGAAATCGAGCGCGAAGCTCGTCTTCAGCAGCGGATAGATCGCCGGCAGCAGCGACTGGATCATGTCGTTGAGCAGGTGGCAGGTGCTCAACATCAGGAGGATCGGAAACGCCGTGCGCGCGGTGGCCGTGGCGGGGTCGCCGGGGAGGCCGGCGGCGGTGGGAATGGCGGGGGAGGTCGACAGTCGGGTATCCATGCGGCGCAGTAGACAGCGCCGCCTCCGTGCCCGCATCATCGGACAGGTCAGGATTCTTCGAGATCGGGCCATGCGCAACGTGCACGCGAGCCGTGCGGACGACCTGCCCGGCGCCATCGTCGCCACCGCCAACGAATACCCCGTCAACCATCGCGTGCAGCGGCACCGCCACCGGCGCTCGCAGCTGCTGTATGCCGCCAGCGGGATCATGATCGTCGGCACCGAAACCGGGCGCTGGATCGTGCCGCCGGAGCGGGCGGTGTGGATTCCCGCCGGCATGCACCACGAGGTGCGGTCGCTGGTGCACGTCAGTACGCGCAGCGTGTACGTCGATCCCGCGATCGACCCGGCGCTGCCGGCGGACTGCCGCGTGGTCGCTATTTCGGCGCTGATGCGCGAGCTGCTGCTCGAAACCGCCGACCTGCCGCTGCCGTACGCGCGCGGTTCGCGCACCGATGCGATCTTCGCGTTGCTGGTGCACGAGATCGCGCGCGCGCCGGTGCTGCCGCTGGACATCCCGATGCCGGCCGATGCGCGCATTGCCGCGCGGTGCCGCGCCTATCTGCGCCGGCCCGCCGTGCGCGACTCGATCGACGACTGGTGCCAGGCGCTCGGCATGAGCCGGCGCACGTTCACGCGCCGCTTCCGCGCCGAGACCGGGCTCAGCTTCGCGGGCTGGTGCCGGCAGGCGACGATCTTCGCCGCGCTGCCTCGGCTAGCCGCCGGCGAGCCGGTCACGCCGCTGGCTTTCGACCTCGGCTACGACAGCGCCTCGTCGTTCACGACGATGTTCAAGCGCGTGGTCGGCGTTCCGCCGAGCCGCTACCTCGCGCAGCCTTCGTGACCGTGTCGACCGGCACGATGACAACGGTCTTGCGCGTGCGGCAGGATGCGACCTCTTTCTCATCGGGAACCGGGTCATGACCGAGCAGGACATCCGCTCCATCCTCACCATCAGCCTGATGGCGTCGTTCGCCGACGGCTCGACCAGCGACGTCGAGCGCGACGAGATCCGCCGTGTCGCCGAAGGGCTCGGAGCCGGCGGCGTCGACGTCGCGGCGCTGTACCAGGACGTCCTGCTGAAGCGCGTCGACCTCGGCGACGCGGTGGCGGGACTGGCCACGCCGGCGACGCGGCAGCTCGCCTACGAGATGGCCGTCTGCATCTGCAACGCCGACGGCGTGCGCAGCGAGGCGGAACGGGCGTTCCTCGCCGATCTCGCCGGCCGGCTCGGACTCGACGCCGAGGCGAGCCGCGCGCACGAGCAGCAGGCCGAGTCGATCGCCTCCGCTCCTCTCGGCGCCGCGGCAGCAGCCCCCGGTACCGCGGCAGCCGCGAACATGCAGGGTACGTCGCGCGCCTCGTCGATGAGCGACGCGCAGATGGACAAGGCCATTGTCGACGCGGCGATCCTCAACGGCGCGCTGGAACTGCTGCCGGAATCGCTGGCCACGATGGCGATCATTCCGCTGCAGATGCGGCTGGTCTATCGCATCGGCCAGTCGTACGGCTACCAGCTCGACCAAGGCCACATCAAGGATTTCCTCGCGACGATGGGTGTCGGCCTGACCTCGCAGTATCTCGAGCAAGCCGGCCGCAAGCTGCTCGGCGGCCTGCTCGGTGCGATCGGCGGCGGCCTGCTGGGCGGTCTCGGCCGCCAGGCCGTCAGTTCGGGCATGAGTTTCGCGAGCACCTACGCGCTCGGCCAGGTCGCTCGCCGCTACTACGCCGGGGGCCGCACGTTCTCGACCGACATGCTGCGCGACGCGTTCCAGCAGATGCTCGGCGAGGCCAAGGGCCTGCAGGCGAACTACGTTCCGCAGATGCAGGAGCAGGCGCGCTCGCTGAACCCGGCGAAGATCATGCAGATGGTGCGTGGCGGCTGAGGAGGGCGCGAAACGGGCGAGCCGTGCTGTTTTCCCTCTCCCGCTTGCGGGAGAGGGAAGGGTGAGGGCATTCGGAGTGCAGCGCTTGCGCTTGACATGGCACCGATGCCGATCACGCAGTCGCCGCCAGTTGAGCCTGCACCTCGTTGATCGAGGCGCGGATGCGCGCGCTGAACACCGAGTCGCCGTGATGGATCAGCAGCAGGCGTTCGGTGGCCCGGGTCATCGCCACGTAGAGCAGGCGTGCGGCGGAGGCTTCGTCCTCGTCCTTCGCGGGCAATTGTCCGAGGCCTGGAATCAGCACCAAGGGAAATTCCAGGCCCTTGCTCGAATGCATCGTGACGAGCTTGACGCCATCGTCGTGGAACAGGGCGTCCTTGCCGCCGTGATCGTCGGCTAGACAGCAGGAAATCCCGGCGTGCTCGAGCGCCTTGCGCAACGCATCGCCCTGCCAGCGATGGCGATGGATCACGGCGATTTCGTGCAATGGACGGCCGCGCGCGTGTTCATCGCGGATTCGAGCGAGCACGGTTGTGGTTTCGTCGGTGGCGTGGTCGGTACGGATCAACTCGGGCACGGCGCCGCGCCGGCCGGCACTTTCGGGTGCGAGCAGCGGCGCGCCGTCCTCGTCGTCGTTGCGCTCGGTCAACAGCTCCGCGGCGAAGCTGCGCGCAACCGAGAGAATCTCCAGCGTGTTGCGATAGTTGAGCTTGAGGATCGTGGTGCGTCCTTGCGCCTGCACGCCGAGGCTTTTCCAGCTCAGTTTGCGGCGCGCGGCCTTGCCGTAGATGTTCTGCGCGTCGTCGTAGAGCACCAGCAGCGAGTTGGTTTGCGGATCGATCATCTGCACGATCAGGCGGTACCAATCCGGTTCGAAGTCGTGGCCTTCGTCGATCAGGATCGCGCCGTACTGGAAGCGCGGAACCTGGCCACGATCGACGGCTTCGATCACAGCGGCGGGCAGTGCATCGATGAAGTCCTTGCCGCTTCCGCTTGGCAGCGGCGCGTTATAGGCCATCAGCATGGCGCGGCACCAGCGATGGAAGTTGTAGACCTGTACCTGCTCGGCGAGGCCGCGTTCACCGATCAGTTGTTCCAGTCGCGCCGCCAGGGTGCGGTTGAAGCAGAGCACCAGGATCGGTTTGGACAGTGCGCGAGCGAGGTGCATCGCGCGGAAGCCGAGGATCATCGTCTTGCCGGAGCCGGCCACGCCGTGAATGACCCGGTGCTCGTCGCCGAGCGAGCGCGCGAGCTGTTCCTGCTGCATGTCCATGACCTTGACGAGGTCGGGGATCGCCAGCGCCTGAGTGCTCGAATCTCTCGCGCCGAACAAGCCGAACTGGCCGTCTCCCGCCTCGACGCGGATTTCGGGAAACAGATGCCAGCGCACGCGATCGATCTGCGGCAGCGTGAGTGCGGTCGGAAACACATGCGGAAACATTCCCCACAGCCGTTGCTGGAAGGTTTCCGCGTCAACCGATTCGGTCATTTCGTCCTGACAGATTGTCAGGTGCGGCGAGATGATTTCGCCAAGGCCACTATCGTCGAAGCGCTTGCGTGTGAGATGGGTGAAGACCACACCATGCGCCCATGGCATCACGAGCTTGCCGGCGTAAGGACTGCTTTCGGGATGGCGCAGCGCCGGATCGCGCTGGAGCACGGTCGCGATCTCGAGTGCATAGGTGCGTGCTTGCAGCAGCGGGTTGGTTTCCTTGATCGAGCCGCGCGATACCAGCAGCGTGAACTGAGTGCGATCCGCGCTGGCGATCGTGTCGGGTTTCCAGTCCTTGACTTCCAGCACCAGCAGTCCGCGGCGCGGGTGGAACACGACGAAATCGGGTTGGCGCTGCTTCAAGCCGATCGGCACGTCGTACCAGAGGAGGTAGTCGTCCTCCAGCTTGTCTTCCAGGCGTTCGGAGAGCCGCTTTTCACCCGGCGTCATGCGCGACAGGCAACTGCTGCGCGTTGGAATGAGTTTGGCCATTTCCGTGGATCCCCCGTAGCTCCCGGGGGAAACATAGCGGATGGCGCCCTGGCATCAAAGGCGCCGGATGGCGGGAATAGCGCGAAGACGCGTCGCCGGCACGCGTCCCGGCGGTTCTTTCACACCTCCAGCGAAGCCAGGTCGCCCTTCGTCTCCAGCCATTCCTTGCGGTCGGCGGCACGCTTTTTCGACAGCAGCATGTCCATCAGCTTGGCGGTGCCGTCGTCGCCGTCCGCGACGTCGCCGACGGTGAGCTGCACGAGACGGCGCGTATCGGGATGGATCGTCGATTCGCGCAGCTGCGACGGGTTCATCTCGCCGAGCCCCTTGAAGCGCGTGACGCTGACCGCGCCGCGGATCTTCTCGCGCTGGATCTTCTCCAGCATGGCGTCGCGTTCGGACTCGTCGAGGCAGTAGAACACCTGCTTGCCGACGTCGACGCGGAACAGCGGGGGCATCGCGACGAAGACGTGGCCCTGGCGCACGAGCGCGGGAAAGTGGCGCAGGAACAGCGCCGACAGCAGGGTCGCGATGTGCAGCCCGTCGGAATCCGCGTCGGCGAGGATCACCACCTTGCCGTAGCGCAGGCCGGACAGGTCGTCCTTGCCCGGGTCGCAGCCGATCGCGACCGCGAGGTCGTGCACTTCCTGCGACGACAACACCTGGCCGGAATCGACCTCCCAGGTGTTCAGGATCTTGCCGCGCAGCGGCAGGATGGCCTGGAAGTCCTTGTCGCGTGCCTGGCGCGCGCTGCCGCCGGCCGAGTCGCCCTCGACCAGGAAGAGCTCCGTGCGCGACAGGTCGCTCGACGCGCAGTCGGCGAGCTTGCCGGGCAGGGCGGGGCCCTGGGTGATTTTCTTGCGCACGATCTGCTTTTCGGCCTTGAGCCGCAGCGTCGCGCGCTCGATCGCCAGTTGCGCGATCTTCTCGCCGATGTCGACGTGCTGGTTGAGGTACAGCGAGAAGCCGTCGTGCACCGCGTTCTCGACGAAGCCGGCGGCGTCGCGCGAGGACAGGCGCTCCTTGGTCTGGCCGGAGAACTGCGGATCGCCCATCTTCAACGACAGCACGAAGCAGAGCCGGTCCCACACGTCTTCCGGCGCGAGCTTGATGCCGCGCGGCAGCAGGTTGCGGAACTCGCAGAACTCGCGCAGCGCGTTGGTCAGTCCCGAGCGCAGGCCGTTGACGTGGGTGCCGCCCTGCGCGGTCGGGATCAGGTTGACGTAGCTTTCCTGCGTCAACTCGCCTTCCGGCCGCCACGCGACGGCGAATTCGACCGCGCCGTTGTCGCGCTGCACGTGGTTCACGTAGAGGTCGGCCGGCAGGTATTCGGCTTCGCCGAGCATCGAGCGCAGGTAGTCGCGCAGGCCGTCCTCGTAATGCCACTCGACCTTCTCGCCGCTGGCCTCGTCGGTCAGGCGCACGGTGAGGCCGGCGCAGAGCACGGCCTTCGCGCGCAGCACGTGCTTGAGGCGCGGCAGCGAGATCTTCGGCGAATCGAAGTACTTCGGTTCGGGCCAGAAGCGCACGGTCGTGCCGCTTTGCTTCTTCGGCGCGGTGCCGGTGACGGTGAGCGGCGTGGCGCGGTCGCCGTAGGCGAAGTCCATGCGGTGCACCTGGCCGTCGCGGCGGATCGTGACCTCGACCTTCGACGACAGCGCGTTGACCACCGACACGCCGACGCCGTGCAGGCCGCCGGAGAAGTTGTAGTTCTTGCCCGAGAACTTGCCGCCGGCGTGCAGGCGCGTGAGGATCAGTTCGACGCCGGGAATGCCTTCGTCGGGATGGATGTCGACCGGCATGCCGCGACCGTCATCGGCGACTTCGACCGATCCGTCCGCGTGCACGATCACGTCGATCGTCGAGGCGTGGCCGTTCAGCGCCTCGTCCACCGAGTTGTCGATGACTTCCTGCGCGAGGTGGTTCGGACGCGCCGTGTCCGTGTACATGCCGGGGCGGCGCTTGACGGGATCGAGACCGGACAGGACTTCGATGTCGGCGGCGTTGTAGCGGGAACTCATGCGGGAGGCATTCCGTGTACGGCTTGCGAAGCCGCGCAGCATGGCGACAGGGGCGGCGGCGATCAAGCCCCGCGCCATGGACGCTGCGACGCCTTGCCTCGCGACAGGCGAGGCCGGCCTCGGCCATAGTCGCGGGTTCGGATGCGGGGTGTCGTGCCGGCCGGCAAGGCGTCCACGCGTCCGGCGACCCGGGAATCCCGGCCTCTCCGGGTCCCGCGGCACGAGGATGTGCCGTCAGCACACGCGAGGCCGGTCACGTGCCGGACGAGCCGATCCACGTGGCCACCAGGAAGGCGGCTTCGCGGGAATTCCCTCAGAGGCTTTGCGATCCCCATGGCGGACCAGTACGACGACCTGCAGGCCAGCTACGGCCGATGCCTGCGTGCAGGCGGATTCATCGAGCGTTTCTACGAGATATTCCTTTCCAGCCACCCCGACATCGCGCCGATGTTCGAGAAGACCGACTTCCGCCAGCAGCGTCTCGCGCTGCGGCGCGGGATCTCGATCGCGATCTCCCACGCCGCCGGCATGGGCATGGTCCAGCGCAGCGTCGGCGAGATGGCGCAGGTGCATTCGCGCAAGGGCCGCACGCCGGTACGACCCACGCTGTACGGCTACTGGATCGACAGCCTGCTGGCCGCGGTCCGCGAAACGGACCCCGAAGCCAATCCCGCCCTGATCGAGCGCTGGCGCACGGCGATGGGCAAGGTTACGGCGGAATTCACGTCGAGGTATTGACTGTTCGACGGGTGCGCGCCGGACACGGTGATGTGGCGGGACATCGACGGCGCGCTAGCCGACCGCGGCGACGGCGTGTCCGGTGCCGCTCCGCAGTGGCGGGCGAACTTTGTCCTCAGCCGTCGAAGCCGTTGGCAAACAGGCGGTCCGCGCCGTATTCGTAGGCGCCGATGTCCGCCACGGTGTCGTCGGGCCGGCGCCGGACGAATCCGCGCTGGTCGGTGACCGGGTTGTACGGGAGCGACACCACCGCGTCGCGCGCCGGGCTGTCCGCAGCGATCGCATGCGTCGCCGTCGGGCCGCCGTTGTCGGCGAGCGGGCCGAGCAGCGGGTCGGTCGCGAACAGGTTGCCTTGCTCCGCGCCGTTGATCGCATCCGGCGTCGTCGTGCCGATGAGATTGTTGTACGCGTCGATACCGCCGCTGCCGCTGCGGCCGAGATCGACGTTGCCGTCGTCCAGCGTCGCGTTGCCCCAGAGCAGGGTTCCGTCGAGGAACAACAACCCTTGCGGGGAATCGTATTGCAGGCCCGCCGCGCGGTCCGGATCGCGCGTCAGCGACTGCGCGCGATTGTTGGCGATCGTGCTCACCGTGATGCGCGCCGGGCCGGTCAAGGCGATGCCGGCGCCGCCGACGGTGGGTAAGTCACCGAAGAGGAAGTTGCTGCTGATCGTCACGTTCTCGATCACCGCTTGCGCGCCGCTGGCCGTCAGGTCGACGCCGGCGCCGCGCAGGGCCGCCTGGTTGAGGGCGATCAGGGATCGGCGCACGTCGACGGCGTAGGACGTGTCGATGTGCAGGCCGCCGCCGCGCTTGGCGGTGTTGTTCTGGAATGCGCTGTCGCGGATCGACACCGATGCATCGAGCACGCTCAGGCCGCCGCCTGCGTAGCCGGAGCTGTTGCGACGGAAGACGCAGCGGTCGATGCGCAGCGAGCCGCGTTCGAGGTAGAGGCCGCCGCCCCGTTCGTCCTGGATCGAATTGGTCGTGTTGTTGTACTCGACGACGGTGTCGGCGAGGAAGAGATTGGTGGACGAACCGGCGATGCCGGCGCCGCGGGGCGTCGCGCCGCCGCGGACGGTCACGCCGAGGATCGCCACGTCGACGGCGTAGAAGCCGGGAGAGGCGGTGCCGATCACGCCGTGGCGTCCGCCCGCGTCGAGGGCGAGCCGTTCCGCGCCGGGGCCGACGATCACGATCGAATCGGTGATGCGCAGCGCGGTGTCGGCGAGCGTGATCGTGCCTTCCAGCGCCGCGTCGATCTCCACCACGGCAATGCCGGGCTCGGCATTGGCCTGTTCGATCGCCGCGCGCAGCGAGCCGGCGCCGGCGTCGGCCAGCGTCGTCACGGCGAAGCGCGGCGGCGCGGTCGCGCCGTCGGCATGCTCGGCGAGAAACGCGGCGGCGATGGCTCGCCGTTCCGCGGCGGTGTGCATGGGTATGGAAGACGATGGCACGGCAGCCAGCGCCGGAGCGGCGAGCGCGCAGGCGAGGGCGAGAATGCGGACGGGAAGGCGTGGCATGGGGATTCCTTTCGCAGGGAGAGCGACGCGCGAATGGCGGTCGTTGCGGAGGCAGGCCGGGCGGATCAACCCTCGAAGCCGTTCGCGAACAGTCGGTCCGCGCCGTATTCGTAGGCACCGATGTCGACGCGGAAGTCCCACGACGTGCGTCGCGGAAAGCCGCGCTGGTCCGAGTACTCGAAATCGCAGCCCTGGTCGCGCGCCGGGCTGTCGGCGGCGATCGCCATCGTCAGTGTGCCGCCGCCGTTGTCGGCCAGCGGTTGGAGCAGCGGATCGACGCCTTGCAGGGTTCGATCGCCGTTCCATGTCGGCGACGCCGGCGAGTGGATGAGGTTGCAGTAGGACTGGATCGTGCCGGCGGTGTTTCCGAGGTCGACGGAGCCGCCCGCGACGGAGTTGAACGCGATCACGCTGCTGCCGAGTTCGAGCACGCCCGGGCCGTCGAAATGCACGCCGGCCGAGGACTGCTCGTCGCGCGGATGGTTGAACAGAAGATTCCCGCTGATCGTGCTGAGGCGCAGCCAGCCCGATCCGCCGAGCCAGATGCCTCCGCCAGTGTCGGACGGCGCTTCGCCGCGCACGTAGTTTCCCGCGACCGTGAGATTCTCCAGCAGCGCCGGTGCGCCGCGCGCGGCGACGTCGACGCCGCCGCCCCGGCGGCTGGCGAGATTGTTGCCGATGAAGGAGCGGCGCAGTTCCACGGCGGCCTGTGTATCGGCGTAGATGCCGGCGCCCTGCGTGGCGAGGTTCGAGTCGACGAAGCTGTCCTGCACCGTCAACGCGGCGTCTCGTGCGGCGATGCCGCCGCCGGAGGTGCCGGCGCTGTTGGCGCGCACGACGCAGCGGTCCACGTGCAGCGAGCCTTGCTCCTGGTAGACGCCGCCGCCGTACTTGTCCGACAGCGCGTTGCTCGTGTTGTTGTCGCGGATCACGCAGTCGGCCAGCGTCAGGTTGGCGTCGCGGCTGCCGATGCCGGCGCCCGACGGCGCCAGTCCTCCGTTCACGGTCAGGCCGGCGATCAGGACCTCGGGGCGATGCGCGTCGGCGGCCGGTCCTATCCAGAACACCTGCCGCTGGTTGTCGCCGTCCACGGCCAGGCGATCCGCGCCGGGGCCTGCGATCACGACGGAATCGAAGATCGTCAACGTGCCCTTCAGCACGATGCGGCCTTCCAGCGTCGGCGCGAACTCGATCAGCGCCATGCCCGCCTGCGCATTGGCGGCCTCGATGGCCGCGCGCAGCGAGCCGGGGCCCGTGTCGGCGAGCGTGGTGACCTCGTGGTGAGGAAGGGACGCCGGCCGGACGGATCGCGCGGACAGGAAGGCTTCGACGTCACGCGCGCGCTCGGCTGCCGTGTGCATGCGCACGCTGCGTGCGGGCGTGGCGGGCGACGGCTGCGCCGGAGCCGCTGCGGCCGCGGAGGTGATCAAGAGGGAGGTCGCGAGAAGACGGCGCATGGGCTGTCCGCAGGAAAAAGAAAAGGGGAG
>DBMH01000171.1:5476-5632 GCA_002297645.1 Rhodanobacteraceae bacterium UBA703 | reverse complement strand
CAGCCCACCGCCTCGCGGCGCTGCGCCAGCGTCACCACTTTTTTGCGATGACCTCCTTCATCAGCTCGTGCTCCAGGCTCAGGTTCGCGTACATCCGCTTCAGCCGCGCATTCTCCTGTTCCAGCTCACGCAAGCGCTGCATGTCCGACACGCTCA
>DBMH01000171.1:0-5366 GCA_002297645.1 Rhodanobacteraceae bacterium UBA703 | reverse complement strand
TGGACTCACTCTACGGGGGAAGGTCCGTCGAGGCTGCGGTCGGCGTGGATCAGGCCGGGCAACGCATAGGTCGCGTCGGCGGCGAGATCGGCCGGTTCGGCATCCGCCCGGCGCGCCACGCCGGCCAGCGAAGCCGAGCGTGTGGCGTCGGCCTCCGCAACGGCGGTGCCGGAAGACGCGGAAGCCGGGACGGCAAGCGCGGCCAGGGAAGCGGCGAGAGCGACGGCAACGAGTCGAGTCATGCGGAATCCGATCGCCGGGTGCGTGGCCCGGCCGCAGGTGGATGGGATGCATTCTCCTCGCGGCGCGTCCTCCGGGAATCGGAGCGACGCGCCGAGCGGCTATCCGGCATGCGCCAGCGCGTAGTCGATCGCGGCGCACACCGCCGCGGCCTGCGCGTCGTTGCACTGCACTGGCGTCGCGCGCGGGCTGTCCGGGTAAACCTCGGTGGTCGTCTTGTACTTCGCGTCGGTCACGCCGGCGCACAGTCCGAGCGGACGCAACGGATAGCGGATCACGCCGTGTCCGATGACCGGCGAACCGATGATCTCGCCTTTCGCGTCGGCCGGCGCGATGTGCGTGACCTTCTCGACGGCCGCGATGACCGCCTGCTGGAATTCCGGCTGCGGATGCTCCGTATCGTCGACGAGATAGAAGCCGTCCGGAATCCCGTCCGGCTCGAACGGCTTGCCGTCGCGCGCGGCGAGCGCCGGGCGGAATTCGGACTCGTCGCTGTCCGTCGTCTCGTGCAGGTCGATGTGCATCAGGACGCGCTCGCGCAGCGGGCCGACGAGACGCATCAACGCGGCCGACTCGCCGGCCGGGCTGTTCTCGCGGAAGGAGCGGTTCGGGTCGATCGCGTGCGGATTCCAGCGATGGATGCGCTCATACGCCCACGGACTCACGCACGGCGCGACGAGCACGTTGGCCCTGCCGGCGTAGTCGGCCATGTGGCGATCGACGAACTGCAGCGCGCCGTGCACGCCGCTGGTCTCGTAGCCGTGCACGCCGCCGGTGACGAGCATGACGGGCAGCGCGTCGTTCCAGTCGCGGTTGCGGATCGCGAACAGCGGAAACGTCTGCGGTGCGTAGTCGAGCTCGCCGTATTGCGATACGTCGAAGCGCGAACGCAGGCGATTGACCATGTCGAGCACGTCGTCGGCATAACTGCGATGCCGCGTCTGGCGCGACAGCCATTCGGCTCTTTCCGCGTCGCCCCAGGGCTGTCCAGGTGTGCCGATCGGGTAAGGTGCGGGAATCGCCATCGTTTCGTTCGCTCGTATTGCCGTGCCGCGGGGGCGTGACTGTAGCATCGGCGGCGAAGCATCCGGGCGGACGGCACGCCCTCCGTCGAGCCAGGACGCCGAACCAGGAACCGCCCCGTGCAGACCGACCTCGCCACCCGCGCCTACAACCACAACTGGCGCCTCGATCCGATCGTGCGCAGCCTGCTCGACACGGATTTCTACAAGCTGCTGATGCTGCAGCTGATCTGGCGGCGCCATGCCCCGGTGCAGGCGACGTTCGAGATGATCAACCGCAGCCGCGCGGTGCGACTGGCGGACACGATCCCGGAAAGCGAGCTGCGTGCGCAGCTCGACCATGCGCGCACCTTGCGCTTCACCAAGAACGAACTGATCTGGCTCGCCGGCAACACCTTCTACGGCCGCCGGCAGATGTTCGAGCCCGATTTCCTCGCCTGGCTCGCGGAAATGCGTTTGCCCGACTACGAGCTGACCCGTGCCGAAGGGCAGTACGTGCTGCGCTTCTCCGGTCCGTGGACGCATACCACGCTGTGGGAAATCCCGGCGCTGGCGATCGTCAACGAATTGCGATCGCGCGCGGCGATAGCGGGTCGCGGCCGTTTCGCGCTCGACGTCCTGTACGCGCGCGCCAAGGCGAAGCTGTGGGAGAAGGTCGAGCGCCTGCGCGCCCTGCCCGACCTCAGGCTGTCGGACTTCGGTACGCGCCGGCGCCACGGCTTCCTGTGGCAGCGCTGGTGCGTGGAGGCGCTCAAGGAAGGACTGGGCGAGCGCTTCATCGGCACCTCGAACGTGCTGATCGCGATGGAGACGGACCTCGAGGCGATCGGCACGAACGCGCACGAACTGCCGATGGTGCTGGCTGCACTGGCCGACGACGATGCCGGCGTGCGCGCCGCGCCGTATCGCGTGCTCGACGAGTGGCGCGAATCGTATTCCGGCAACCTGTTGATCGTGCTGCCGGACGCGTTCGGCACGGCGGCATTCCTGCGCGACGCACCCGGCTGGGTCGCCGACTGGACCGGTTTCCGCCCGGACAGCCTGCCGCCGATCGAAGCCGGCGAGCAGGTCATCCGCTGGTGGCAGTCGCAAGGACGCGACCCGCGCGAGAAACTGCTGATCTTCTCCGACGGCATGGATGTCGATTCGATCGAGAGCACGTATCGCCACTTCCATGGCCGCGTGCGCATGAGTTTCGGCTGGGGCACGAACTTGACCAACGACTTCCGCGGCTGCGCGCCGTTCGCCGGCGGCGACCTCGACGCGATCTCGCTGGTCTGCAAGGTGGTCGAGGCGAACGGGCGTCCCGCCGTGAAACTCTCCGACAATCCCGACAAGGCGACCGGCGATCGCAGCGAGATCGCGCGCTATCTGCGCCTGTTCGGCGACGAAGGACACTCGCGTTCGGTCGTGCGCGTCTGAAGCGAAGCATCGAGGCCCGCGTCGTGCGCAGCGCGTCACACTCCGCCGACTTGCAGCCGCCGGCGACTCTCGCCGATGCTTGCCGTTCGACTGCCTGCCGCCCCGACCGATGAACGCGATGAATGTTCCCGCCACATCCGCCAGCGCGCCGTCCGTGCTGCGGCTGGCCGATGCCGTGACCGGAGCGAACACGCTCGAACAGCTGGTCCGGCCACTGCTCGGCCTGCTGGAGGAAGTGACCGGGCTGGAGTCCACCTACCTCACGATGATCGACGACGCCGTCGGCGTGCAGCACATCCTGTATTCGCGCAACTCGCAGCGCCTGCGGATTCCCGAGGGCCTGTCCGTTCCCTGGCACGATACCTTGTGCAAGCGCGCACTCGACGAGCAGCGCACCTACACCGAAGACGTCGCGGACTGCTGGGGGGATTCGGACGCGGCGCGCGCGCTCGGCATCGCCACCTATGCCAGCACGCCGGTACGTACGTCCGACGGAGTGGTCTACGGCACCTTGTGCGCCGCGAGCGACCGGCGCCGGCCGATGGCGGCCGGAGGCGACCGCGTGATGCACCTGTTCGCGCAGTTGATCGGCCAGCAGGTGGACCGCGAGCAGACCATCGAGCGGTTGCAGCGTGACAACGACGCCCTCGCCGTCAGCGCGTCGACGGACAGCGTCACCGGCTTGCCCAACCGACGGGCACTGATGGAGGAACTGGAACTCCGGCTCGCGCACAGCGACCGCGAGCGCTCCGTGCTGCTGGTCGCCTTCGTCGACCTCGACGGCTTTAAGGCGATCAATGACCGGCACGGCCACGAAGCGGGCGACCGGTTCCTGCAACGGATCGCCTCGGCGTTGACGCGGTCGGCGCGCACCGGCGACTTCTGCGCGCGTCTCGGCGGCGACGAGTTCGTCGTGCTCGCCAGCGCGCCCGACGACGAGGGGCCCGTCGTCGTCGATTCCCTTCGCGAACGGTTGCAACGGGCCACGACAGGGCACTTCGACCTGGGCGACGCCCTATCCATCGACTACGCCGGCCCGAGCGTCGGCGTGATCCCGGCACCCAAACACGCTGGCGCCGACGACGTGCTCGCGCAGGCGGACGCGGCGATGTACGCGATCAAGCGCGCGCGCAAGTCGGCGCGCTCCTAGCACTTTGCGCTGGAAAAACTAGCGCGCCGCCGCCTCGATCGCCGCCACGTCCAGCTTGCGCATCGGCAGGAACGCCTGCGTCACGCGCGCGATGGCCGCCGCATCGCCCGAGGCCATGATCTTCTCCAGTGCCAGCGGAGTGACCTGCCAGGAGAGACCGTAGCGATCCTTGCACCAGCCGCATTGCTCGGCCTCCGGCACGCTGGACAATTGCGCCCAGTAGCGGTCGAGTTCGGCCTGGTCACGACAGCTGACCATGAAGGAAATCGCCTCGTTGAAGCCGAAGCCGTGCGGATGGGCGCTGTCCATCGCCGCGAACCAGGTCGGGCCGAGACGGAAGTCGGAGAACATCGCCGCTCCGGCGCGGTCCGGCGCCCTGCCCTCGGGATATGGCACGAACTGGCCGGCACGCGAATCCTCGAACACCGAGCGGTAGAACGCACCGGCCTCTTCCGCCTTGCCGTAGACGTCGCCGGTGAACAGCAGCGAAGGCACGATGAACGGCCTCGGTTCACCGGTGGGATCGGTCAGGATCAACTGCCACGACACGCCGTAGCGGTCCTGCACCCAGCCGTAGCGCTTGCTGAAGGGATACTCGTCCAACGGCATCAACGCCTGACCACCTTCCACCAGGGCCGCCCACAGCGCATCGAGCCGCGCGCGGGCATTCGCATCGCGCGACGGGTCGAAGTTCGCGAAGAACGACACCGACGGATTGAACCGGAACAGCGGTCCCGCGCTGATCGCCTTGAAGGGCTGCCCGCCGAGCGTGAACGAGACCACGTCGCAGTCTCCCGACGGCGTGTCGCGCAGCGTGACGACGGGCCCGACCTTCGAGTCCGGGAACACCGAGCAGTAGAAGTCGGCGGCTTCGCGTGCCTGCGTATCGAACCACAGATGCGGGGTGATGGGCCTGGGAAGGGACATGGCGACGCCTCGGCGAGTGGTGGATCCATCGTGCAGGACGATCCAGCCGGGGGCAATTCGACATCCGGCGGTGCGGATCCCAGCGCGATACGGAACGCCGCATCGCGGGTCGCGATCAGATCACTGCGGTGACGACGATCTCGACCTTCCACGCCGGATTCGCCAGCTTCGCCTCGACCGTTGCACGCGACGGCGCCTGGCCCGGCACGACCCAGGCGTCCCAGGCGCGGTTCATCCCGGCGAAATCGCCGATGTCGGCCAGGTAGATCTGCGCGCGCAGGATGCGCGTCTTGTCGCTGCCGGCGGCGGCGAGCAAGGCATCGATCGCCTCCAGGACCTGCCGCGTCTGGCCCTCGATATCGGCGCTCGCGTCGTCCGGAATCTGCCCGGCGAGATAGACGACACCGCCGTGGATGCTGGCCTCGGACATGCGCGGGCCGGCTTCGATGCGCTGGATCATGATGGGGATTTCCTCGGATCGGCCGCGTACGTTAGTCGAAACGGGCATGGATACGCACGCTCACGCTGCCGGGCACGCCTCGCGTCGCGGCTGCCGCAGCGTCGCGGCCGCCCAGAACCAGATCGCGGCGCCGGCCAGCGCGGTC
>DBMH01000108.1 GCA_002297645.1 Rhodanobacteraceae bacterium UBA703 | reverse complement strand
GCCGTCGCCGGCGCTTCGGGAACGGCGGCGCAGGCGACGGCCTTGCGCGGCGTGCTGTCGTCCGGCGCGCGATAGGGCTGCCCGATGCGCGGCATGCGCGAGGACAGCGGCAGCGCCTTGCCGTTGAGGCGCCAGTCGTAGATCACGCTGAAGGCGAGCACGCGCGCCACGTACTCGCGCGTTTCCCTGTAGGGGATCGTCTCGATGAAGAAGTCGGGATCGAGCGAGCCACGCGCGTCGAGCCAGCGGCCCACGGGCGCCGGCCCGGCGTTGTAGGCGGCGCTTGCCAGCCAGGGGCTGCCGTCGTACTTGCGCGCCATCTGGCCGAGGAAGCGCGTGCCGAGCTGCACGTTGTATTCGGGATCGAACAACTGCTGCGGCTTCGAGTAGGGCAGGCCGGCGGACTTGGCCACCTGCTTCGCGACGCCGGGCAGCAGCTGCATCAGGCCCCAGGCATTCGCGTGCGAGCGCGCGTCGCTCATCCACGCGCTCTCGGCGCGGATGATCGCGTAGGCCCAGGCCGGGTCGATGCCGGCCGCGCGCGCCTCGCTGCGGACGTGCTTTTCCAGCCCCAGCGGGAAGCGCTGTTCGTACAGCCGCTGCGTCTCCGGATCGGCCGAGAACGCGAACACGGCGCGGTCGTACCAGCCGCGCCGCCAGGCGGAATCGGCGGCGAGGCGACGCTGGTTCGCGTCGAGCTTGCCCATCGCGAAATCCCATTCGCGGCGCGCCTCGCGCAGCATGTCCAGCTCGCGGAACTCGAAGGCACGCTCGAGATCGGGCTGCTTCGCCAGCGCCGCCTCGCCAGCGCCGCCGGTGGCGAGTTTCGTCGGGCAGATCGCATAGGGGCGGTCGCTCCAGTCGGCGGCGAGGAAGCCGTGGAAGTTCGCTTCGCGCGCGAGATCGGCATAGATCGGCGCCGCTTCGGCCTTGCGCCCGAGCTTGTCGAGCAGGCGCGCGCGCAGGTAGCGCCAGCGCGCATCGGCTTTCTGGGTCTCGGAGAGGCCGTCGAGCGCGGCCAGCGTTTCCGCGTAGTCGCCGGCGGTGAGGGCGATGCGCACCTGCCATTCGCGCGTGGCGTCGTCCTCGGCCGCCTCCGGCAGCGCCTTGAGGCGTGCGAGCGCGTCGGGCGAATAGCTCGTGGCGCGGTACAGCGCGATCGCGTGCAGGATGCGGTTCTTCTGCGCGGCGTCCCACTGGAAGCGCGCCTGCAGCTCGGCCCACAGGGTTTCCGCCGCGGAACTGTTGCTGCGCGCGAGGCGCGCGAAGGCATAGGACACGGCGTCGCGCGCGTGCGCGTCGTCCGTCCAGGTCTTCGCTTTCGCCAGCGTGCCGGACGGATCGCGCAGCGCGGCGACGATGCGATCGGCATCGGCGCGCTCGGCGCCGGCGAGCAGGGGCGCGAGTTCGCCGGCGGCTTCGGCGTTGCCGGCGGCGGCGGCGCGGTCGAGGCGCTCGCGGATGCGCGCATCGTCCAGCACGCCGTTGGCGTGCGCGGAGGCCAGCACCGGATCGCAGGAGGAGGGCATCGCGCGCGAGCCCTGCCAGAGCGAATCGAGATCGCGCGCGAAATCGAGCCTGTCGCCGGCGGCGAGGCGCGCCTGCAGCGCGCTGCACTGCAGGTCGCGGTCGCTGCTGCCCTGCCACAGGGCCCGGAATCCGGCCCAGTCGCTGCGGCGGGCGAGTTCGCGCAGGTACGCCTCGCGCAGGTCGCGCGCCGCCAGCGTGTCGGGCCAGCGCTTCAGGAAGGCTTCCACGTCGCGGCGATCGAGCCGGGCGACGCGCGGCTTCAACGCAGCGAGTTCGACGTACGGCGTCAGCGGGTAGCGCGCTTCCGCGAGGGCGGCGGAATAGCGCTTCCACGAGTCGTCGTTGGGCTTGGCGGCACTCGCCAGGGCCGTGCGGAACTGTTCGCGCAGGGCGGGAAGGTCGTCGGCTTTCGCGGCAGGGGCGGCGATGGCGACCAGGGCGGCGATGGCCGGGGCGAAGCCGAGCAGGGAGGTCCGTCGAATCGTGGGAGCGGGCATTTCCTTGGAACCCGATAGGCGAGCAGGAGGGAGTTTACCTGCCCTTTCGCATCAAGCGCTTGCGGAAACATCCTGAACGACCGATCCGTTGGAATGTGACGGGTGCCCGTACCTCGCATCGGTTTATGGCGAAAAACGAAGCATTGCTTTACATTTTCTTTACGTTGCCCGGCGGGCCCGCGAGCAGCGACACAAGGTGGTCCATTCGTACTGGGAGAGAGTCGATGAAGTCACACCGTATGCCGCGGCTGACACAGCTTGCGGCCAGCTTGATGGTTCTCGGAATCTGCTCGGCGCCGGCGGGGGCGCAGGAAAGAAAGGGCGGCGATGACGCCCAGGTGCTGCAGGCGATCGAAGTCACGGGATCGCGCATCAAGAAGGCCGAGATCGAGGGCCAGACCCCGGTGCTCACGATCACGTCGAAGGACATCGAGGCGACCGGCCTCGGCTCGATCGGCGACATCATCCAGCGCCTGTCGGTCAGCGGCTCGTCGATCAACACGAAGTTCAATTCCGCGGGCAACTTCGGTTTTCCGCCGGACGGCGGCGGCGTGGGCTCGGGTTCGACCACGATCAGCCTGCGCAACCTCGGCGCCAAGCGCACGCTGGTGCTGGTCGACGGCCTGCGCTGGGTGTCGGAGTCGTCGGCTTCCGGCGTGTCCGCCGCGGTCGACCTCAATACGCTGCCCGCCAGCGCGGTGGACCGCATCGAGATCCTGACCGACGGCGCTTCGTCGCTGTACGGCTCCGACGCGATCGCCGGCGTCATCAACATCATCACGAAGAAGTCGCAGGAGGGCGCCGCCGCGCGCCTGTACTACGGCGGCTACTCGGTCGGCGACGGCGCCACCCGGCAGGGCAATCTCTCGTTCGGCGGCAAGGGAGAGCGCCACGAGTTCTTCATCGACGCCAGCTACTTCAAGCAAAACAAGACCAGTTCGGACGACTGGAACCAGTCGCGCTATCCGACGCCGGGCATCAACGGCGCGATCAATCCGAACACCTGGAGTTCCGGCACGCCGGGCGGACGTTTCGTGTTCGCGGCGCCGTCCGACTTCGGTGGCCTCTGCCCCGACAACTTCTGCAATCTCGCGGGCACGTTCGGCGGCGCGCATCCGACGTTGAACGACTTCACCGGATGGGGCAACCAGTACCGCTTCAACTTCGCGCCGTACAACCTGTTGCTGACGCCGTCCGAGCGCAAGTCGATCTTCGCGCAGGGATCCTACCGGCTCACCGATCGCATCAGCTGGAACATGAAGGGCGTCTACACGCGGCGCGAATCGGTCAACCAGGCGGCGCCGGAGCCGATCTTCCTCGGCTCGGAAGCCGGAACCTACGGTCTCGCCGACCGCGTCGGAATCGACGCCACGAACCCGTACAACCCGTTCGGCTTCACGATCAGTCCCGACGGCGCGTTCATCACGCGGCGCCCGCTCGAGGGCGGCCCGCGCGTCTTCAGCCAGGACGTGGACACGAGCTATTTCAGCACCGGCCTGAGAGGCGATTTCAATCTCGGCGAACGCCTCTTCTTCTGGGACGTCAACTACGTCACCGCGCAGAACAAGGCGGAACAGACCGTCAACGGCACGTACAACATCGCCCACATCCAGCGCGCGCTCGGCCCCGTGGACCAGTGCACGGCCCCGTGCGTGCCGCTCAACCTCTTCGGCGGCGCGGGTTCGATCACGCCGGAGATGCTGAAGTACATCTCGTTCGTCGAGAACGATCGCAGCAAGCAGAAGCTCACCGACTGGACCGCGAACATCTCCGGCGACGTGTTCGAACTGCCCGCCGGCGCCCTCGCGTTCGCTGCAGGCTACGAGCACCGCAAGCAGAGCGGCTACTACACGCCGGACGCGATCGTCACTGCGGGCGAGTCGAACGGCGTGCCGTCGGGGCCGACCAGCGGCAGCTACTCGGTCAACGAGTACTACCTCGAGTTCAACGCGCCGATCCTCGCCGACCGGACCGCGTTCAAGCGTCTCGATTTCAGCGTGGCCACGCGCTATTCGGACTACTCGAACTTCGGCGGCACGACGAACAACAAGTTCGGCCTGCGCTGGCAGATCACCGACGACTTCACCCTGCGCAGCACCTGGGCCGAAGGATTCCGCGCTCCGTCGATCGGCGAGCTGTACGGGACGTTCTCGCGCTTCGACGCGCAGATCACCGATCCGTGCAACCACGCGACGGGCCAGCTCGCGCTGAACTGCATTGCGCTCGGCGTACCGGATCCCGCCAGCTACGAGCAGCCGAATTCGCAGATCTCCGTGGTGACCGGCGGCAATCCGCTGCTCAAGCCGGAGGAGTCCAAGAGCCTGACGATCGGTGCCCTGTACAGCCCGGGCTGGGCGGAGGACACGGCATGGTCGCGCAAGCTCGACTTCGAGCTGACCTACTACCGCATCAGCCTGACCAATGCGATCCAGGCGTCGGACGCGCAGACGTTGCTGACGCGCTGCGTCGAGACGCTGGCTCCGGTGTACTGCAACAGCATCGGGCGGTCCGCCGCGGGAAGCATCAACGACTTCAACAACACGCTGTTCAATCTCGGCCGCATCAACACCAGCGGCTACGACGCCGGCATCACGTGGGCTGGCAACGAGACCGGCATCGGAACGTTCAACGCCTCGCTGCAGACGACCTACCTGAGGAAGTACCGCGCGGTCGCCACGGACTCGGGCCAGGCCGAGCCGCGCGACGTCGGCATCGAGGTCGCCGACAGCGGCATGCCGAAGTGGCGCAGCACCGCGAATCTCGGCTGGAACCTCGGTGCGTGGACGGCCGGCTGGACGGTGCGCTACTACTCCGACCTGACCGAGGAATGCGGTCCGGCGGCGGATTTCGGCATCTGCAACGGCCCGAACAGCACGCACCATCTCGGCGCGACGACGTACCACGACGTGCGCCTGAGCTGGACCGTGCCGATGGACCTCAAGCTGACGGTATCCGGCGGCGTCAACAACCTGTTCGCCAAGGCTCCGCCGGTCTGCCTGTCGTGTTCGCTCAACGGATACGACGCGTCGACCTACGACCTGCCCGGCCGCTTCAGCTACGTCGAGGCGACCATCAAGTTCTGACCGGCCGGTCTGCGGAGAAGGGAAAGGGCCGCCTCGCGCGGCCCTTTCTTCTTCGCGCCCGGCGATGGGATCCCTCGCCACTCCGCTGCCACTCCGGTTCGTTCACCGGTGCGCTTGCCCGGCGGCACTCCTGACTCGTCAGGACGGGCGTGCGAGCGGGACGGGCAGGCGCACGCTGGCCGCGATCGGCAGGTGGTCCGACACCGGGTACGGCAGGGCCCAGAGGCGTTCGACCTCGATGGATCCGGACACCAGGATGTGATCGAGCGCACGGCTGGGGCGCCAGCTCGGGAACGTCGCCGGGGCCTGCGGAGGCGGCGCGAGGGCGGTACGCGCGTAGAGCACGTCGAGTTCGCGGCTGTTGGCCGAGGTGTTGAGGTCGCCCATCAGGATCGCCCGGGGATGGCGCTCCAGCAGTTCGGCGATGAAGGCGAGCTGGCGCGCGCGCGCGACGGCACCGAGCGACAGGTGCGCGACGACGACGACCAGCGCGTCGGGACCATGGCCGAAGCGTGCCCACAGCGCGCCGCGGCCGGGAATGCGGCCGGGCAGCGGGTAGTCGAGCACCTCGTCCGGCTGCTGGCGCGCGAGCAGGCCGTTGCTCGACGTGGCGAGGCGGGACACGCGCCGGTTCGGCTGGTGGCTCCAGTACGGGAAGCCCGCGGCTTCGGCGAGGTATTGCGTCTGGTTGAGGAAGCCAGAGCGCAGGCTGCCGGCATCGGCTTCCTGGAGTCCGACGAGATCGAAGTCGCCGATCACGCGCGCCAGGCCGTCGAGGTTGGCGCGCTTGCCGGTCGGCAGCACGTGCTTCCAGCTGTGCGTGACGTAGTCGCGGTAGCGTCGGATGCTGCCGCCGGCGAGGATGTTGCAGCTGACGAGGCGCAGCCTCGGCGCGTCGTCGGCACCGGGCGCGGCGGCTGCGGGCGCGGCGGAATTCATGCGGGCAGGCTAGTCAGCGCCGGCGACGCTGGCAAGCGCCGCCGGTCGCACTTCCGGTGGTCGGATCGGTTACTTCTTCTTCGCCGCGGCCTTGCCCGCCTTCGGCGCCTCGTGTTCCTTCTTCACGAGGTAGCCGACCAGCTCGATCAGCTGCGGATAGCCGCCGGCGGCCTGCGTCGTGACGCGATACCTGCCGTTCACGATGACGCTCGGCGTGCCGTCGACGCCGTAGTTCTTGACCATGGCCATCGCGCGCTGGAGCTTGCTCTCGACCTCGAACGAGCCGGCGGTGGCGAGGAACTTCGCGCGGTCGACGCCGTGCTCGGCGTAGAAACCGGCGAGGTCCTCGATCGTGCGCAGCGGCTTGTGGTCGCGATGCAGCGCGTCGAACAGCGCCTGATGCGTCTTGTCGAGCACGCCGAGCGATTGCGCCGTGTAGTACGCGCGGGCGTACGGCTCCCACTGCGCATTGAAGATCGCCGGCATGTAGTCGAAGCGGGCGTAGTCCGGCAGCGCGGCCTTGATCTGCTCCGCATAGGGCTGGAAGTGGGCGCAGTGCGAGCAGGCGTAGGAGAAGACCTCCAGCACCTCGATCCGGCCGCCGCTCGCGGTGGGCTGGGGCGGGTCGATCGGGAAGTAGTTCTTGCCTTCTTCCCAGGCCGGCGCGGTGGCCGATCCGGCGGCGTCGGCGGCGTTCGCGCCGGCGGCGATGAACAAGAGCCCGGCGAGCAGCAGGCGCAGTGGCTTCAGCATGGTTCGGGAGTCCCCTCGGAGTGGTGGTGGCGCAGACTACGCGAGACCACGCGCCGAGGCGAACGTTCCTTGCCGGGCATCCGGGCGCGGGCGGCGATCGCCGCCGGCCCGGCGGAACTCACTTCCTGGTCTTCTTCGCTTCCTGCGCGACGAGGTACTGCGCGATCTCGACCATCTGGTCGAACGCGACGCCGGCTTCGGTGTTGGCCGTGACGCGGTACTTGCCGTTGATGATCAGGGTCGGCGTCGATTCGATGCCGTAGGCCATTTCGCGGCCGCGGATCTGTTCGAGCTGGCCTTCGACGACGAACGACTGCGCGGTGGAGAGGAACGTCTTCTTGTCGACGCCGTACGTGGCATAGAGGTCGGCGATCTCTTCCAGCGACTGCGGCCGCAGGTTGTCGCGATAGAGCGCGTCGAACGTCAGCTGGTGTGTCTTGTCGAGCACGCCCATCGACTTGGCGGCGTAGAACGCGCGCGCGAACACCAGCCAGATCGGCTGGAAGTCGGCCGGCATCAGCGTGAACTCGGCGTTCTTCGGCAGCTCGGCCTTGAGCTTGTCCGCGGACGGCTGGAAGTGCGCGCAGTGCGGGCAGGCGTAGGAGAACACCTCGAGCACCTCGATCTTGTCGCCGGTGCTGGTGGGCACCGGCGGGTCGATCAGGGCGTAGTGCTTGCCCGCTTCCCATTTCGGCGCGTCGGCCGCGAAGGCGGCGGTGCCGAACAGGAGGCCGGCGGCGAGGATCAGCGGGCGCAGGAACATGGCATCACTCCGTATCGTGGGCGTCAGCGGGCGGTTCGCCGCGGGCGTCACTTGCCGGCGGCTTCCTTCTCGACCAGGAACTTGAGCAGCGGGATGACCTGCTCGATCGAGCCGACCGAGCTCGCCGTGAAACGGTACTTGCCGGCGATGACGAACGTCGGCGTCGAGTCGACGCCGTACGCCTTGATCAGCGAATCGGCGCGCTTCATCTTCGTGTTGACGGCGAACGAGTTGGCGACGCCGACGAAATCCTCGGCCTTGATGCCCGCGACCGTCGCGTAGAAGGCGCCGATGTCCTCGACCGTCGGCATCTTCTTGACCAGCCTGCGGCTCTTCGGATCCGTGATGCGCAGCGTGCCCTCGTCCTTCCAGATCGCGTCGAAGGTGGCTTCGTGGGTCTTGTCGACGATGCCGAGCGCCTGGGCGGCGTAGAACGCGCGCTGGAAGGTGGGCCAGTTCTCCGACGGATTGAAGGACGCCGGCAGGTAGGTCAGCTCCGCGTTCGCCGGCAGCGCCGCCTTGACCTTCTCCATCGTCGGACGGAACAGGTTGCAGGCCGGGCAGCCGTAGGAGAACACCTCCACGACCTCGACCTTGTCGCCCGTGTTGGTGGGCTGCGGCGGCTCGATCAGGAAATAGTGCTTGCCGGCCTCGAACGACTCGGCGGCATGGCCGGCGGCGGCGAAGGCGAGGCCGAACAGCAGGGCAGTGACGCGCTTGAACATGGGGTTCTCCGTGATCGGGGCGGCATGCGGGTGAGCCGCGGGCCGGGGCGGCGGCGAGTGTTCCCGCGCGCCGCTGAATTGGGCTGCAACCGCCGCGGCGGGCTTACTTCGCCGCAGTGGCGCCGGAGGCGGCAGCGGCCGTGTGCAGGCCTTCGACGTACGAGGCGACGGCCTCGATGTCGGCGTCGCTGAGCGAAGCGGCGATCGACGGCATGATCTTCGCGTTGTTGTCCTCGCCCCAGCTCGTGCCGCCCTTCCAGTCCTTCAGCTTGGCGGCGACGTAGTCGGCCCACTGGCCGCCGAGCTGCGGATAGCCCGTGCCCGCCATGCCGCGCCCATCCGGACCGTGGCAGGCCATGCAGGCCGGCACGCCGAGCTTGGCGTCGCCGCCGCGGTACAGGGACTGGCCGCGCTCGAGCAGCTTCTCGTCGGCCACACCGGGCAGCGCGCGCTTGGTCGCGAAGAACGCGCCGACGTCGTGCATGTCCTGCGTCGACAGCGTCGCGGCAAAACCGAGCATGATCGGGTTCTGGCGCTTCTGCGACTTGAACGCCTCCAGCTGGCGTGCGATGTAGGCCTCGTTCTGGCCGGCCAGCTTCGGATACTGCTTGTCGGTCGGATTGCCGTCGCCGCCGTGGCAGGCAGCGCAGACGGCCGCCTTGCCTTCGCCGGCCTTGGCATCGCCGAGCACCGGAGCGTTGTCGGAAGCCGCGGCCGCGCCGGCCGTCAGCAGCGTTGCCAATGCAAGCGCGTGTCGAACATGGGCGCGCGGAAAGCTCATACACTCGACTCCAGAAAAAACCGTGGGGATGACGCGGGGCCGTCGTGGCGCAGCCGAGCTGCGGCGCCGACGGTATCCGCGGAATTATCTCCGTGACTTCAAACACGGTCAAACCGACCGGGAGTTCCATGGCCGTCCACCCATTCCGCCAGACGCGCTTCCTGACCAGCGCGAACCGTCTCGACCAGCTGCCCGCCGACCAGGGCGCCGAGGTCGCCTTCGCCGGCCGCTCGAACGCGGGCAAATCCAGCGCGCTCAATGCGATCTGCGACCAGCAGGGGCTGGCGCGCACGTCGAAGACACCGGGGCGCACCCAATTGCTCAACGTGTTTCCGGTCGGTGACGAGGCGTTCCGCCTGATCGACCTGCCCGGCTACGGCTATGCCAAGGTGCCCGAGGCGATGCGCCTGCACTGGCGCGGCGTGATCGACAAGTACCTGCGCGAGCGCATGTCGCTGAAGGGGCTGGTACTGGTGATGGACTCGCGTCATCCGCTGAAGGAGTTCGACTGCGACATGCTCGCCTTCGGCGCGGCCAGCGGCCGGCCCTGCCACTGCCTGCTGACGAAGTCGGACAAGCTGTCGCGCAGCGAGGGCGGGCGCACGCTCGCGGCCGTGCGCAAGGCGCTGGCGGCGGAATTCCCGCAGGCGAGCGCGCAGCTGTTTTCGTCGACGGCGAAGACGGGACTGGACGAGGCGCGCGGCGTCGTCGCCGGCTGGCTCGGGCTGACACAGGGCGGCTGAGGCGGCCTGGTCGGGTTCGGCTGCATGCAGCCGAACCGTCGCATGCGCGCCCTTTCCTCGGAACCACACTGGCCCCATAGTGCGGGCTCCCAGCCGAGGTTGACCCGTGTCCGGACCTTCCGCCGTCAAAGAAACACCGATTTCCGGCCGCGCCGAGCTGGTCGACTACGTCGCCTCCGGAGAGAAGCCGGTCTCCGCCTGGCGCATCGGCACCGAACACGAGAAATTCGGCTTCCGCCTCGACGACCTGCGCCCGCCGACCTGGGAAGGCGAGCGCGGCATCGGCGCGCTGCTCGAAGGATTGACCCGTTTCGGCTGGCAGCGCGTCACCGAACACGACAAGCTGATCGCGCTCGCTCGCGAGATGGCCTCGATCACGCTGGAACCGGCCGGCCAGCTCGAACTCTCCGGCGCGCCGCTGTCGACCATCCACGAAACCTGCGCCGAAGTCTCGCAGCACCTCGGTGAGGTCAAGGCCGTCGCCGACGAACTCGGGCTCGGCTTCCTCGGCATGGGCTTCCAGCCGAAGTGGCGGCGCGACGAGATGCCGTGGATGCCCAAGGGCCGCTACAGGATCATGCGTGAGTACATGCCGAAGGTCGGCTCGCTCGGCCTCGACATGATGACGCGCACGTGCACCGTGCAGGTCAACCTCGACTATTCCAGCGAGGCGGACATGGTGAAGAAGTTCCGCGTCGCGCTCGCGCTGCAGCCGGTCGCGACCGCGCTGTTCGCCGACTCGCCGTTCACCGAGGGGCGACCGAACGGCTACCTCAGCTACCGCTCGCACATCTGGACCGACACCGATCCGGACCGCACCGGCATGCTCGACTTCGTGTTCGAGGACGGTTTCGGCTACGAGCGCTACGTCGACTACCTGCTCGACGTGCCGATGTACTTCAGCTACCGCGACGGCGAATACGTCGACCTCGCCGGCAAGTCGTTCCGGAAATTCATGGCCGGCGAGCTTGCCGAGCTGCCGGGGAGCAAGCCGACGCTGCGCGACTGGGCCGACCATACGACCACCGCGTTCCCCGAGGTGCGCCTGAAGAAATACCTCGAGATGCGCGGTGCCGACGGCGGCCCGTGGGGACGCCTGTGCGCGCTGCCGGCGTTCTGGGTCGGCCTGCTCTACGACGACACCGCGCTCGACGCTGCGTGGGACCTGGTCAAGGACTTCAGCAACGCGGAGCGCCATGCGTTGCGTGACGGCGTGCCGGAGCAGGCGTTGAAGCTGCCGGCCCGCATCGGCACGGTTCGCGGCACGGTGCGCGATCTCGCCGACGAGGCGCTGAAGATCGCCGCCGAGGGCCTGCGCCGCCGCGCGCGCCGGACGCCGTCCGGCGCCGACGAGCGCATCTTCCTCGACGCGCTGCTCGCCATCGTCGACGCCAACCAGACGCCGGCCGAGCGCAAGCTCGAACTGTTCCACGGCGCCTGGGACGGCGATGTCGACCGCGTGTTCCGCGAGTTCGCGTACTAGCGACGGCCCGCTCGCGTCGGCGCTCCACGAGCCGCAAGCAGGCCGGGAAACGCCGGTTCAGAACGACAGGCCGAGCTTCACCCAGCCGGTGCGGCCGGGTTCGTTCACGCGCAGCGTGTTGACGTAGCCGGCGAGGCCCGGATTGGCCGCGTTGACGTGCTCGGCGTACGGCTTGTCGAATACGTTGTCGAGGCCGGCGCTCAGGGTCAGTTGTCGCGAGAGGCGATAGCCCCCGTTGATCGAGAACACACCGAAGCCGCCGGTCCGGCCGAGATCCTGGCCGACGATATTGCCCTCGCCGACCGCGATGCGATGCTGCGCCGTGGCGACCCGCCACAACGCGCCGAGCGACCAGGTTCCGTTGTCCCAGGTTGCACCGAAGCGCGCTTCCAGCGGCGGCATCTGCGGCAGCGGCCGGTGCTCGCTGCGGTTCTCGCCCCAGGCGTAGGCGAGCGTCGCGTCGAGCTTCCAGCGCTCGGTCGCCGTCCAGGCGATCCCGGCCTCGCCGCCGGCGATGCGCGCGTCGACGTTCGACGCGAAGCTGTCGCCCATGCGCTCGGCCGGGTAGTGCAGCACGATGAAGTCGTCGACGACGCCGGCATAGGCCGACAGCCACGCCTTCACGCGCTCGCCGCGGTACTGCAGTCCGACGTCGAGCTGGGTCGTGCGCTCCGGCCGCAGGTCCAGGAAGGCCGGCAGGGTGCCGGCGACGTGCTGGCCGAACAGCTCCCAGTAGTCGGGAAAGCGCCGCACGTGCCCGATGCCGGCGTACAGCGTCGCCGGGGCGTCGTCGAGCGTGTGCTCCCAGCGCACGAAGCCGGATGGCAGTGTCGCATCGCGGCTGGCGGCGACCGTCGTCACCGGATGCGGGTCGTGCATGCCGCCGCCCATGGCGTGCCCGTCCATGCCGTCCATCGGCGCGGGCGCGTCTTCGGCCAGCGTGTAGCCGCGCGCCTGGGCGCGGTCGATCCGGAGTCCGGCGACGAGCCGCTGCTGTGCGGAGAGCGTCCAGTTCGATTCCGCGAATGCCCCTGCGGACGACAGGCGCGCGTCGCGCACGCGCGGACGGTCGCGGTAGTCACCCATCATGCCGCCCGGCGGTCCGCCGTTGCGGCCGGAATGGACGTTGCCCGAGGCGTCCACGCCCGTCACCACGGTCCAGGCGCCGCGCTCGAACGTGGCCGCCACGCGTCCGCCGAGCGTGCGGCGGTCGACTTCGCTGGCCATCGGCATCGGCATCATCGACGCCGGATCGGGATCGCGCAGCGTGTAGTTGTCCATCACGTGATCGGCGTAGTGGTAGTACAGCTTCGCCTCGATCCGCGCGAACGCCGCCCCCGGGCGCGCATGGTCGAGCGACAGCGCCACGCTCTCGCGCCGGAACTTCGCGCCGTCCATCAGGCTGAACGCGTAGGCGGCGCGGCCGTCGCCCTTGCCGGCGTCGAGCGCCAGTCGCGTGTCGTCGTCCGGTGTCCACGCCAGCGAGGCATCGGTGTTCCAGCGGTCGTAGGACGAATGGACGCGATCGCCGTTGCCGTCCTCGTAGTCCTGCGCATGCGCGTGGTGGCCGACCAGGGCCGCCTGCACGTCCGGATTGCCGGCACGCACGTCGACCGACTGGTCGTTGCGCCCCCACAAGCCGCCCAGCACGCTGGCGCCGAGGAACACGTCCGGCGCCGCGTAGCGGCGATGTTCGCGCTCGAACAGGACCGTGCCGGCCGAGTTGCCGGGACCGTGCAGCACGGTCTGCGGTCCCTTGATCACGGTGACGCGGTCGAACAGTTCCGGGGCGATGTACGCGGTCGGCGGATCCATGCGCGAGGGGCAGCCGCCGCCGATCTCGCCGCCGTCGATGCGGATGTTGAGGCGCGAGCCGGCCATACCGCGCAGCACCGGGTCGCCATTGCTTCCACCCTTGCGGATCGTCGAGAAGCCGGGGATCGACTTCAGGAAGTCGGCGCCGTCGCTCGCCGATACCGGCTGGCGCGGCTTGCGCGGATCGGTCGTCGAGGTCAGCGGCGATTCGTCCATCACCGCGGTGACGACGATCGGCTGCAGCGATGCGGTTTCACGCCCGGCGCCGGACGCTTCGGATTCGGTGCCGGGCTGCGCTTCGCCGGTTGCCTGCGCGGTACCGGCAAGCGCGAGCGCGAGGAGGATCGCCGCGGACAGGCGGCGGCGGGAAAGAAAAGGGGGCATCGGCTCGGCTCCGGAATGAAACCCGGGATTACATCGCCGCACCGGGGATACCGGCAGGGACCGTGTGTCGCACCGGCCCGAATGCGTCTCGTCTGCCCGCGTTTCGGGACGGCGCGGCATTCCGGCGGAAACCCCGGGGATCGTCCGCGTCGTGCGGGGACGACGAGGTTCCTCGGAGGCCCGGGCGTGGCGCGCGGGGCATGACTTCCGGCGCAGGCGCGCCGCGCCGCGACGTCACACATTGGGGCCCCGCCGAAGGAACGAGGAGCATCCGATGCGTCCGTGTCATTACCTTCCGTTCGCGATCGTGGCCGGACTGCTGTGTTCGTCGACCGCCTTCGCCGGGACGAAGCTGCTGCGCTTCCCCGACGTCTGCGGCGAACGCATCGTCTTCACCTATGCCGGCGATCTCTGGACGGTGCCGACGCAAGGCGGCACCGCGACCCGCCTGACCGCCGGGCCGGGACTCGAGCAGTCCGCGCGCTTCTCGCCGGATTGCGCGACGATCGCATTCACCGGCGAGTACGGTGGCGACGACCAGGTCTACACGATCCCCGCCGCTGGCGGCGAGCCGAAACAGCTGACGTGGTATCCGGCGAAGGGGCCGCTGCCGCAGCGCTGGGGTTTCGACAATCAGGTCTACGGCTGGACGCCGGACGGCAAGTCCGTGCTGTTCCGTTCCTGGCGCGAATCGATCAACGAAACCAGCCCGCGCCTCTATACCGTGCCGGCCGCGGGCGGACTGCCGGTGGCGCTGCCGATGCCGACCGCCGGCGTCGGCCGCTACTCGCCGGACGGCAGCAAGATCGTCTATTCGCCGAAGTACCGCGACTTCCGCACCTGGAACCGCTACGTCGGCGGCTGGGCGCAGGACCTGTGGATCTACGATTTCGCGACGAAGTCGGCGAAGAACATCACCGACGATCCGAACACCGATCGCGATCCGGTCTGGATCGGCGACGCGGTGTACTTCCTCGCCGACCGCGGGCCGCACCTGAACCTGTACCGCTACGACACCGGCAGCGGCGAGACGAAGCAGCTCACCGACTACCAGGGTGTCGACGCACGCTGGGCCAGCGGCGACGCGCAGGGGCAGATCGTCTACGAGGTCGACGGGGTGCTGCACCGGTACGACACGAAGTCGAACCAGGACCAGGCGCTCGACATCACCGTGCCGAGCGACCTCGTGCGCGCGCGCGCCTCGGAGCGCAGCGTCAAGGATCGCATCGAGGATTTCTCGCTCAGCGGAAACGGCAAGCGCGCGCTGTTCACCGCGCGCGGCGAGGTGTTCAGCGTGCCGGTCAAGGACGGCATCACGTTGAACCTCACGCACACGCCCGGCGCGCACGAGCGCGAGGCGCACTGGTCGCCGGACGGCAAGCGCGTCGTCTACGTGTCAGACCAGAGCGGGGAGGAGGCGATCTGGGTGCGCGATGCCGACGGCAACAACGCGAAGCAGCTCACGACGGACGTGTTCGGTCGGCTCTACGCACCGCGCTGGTCGCCGGACGGCGCGCGCATCGCCTTCGTCGACAGCGCCAGCAACCTGCGTCTCGTCGCCGCCAGCGGCGGTCCCGCGCCCGTAATCGCGCACGATCCGTCGATCGCCCGCCGCGACCACGCGTGGTCGCCGGGCGGGCACTACCTCGCGTACAGCCTGACCGACCACGCGACGCAGCAGTCGCAGTTGCACGTGTACGACCTGTCCAACGGCAAGGACGTGCGCGTCGGCGACGAGCGTTTCGATTCGTACGGTCCCGCGTTCTCGCCCGACGGCCAGTACCTGTACTTCCTCGGCAACCGCGAGTGGGCGCCGCAGCTCTCGAACGTGGAGTGGAATTTCGCCGCGAACCGCGACACCGGCATTTTCGCGCTCGCCCTGCGCAAGGGCGTGGCCCATCCGTTCGCGCCGCGCAACGACATCGCCTCCGTCGAGGAGAAGAAGGAGGGCGACGCCGGCAAGAAGGACGACGAGAAGCCGAAGTCCGCCGCGGACATCAACGACCGCATCGACTTCGACGGCCTCGAGGCGCGGCTCGTGCGCGCGCCGATCGACTCGGACAACATCGCCGGCTTCGAGGTCACGAAGAAGGCGATCGTCTACGTCGTCTCGGATGCCCAGTACTACGGCCGCGACGGCGCGTTCAAGCCGAAGCTGAAGGCATGGTCGTTCGAGGAGCGCAAGAGCAGCGACCTGCTCGACGACGTCGAGGACGTCTCGCTGGCGGCCGACGGCAGCGCCGCGCTGGCGAAGGTCGGCGGCGCGTACAAGCTGGTCGACCTCAACGCGGCGAAGCCGGAGCCGAAGGACGTCAAGACCGACGGGCTGTTCGCGCTGGTCGATCCGAAGGCGGAGTACGCCGAGGTCTTCCGCGAGACCTGGCGGCGCTACCGCGACCACTTCTACGTGCACAACATGCACGGCTACGACTGGCCGGCGCTGCGCGCGAAGTACGAGCCGATGCTGGAATGGGTCGGCGACCGCAGCGACCTCAACTACCTGCTCGGGCAGATGGTCGCCGAACTCAACGTCGGCCACGCCTACGTCGCCGGCGGCGACCTTGGCCTGCCGGACAAGCCGCACGTCGGCCTGATCGGCGCGCGCTTCGCGCTCGACGCCGCGAGCGGCCAGTACCGCATCGCGAAGATCCTCGACGGGCAGAACGACGAGGAACGCTATCGCTCGCCGCTGACCGAAGTCGGCGTCGACGTGAAGGAGGGCGACTACGTCGTCGCGATCAACGGCCAGCCGCTGGCGGCTGCCGATGATCCGTACCGCCTCCTGCGCACCGCGCCGGGCCAGCTCGTGCAATTGACCGTCAACGGCCGGCCCGGCGCCGACGGCGCGCGCACCGTGCTGGTCAAGCCGATCGACAGCGAGGAACCGCTGAACTACTACGCCTGGGTGCGGCACAACCGCGACTACGTCGCCAAGGCCAGCGGCGGCGGGATCGGCTACCTGCACATTCCCGACATGGGCGCGGACGGCATCCGCGAGTTCATCAAGTGGTACTACCCGCAGCTGCGCAAGCAGGGGCTGGTCGTCGACGTGCGCGACAACGGCGGCGGCAACGTCTCGGCGATGGTCATCGAACGGTTGTCGCGCAAGCTGCTCGGCCTCGACTACGGCCGCGGTATCGACTTCACCAATACCTATCCGCAGCAGACCTTCGTCGGCCACCTCGCCGCGCTGTGCAACGGCACCACGGCGTCCGACGGCGACATCTTCTCCTACATGTTCAAGCAGGCGAAGCTGGGGCCGTTGATCGGCACCCGCACCTGGGGCGGCGTCGTCGGCATCAACAGCTGGGGCGCGGCGATCGACGGCGGCGAGATCTACGTGCCGCAGTTCGCGACCGCCAGCACCGAAGGGCAGTACGTGATCGAGGGCCACGGCGTCGATCCGGACATCGTCGTCGAACAGGACGTGTCGGCGCAGCTCGCCGGCACCGATCCGCAACTCGACCGCGCGATCGACGAACTGAAGAAGGCCATTGCCGCAAATCCGGTCGCGTTGCCCGGTCGTCCGGCCGATCCGGTGAAGGCGCCCGAGAGCATGCGGGCGAGGGCGACGACGAACTAGGCGGAAGAAGAGCAGCGCTCGCCTCCCCGTGGCGGGGGAGGCCGGCGCGGCCGTGCCGCTACGCCGCGCTGACGTCGCGAAGGCTCCAGTGCCGGCCGATCAGCAGGGTCAGGCGGTGTTGCAGGATCGAGTGCGGCAGCGAGGTGATCACCGTCACGCTGACGTGCACGTCGGACTGGTGCGCTTCGACGGTCGCGTCGGGATCGCTCAGGCCGAGCGACGGATCGACCGCGTCGGGGTCGGGCTGCATATCGCGCCAGCGCTGCCACAGCACCGGTTCGCGCAGCGACTTCTGCAACAAGGCCGCGAAACTCTCGGCGGAGCCGCCCTCGAAGGACAGTTCGTGCGATTCGCCGCGTGCCTTCGGCAGGTCGTCGATGGAGAGCAGGAAGCGCTGTCGGGTAGGCATGGAATTCCTCGCGCAGGAACAGGAAAACGGGGAAGAGTCTCGTCGGTCGCGCTTGCGCCGGGGCGTGCCGCGCGACCGTGGATCCGGGATCGAGTGTATCAGCGTGCCGAGGTGTGCGGCCCCGCGAGAACGCAAACGAACGCAAGCAGCGCGGCCACGCAGGGCCAGCCCAGGTAGCGCAGTTCGGCGGCCGGAGCGAGCAGTGGCAGCGGTGCGGCGAACAGCGCCGCGCTGGCGAGCAGGACGAGCGCGACCGCGCCGCGCGTCTCGAACCGGCGACGCCAGGCGAGGGCGCACGCGATCAGCGCGAGCACGGCGTACGGCCATGCGGCGAGCAGCGGCGTCGCGACCAGGGCGGCCGCGGCGCGCATCAGCGTGGCATGCAGCACGGAGGTGTTGCGCGCGACCGGCGGGTTGTCGCGATACGGCACCTCGTCGTCGACGTAGACCAGCTCGCGCGGCCAGTCCGGCGCGTGCGTGCCGAACAGCGCACGGGTCAGCTGCCAGCGATGCGCCAGCCACGCGCCGGGATGACCGAGGATCGCGTCCATCCACGCACGTCGGAGCGTGCGCGCTTCGTCCGAGCCCGGCACGATCGAGAACGGTTCGCGCAGGCCATGCCGGAGGCCGAAGAACATCGGCGTATTGCTCCAGTGCCGGAACGTCGCGGCGAGTTCCCTCACCTCGAGGCCGGGCTCGTGGAGGAAGTCCGGCAGCAGGAGGCGATCCGCGGCGATCGACACGGCAACCAGGTCGAACTGCGCCAGCGACGGCCACATCGGCACGTGGCGTTCCACCGTCCGCGACAGCCCGTGGTTCGTCGCGAGCATCGCCGCGAGCAGGCCGGCGGCGATCGCGGCGACGTTCGCGCGCGAGGCCGAAGGCGAGCCGCGCTGCGCCAGCCAGG
>DBMH01000297.1:4719-6279 GCA_002297645.1 Rhodanobacteraceae bacterium UBA703 | reverse complement strand
CGCGCCCATGTCGCCCGCAGGCGGGCGGCGTGGGCGCGCCGGGTGTTCCCGTTCGGACGCGCACGACGGCTTGTAAGCGACTGGGCCTGCTAGTATCCTGCGCGGCCCGCGAAACAGGCTGCATACGGACGAGTCGTCCGGTTCGCGGGAAGCGAGGCTCGGGACGAGCCGAGCGGGCCGCCTTCGCGGCGGTAGATCCGGAGAGGTGTCCGAGTGGTTGAAGGAGCACGCCTGGAAAGTGTGTAAACGGGTCAAACCGTTTCGCGGGTTCGAATCCCGCCCTCTCCGCCAGTTTCGAGTGTCAAGTGCGCGCAACGCGCATCGCCGCTTCACGGCGGCTCCGTCGGTTCTCCCGCGACGATAGTTCGCAAATCCCGCCAGGTCCGGAAGGAAGCAACGGTAGTGAATGATTCGGGTGCCGGGATGCGGCTGGCGGAGCTGCCACCCTTTACTTGTGCGATCCGTCCGGTACTTGTGCGATCCGTTCGGGATCGCCGCCATCGGGTCGGGATCGCGGGAGTTTGCATGGGGCGGGCTTCGGATGGTCTACCCGCGGCCACCCCTGGCCGCACTTCTCAGTGGTTTGTGCGATCCGTCCGGGATCGCTGCGATCTGGGCGAGACTGCGCGAGCCAGAGCGACATTGGCTCCGGATAATTTACCCGCGGCCATCCCTGGCCGCACTGCTCAGTGAACGGCAGGCTTCGAGCGGCGCGGGCGAGTCGTGGATTCAGCTCGCAGCAGGCCCGATTTCCCGGCGACGTCATGCCCGCGGACGCGGGCATCCATTGAGCGCGAGAATGCTTCGCTAACGTGGGCATCGCCGCGGCGTTGCTACAATCGCGGCTTCGTCGGCGGATCGCTTCAGCAGCAGAGCATCGATGTCCTACCAAGCCCTCGCGCGCAAATGGCGTCCGCGCCGCTTCTCCGAACTGGTCGGCCAGGAGCATGTCGTGCGCGCGCTCTCGCATGCGCTCGACAGCGGGCGGCTGCACCATGCCTTCCTGTTCACCGGCACGCGTGGCGTCGGCAAGACCACGATTGCGCGCATCTTCGCCAAGTCGCTGAACTGCCAGCACGGACCGACGTCGAATCCGTGCGGCGAATGCGGTGCCTGTGTCGAGATCGACGCCGGGCGTTTCGTCGACCTGCTCGAGATCGACGCCGCCAGCAACACCGGCGTGGACAACGTGCGCGACCTGATCGAGAACGCGCAGTACGCGCCGACGCGGGGCCGCTACAAGGTGTACCTCATCGACGAGGTGCACATGCTGTCGAAACCGGCGTTCAACGCGCTGCTGAAGATCCTCGAGGAACCGCCGCAGCACGTGAAGTTCCTGCTGGCGACGACGGACCCGCAGAAGCTCCTGGTCACCGTGCTGTCGCGTTGCATCAAGTTCAACCTGAAGCGCCTGACGCCGGAGCAGATCGGCGGCCAGATGCGGCACATCCTCGGCGCCGAGGGCATCGGTTTCGAGGCCGAAGGTCTCGACGTGCTCGCGCGGGCGGCCGACGGCTCGCTGCGCGACGGCCTGTCGCTGCTCGACCAGGCGATCGCCCA
>DBMH01000297.1:4514-4714 GCA_002297645.1 Rhodanobacteraceae bacterium UBA703 | reverse complement strand
ACGGTCGAGCGGGCGAAGGTGCGGGTGCTGCTCGGACATCTGGCGGCGGGCGACGGCGCCGGGCTGCTGGCCGAGATCGAGCACATCGCGGGGTTCGCCCCGGATTTCGCGCAGGTGCTCGACGAGCTGGCCGGACTGTTGCATCGCATCCAGCTCGCGAAGATCGTCGCCGGAAGCGCGGACGAGGACGGCGAGGACTG
>DBMH01000297.1:0-4471 GCA_002297645.1 Rhodanobacteraceae bacterium UBA703 | reverse complement strand
CCTGCCGCTGGCGCCGACGCCGCGCGTCGGCTTCGAGATGGCCCTGATGCGCATGCTGGCATTCGCACCGGCGGGCGCCGGCGCGGAAAAGGGGGGGGGGCGAAGCGTCGACCCAGCAGCCCGCAGCGAGCCGCGAAGCGCGCCGGCGGGCGTGCGGCCTGCAGAGACGGCACATCCTCCGGGGCCCGCGAGTCGCCCGGCGGGCAGCGCTTCGCCGGTTGCGCCGGTGCGCCGCGAGGCAGGGAACGCTCCCGTCGAAGCGGCGGAGCCGATCGCGCCGACGGCGCCTCGATCCGAGTCTCGGGCGTCGCCTGTCCCGTCGCATCCGGAAGTTCCCGCGCCGGATTCCGGCGCTTCCTGGTCGCAGTTGATCGACCGCGCCGAACTGGGCGGGCCGGCCGGCGAACTGGCGCGCAACTCGTCGCTGATCGCGATCGAGGGGAGCCTGGTGCGCCTCGCGCTGCGCGCGACGCACGAGCATCTGTCCGAGGGGCCATGGCTCGTCACGCTCGAGCAGCGTCTCGGCACGGTGCTGGGAAAGGCGGTCAAGGTGCGCTTCGAGCGTGGACAGGGCGGTGGCGAGAGTCCGGCCGAACAACGTGCACGCGCCGACAGCGAACGCCGGCAGGCCGCCGAGGTGGCGGTGCAGGGCGATCCGGTCGTGCAGTCCCTGATTGATACATTCGGAGCGCGCGTGATTCCCGACAGCGTGCGTCCGATCGAGGGCTGACGGCGGCCGTGAGGCGTGCGGCCAGCGATTGGCCGTCGAGTGATCGAAGAAGAAGGCCGTGCGGATGCGCACGGAGAGTACGACAGCAGCGATCCCGTGCGGATCGCACGAGCACACAGGTGAACGACATGAAAGGTCCACTCGCCGGCCTGATGCAGCAGGCCCAGCGCATGCAGGAAGAAATGAAGCGCGCCCAGGAGGATCTTGCGCGCGCGGAAGTCACCGGCCAGGCCGGCGGCGGTCTCGTCAGCATCGTCATGAGCGGACGCCACGAAGTGCGCAGCGTCTCGATCGACCGAAAGACGTTCGCGGACGATCCGGAAATGGCCGAAGACCTGGTCGCCGCGGCGATCAACGACGCCGTCAACAAGATCGCGGCGCTGAATCAGGAGAAGCTCGGCGGCATGGCGGCCGGCCTGAACCTGCCACCCGGCTTCAAGCTGCCGTTCTGACGAGGCCGGGAAAGGGGAATCGAGTATCGGGAACGGATGAACGCGAACCCCTGCGTCCAGGCGTTTCAAGGTTCTTCCCGATTCCCGGTTCTCCCTTCCCGATTCCCTGACGAATGTCCTCCTCTCCGCTCCTCGCCGACCTCATCGACGCGCTGCGCTGCCTGCCCGGCGTCGGCGCGAAGACCGCCCAGCGCATGGCGTTCCACGTGCTCGAGCGCGATCGCGACGGTGCCCGCAAGCTGGCCGAACGGCTCGCCCTGGCGATCGAGCGCATCGGCAACTGCACGCGCTGCCGCACGTTCAGCGAGGAGGCGGTGTGCACGTTCTGCGCGAGCACCTCGCGCGACCGCAGCCTGCTCTGCATCGTCGAGACGCCGGTCGACCAGCTCGCGATCGAACAGGCGACGGGCTATCGCGGACAGTATTTCGTGCTGCTCGGGCGCCTGTCGCCACTGGACGGCATCGGACCGAAGCAGCTCGGCCTGGATCTCCTGGCGAACCGGCTGGCCGAGGGCGAGATCCAGGAGCTGATCGTCGCGACGAATCCCACCGTCGAGGGCGAGGCCACCGCGCACGTACTCTCGCAGATCGCGCGCGCGGCGGGCGTGCGGGCGAGCCGGCTCGCCCACGGCGTACCGCTCGGCGGCGAACTCGAGTTCATCGACCGCGGCACGCTGGCGCACGCGTTCGGGGGGAGACAGGCGCTGTAGGCCAGGGATTCGGGAAAGCCCTTCGGCACCGCGGCGCTATTGCGCGTGGCGCTCCGAGCTGCGAGCCTCTTCCGATCCCCAATCGCCAATCCCCGCTTCCCATGACCCTCTTCGCCAAGATCATCCGCCGCGAGATTCCCGCCGATATCGTCTACGAGGACGACGAGGTGCTCGCCTTCCGCGACATCAATCCGCAGGCGCCGGTGCACGTGCTGTTCATCCCGAAGCAGCCCTTCGCGACGATGAACGAACTGACCGATGCGGACGCGCCGATCGTCGGCAGGTTGGTGATCGCCGCGACGAAGTGGGCGAAGGCGCAGGGCTTCGCCGAGGACGGCTACCGAGTCGTCATGAACTGCAATCGCGACGGTGGGCAGACGGTGTACCACATCCACCTGCACCTGCTCGCGGGCCGCGCGATGCACTGGCCGCCGGGCTGAGCGCCGGCGGCGGACTCGTTTCAGCGCGTCACGTCACTTCGACGGCCGCGGCGGCGGTGCCGGACGTTCGCGGATGATGACCGGGCCGCCCCAGTACGGGCCCCAGTACGGTCCCCAGCCCCAGGGGCCGTACGGTCCGTATCCGTAGCGCCACGGATCGTAGTCCGGCGTGTGCACCACCAGCGGCCGCTTCGGCCACAGATAGATGGCGTCGGCGGCGACATGCGGGTAGGCGTAGTCGAATTCGCCGACCTTGCCGTGGTCCGTGCCGGTCACGCGGCCGACGACGGTCATTTCGCGTCCACGCTGGAATTCCTCGGGATCCTGGAAGCCGTTGCGGCAGGCGATGAAACGGCCTTCGCTGGGGCGACGCAGGCGCGGGCGCGCGCTGTCGTCGAGTTCGCGTCCGAGGATCTCGAAGCAGGTGGCGTCGGTCTTGGGTTCGACCTTGATGATCTCGCCGCCCCAGCGCACGGATTCGCCGGTGGCGGCGCTGCCGGCCTGCCGTGGCGTCAGCGGGGAGTACTGGCCTTGCAGCGGCTGGGGAATGGTCGCGCAGGCGCCGAGCGCGCCCGCGAACAGGGCGAGGGCGGAAAACCGAAGGGAAGGCTGTTTCATGATGGCCTCTGCCAAGGTTGGAAGAAACGCGGCATCCGATGTTACTTCGACGGCGATCGGATGCGGCACGTCGCATCAGGCGGAGGTCTTTACACGCCTTGACGGGCGAAAGCGGCGCGCGCGGCGCGCGAATGCCTTCACGTCCGCCGCCGCGGCTTCGGTGCGCGCGTAGCGCAGGTCGACGTAGGCCTCGACGAGCGGAGCGAGGCGGTTCGCGAGTTCGGGATCGTTCAGGCGCACCTGTCGCAGCCAGTCCAGCGGTCCCTGCTGCGGCGAGGCCGCCGTACCCGTCCGCGCGACGCGGCGCCGCAACGAGGACCACGCGCGTTCGAGCCTGTCGCCGCGTGGCGACGCCGTGCCGCGCATCGCCCACAGCGTCGCCACCAGCATGGCGGCGCCGAGAGCTGCGGACAGGGCGATCAGCAGGTCGCCGGCGTTCGCCTCGGGCTTGCCGAACGGTGTCAGCAGGCCCTTCTGGCGCAGCGCGTTGAAACCGATGATGCCTTCGGTCCAGAGGCGGTTCACGACGTCGAGGCGATTGCGCCATTCGCGCAGCCAGCTCATCCGTTCCTGGTCGCCCGCGAAGTTGGCCGCTGTCGCACCGCGCTCGATCCGCGTGGGGCTCACGGCCGCGGTCGGATCCACGCGCACCCAGCCTCGTTGCGGCAACCACACTTCCGCCCAGGCGTGCGCGTCGGAGCGTCGCACCAGCAGATAGGACTGGGACTCGTTCCACCAGCCGCCCTGGTAGCCGGTGACCACGCGTGCGGGAATGCCGGCGGCGCGCATCAGGAATACGAACGCGGACGAGTAGTGCTCGCAGAAACCGCGCTGCGTGTCGAACAGGAAATCGTCGACCGAATCGCGGCCGAGCATCGGCGGCGTCAGCGTGTAGGTGAAGCTCGCGCGGAACAGCCCGAGCGCCGCCTGCACGACGGCGTCGTCGTCGCGTCCCTCGTCACGCCAGCGTTGCGCCAGCGCGCGCGCCTGCGGATTGAAGCCATTCGGCAGGGCGAGCGCGCGGACGCGGAGATTGGCGTCGAGTGGCTGCCCGGCGCGATGGCGCATCGCCGATTGCAGGCGGTATTCCCGCGGCTGGGCGACCGGCTCGCGTGATGCCAGCACGCGGTCCTCGAGCAGGAACGAGCCTTCCGGCGCGGCCAGCGGGAGGTCGAGGGCGGGCAGCCAGCGGCGATCGGTCGGCTCCAGGGTGATGCGATAGGCGAGCGGGGCGCCCTCGGCCTGCACCTCGTCGGAGGGGCGCATGCCGCCCCAACGCTCGCGCGACCAGGTCGAGCCGTCGAATTCCCACAATACGATGGTGCGGAAGTAGCGTTGCTCCGGCGGCGGTGGCGGGCCGTCGAAATCGACGCGCAGCGCCGGCGTGTCGTCGATCAGCAGCTCGGTGATCTGTCCCGGGGCCATGCGCTCGCCGAGCCCGGTCCGTGCCGTCACGTCGGTGCCCGGCGCCCCCCACAGCGGCGAGCCGAGGCGCGGCACGAGCACGAACGCCGCGGCGGC
>DBMH01000258.1 GCA_002297645.1 Rhodanobacteraceae bacterium UBA703 | reverse complement strand
TCTCGTCGCGGTCGCCGACGCCGGCCTGCTCGCCGATGCCGCCGCGCAGGCCGGCATCGCGCTCGAAATCGAACCCTACGACGCCGGCGTGACGCCGGTGCATCGGGCGCCCGGCCAACTGCGCGTCGTGCACGTCCCGCTGCGCGCGGCCTCGACGCCGGGACGCCTGGATCCCGCCAACGGACGCTACGTGCTCGACACGCTCGCCCGCGCCGCCGACGGCGCCGCCAGTGGCGAGTTCGACGCCGTCGTCACGGCGCCGGTACACAAGGGCGTCGTCAACGAGGCCGGCGTGCCGTTCACCGGCCACACCGAATTCTTCGCCGAACGCGCCGGCTGCGACGTCGTCATGATGCTCGCGGCGGCGAACGTGCACGGGCGCGACCTGCGTGTCGCGCTGGCCACCACGCACCTGCCGCTGGCCGCCGTCCCGGCGGCGATCCGCCGAGCCGATCTCGCGAAGAGCCTGCGCATCCTCCATGCCGACCTCGTCGAACGCTTCGGCGTCGCGGCGCCGCGCATCGCCGTGCTCGGACTCAACCCGCACGCCGGTGAAGGCGGCCATCTCGGCCACGAGGACATCGACGAGATCGCGCCGGCGATCGCCGACCTGCGCGCGGAAGGGATCGACGCGCAGGGCCCGATCCCCGCCGATACCGCCTTCGTGCCGACCCAGCTCGCGCGGTACGACGCGGTGTTCGCTATGTACCACGACCAGGGCCTGCCGGTGCTCAAGCACGCCGGCTTCGGCCATGCCGTCAACGTGACGCTCGGGCTGCCGTGGATCCGCACCTCGGTCGACCACGGCACGGCGCTGGATCTCGCCGGCCACGGCCGCGCCGACGCCGGCAGCCTGGTCGCCGCGGCACGTCTCGCGCTCGACCTCGCACGGCACCGGCCGCGCTGATCCTCAGGGCTGCGCGCAGGCCAGGAACGCGCGCAATGTCGCTCCGCGATAGCGGCCGCGATGCACGACCAGCGCAAGCGTCCGCCGCAGAGGAAGGAACGGCGTGGGCAGCGCAACCAGCCTGCCGGTAGCGACCGCATCGGTGATCGCGACTGCCGGCAGGCAGGCGATGCCGAGTCCGGCGATCACCGCCTGCTTGATCGCCTCGCTCTGGCCGAGCTCGAGCGCGACGTCGAGCGGCCCGAGCACGTCGTGCGCCGCTTCCTCGAAGATCGCGCGCGTGGCCGATCCCCGCTCGCGCAGGATCCAGCGCTCGCCGTGCAGATCCTGGGCGCGCACCCGCCTGCGCGCGGCGAGCCGATGATCGGCACGCACGCAGACCCTCAGCGCGTCCTCGCGCCATGCGACGCTCTCGATCTCGGCGTGCTCCGCCGGGCCCTCGATGCAACCGACGTCGAGGCTGAAATCGAGCAAGCCGGCGACGATCTCGGCGGTGTTCGCCACGCGCAGGCTGAGGCGCACCGACGGATGCGCGGCGACGAATCCGCCGAGCAGGTCACCGACGAGGTAGTTGCCGATCGTGTTGCTGGCGCCGACCGCGAGCGAGCCGTGCGGCTGCGCGGCCGCTCCGCCGCCGAGTTCGCGCAGGCGCTCGACGATCTCGCGTGCCTGCGGCAGCAGGGCCCGCCCCTGCGCGTTGAGATGCAGGCGGCGCTGGTGGCGGTCGAACAAGGGCGCGCCGAGCAGGCGCTCCAGCTCGGCCAGCGCCATGCTGGCGGCCGGCTGCGTCAGGCCGAGCTGGTCCGCTGCCGCGCGCACGCTGCCGGCGGTGGCGATCGCGCCGAACACCTCGAGCTGGCGCGGACTGATCGCGATCATCAGAAGTCCTTATGAGCCGGATAATAACTATAGATTATCTTTATATAACCGATCGTTCGAGAATGCGCACGTCAAAGAGCGGCAGGGAGCGCCGCCCTGGAGACGCGCTGCCGCATCGACCGTGCCCTGCGCGCGATGCGACGAATGCGCGGCCCCGCCGCCATCGACGGCTCGCGAACCGCGATGGCGCATCCAGTCCCGCGAACGACAGAAGATCCCCTAATCGAACATGTCCACGTTCAACACCCGCCTTCCCGGCCTCGCCCTCGCCCTGCTGCTCGGCCTCGCCAGCCTCGGCCTGGCTACGCTGCCCGCGTTCTCGCGCCTCCAACTGTCCGCCCTGACGCTGGCCATCGTGCTCGGCATGCTCGTCGGCAACCTCGCCGGATCGCGCCTGCCGCCGCAGCTCGCGCCGGGCATCGCGTTCGCGCAGCGCAACCTGCTGCGCGCCGGCATCGTGCTGTACGGCCTGCGCATCAGCTTCCAGCAGATCGCCGCCGTCGGCATGGGAGCGCTGATCCTCGACGTGGCGATCGTCGCCAGCACGCTCGCACTGGGCCTGTGGATCGGCCGGCGCTGGCTCGGGCTCGACCGCGACACGGCGCTCCTGACCGCTTGCGGCAGTGCGATCTGTGGGGCCGCCGCGGTGCTCGCGACCGAGCGCCTGCTGAAGCCGGACCCGAGCAAGGTCGCCATCGCCGTCGCCGGCGTGGTGCTGTTCGGCACGCTCAACATCTTCCTGTATCCGCAGCTCGCGCACTGGCTGCAGATGCCGCCGGACGTCTACGGCATCTACACCGGCGCCACGGTGCACGAGGTCGCCCAGGTCGTCGCCGCCGGCAACGCGGTCGATCCGGCCGCCGCAGACACCGCCGTGATCGTCAAGCTGACCCGCGTGCTGCTGCTGGTGCCGTTCCTGCTCCTGCTCGGCGGCTGGCAGGCGCGCCGCGCGGGCGAAGGCGCGGGAGGCGGCATCACCGTGCCGTGGTTCGCGCTCGGCTTCGCCGCCGTCTGCGCGCTGAACTCGGTGGTCGACCTGCCGCCGGCCTGGCGCACCCGGCTGCTCGACCTCGACACCCTGCTGCTGGCGACCGCGATGGGCGCACTCGGTCTCGATACGCGCTTCTCGCGCCTGCGCGCGATCGGCCCGAAACCGCTGCTGCTGGCGACGGCGCTGTTCGCCTGGCTGACGATCGGCGGCTACTGGCTCCTGAAGGTCGTGATCGGGAGCTGGTGAACCGCGGACGTATCCGGGATGGGGACGGAGGAAGCGCGGGCCGCTTCGCCTCCCGTCCCACGGATCTCGGAATCCCGGATCTCGAAATCGCGGATCTCGAATCCCCGATCCCGGCTCCACTACCATACGCGGATGCCTATCTCTCCCGACGACCGCCACGTCCACAAGAAGCGCTTCGGCCAGCACTTCCTGCACGACCAGAACCTGCTGCGCAGGATCGTGCAGGCGATCGATCCGAAACCCGGCGAGCGTGTCGTCGAGATCGGCCCCGGCGAAGGCGCACTGACGCTGCCGCTGCTGCGCGCGCTCGGCCGGCTCACCGTCATCGAGCTGGACCGCGACCTGATTCCGCGCCTGCACGCCGCTGCCGAAGGCGTCGGCGAACTCGACATCGTCCACGCCGACGTGCTCGGGGTGGACTTCACGGCACTCGCCGGGGACGCGCCGCTTCGCGTGGTCGGCAACCTGCCCTACAACATTTCCTCGCCGATCCTGTTCCACTGCATCGACCACATCGACGCGATCCGCGACATGCACTTCATGCTGCAGAAGGAAGTCGTCGACCGCATGGCCGCCACTCCGGGCAGCAAGGTCTACGGCCGGCTGTCGGTCATGCTGCAACTGGCCTGCCGCGTCGATCCGCTGCTGGAAGTGCCGCCGAGCGCGTTCAAGCCGCCGCCGAAAGTCGATTCGGCCGTCGTGCGCCTCGTGCCGCGGCCCGCGCGGGAGCGGCCTGCCGCCGACGCCGCCACGATCGCGCGCGTGGTCAAGGCGGCGTTCGGGCAACGACGCAAGACGCTCTCGAACGCACTGCACGGCGTCCTCGACGCGGCGCGCATCGAGTCCGCCGGCGTCGATCCGAAGACTCGCGCGGAACAGTTGCCGCCGGCGGCGTTCGTCCAGCTGGCGCAAGCGGTCGCGGCACCGTAGTCGTCGAGCGCCGGGCCCGGCCGCCCGCCTCCGGCGGAAATCCCGCCGGCGCTTGCCCGCACGCGCCATGTCCCGGAGAATCGCCGGCATGAGCGGCAAGAAGCCTTACGACATCGCGATCTCGGTCGACACGCGCTTTCTGGACGACCAGTCGGCGCCGGCGGACAACCGCTACGCGTTCGCGTACACGATCACGATCGTCAACCACGGCACGGTGGGCGCGCGACTCATGTCGCGCCACTGGATCATCACGGACGGCAACGGCAAGGTGCGCGAAGTGCGTGGCGACGGGGTCGTCGGCGAACAGCCGTGGATGCGCCCCGGTTCCGACTACGAGTACACCTCCGGCGCCGTGCTGGAGACCGAACTCGGCACCATGCGCGGCAGCTACCAGATGATCGCGGACGACGGTACCCACTTCGACGCGTACATTCCCGCCTTCGTGCTGTCGCCACCGCGGACCCTGCACTGATGGCGGTCTGGGCCATCGGCGACATCCAGGGTTGCCACGACGAACTTGCCCGACTGATCGACAAGCTCCGGTTCGACCCTTCCGAGGATCGCCTCTGGTTCTGCGGCGACCTGGTGAACCGCGGCGGCCAGTCCCTGGCCGTCCTGCGCACGATCAAGGCGCTCGGCGACCGCGCGACCATCGTGCTCGGCAACCACGACCTGTCCCTGCTCGCGATCGCCGAACGCAAGCGCGAGGACCAGGCGCGCGTGAACCCGGAACTGCGCGAGGTCCTGTTCGCGCCGGACCGCGACGAGCTGATCGGCTGGCTGCGCAGGCAGAAACTCGTGCACGTCGACCACGACCTCGGCTTCCTGCTCGTGCACGCCGGCCTGTTCCCGCGCTGGACCACGCAGCAGGCCGTGGAGCTCGCGCGCGAAATCGAGGAAAAGCTGCACGGCGACGGCTACCGCCGCCTGCTCAAGCAGATGTTCGGCAACAAGCCGGACCTGTGGACGCCGAAGCTGCGCGGCATCGACCGCTGGCGCGCCGGCATCAACGTGTTCACGCGCATGCGCTACGTCGACGTGCGCGGCCGCATCGCGTTCAGCGACAAGGGCGCCCCCGGTACGCAACGACCGGGCCTGTATCCGTGGTTCGAGGTCCCCGGCCAGATCAAGCGCGACCTCAGGGTCGTCTGCGGCCACTGGTCGACGCTCGGCCGCTTCGCCGGGCTCGGCGTGCACGCGATCGACACCGGCTGCGTCTGGGGCGGCTGGCTGACCGCGCTGCGCCTGGACACCGAGGAGCCCGAGTACGTGACGATCAAGTCGGATCGGAAGCCGGCGCCAGGGAAGGAGATGGATTGACCCAGGGAAGGTCTGATCAATTCTCCTGACGTCATGCCCACGAGCCATCTGGATTCCCGCGTTCGCGGGAATGACACCAGAATCAGAAATTCCCTTGCGCAGAAAGGGGGCGCGATGAAGCTCAAGCTGGTGTTGGCGGCAACGATCGGCCTGTTGATCGGCATCCTGGGAGGTGGTTATGCCGGCTTCACGACCTCGCAGTGGTTCGTCAGGGCGATGTTTTCGTCGCAAATCGAAGCGCGATTCATCGACCACGTCATGTTGCTGAAGCTGCTCGATGACGGGAAGACGGAATCCGTTCGGCAGATACTGCTCTCCAGCGTGCAGTCGGATACCGTGGCGGTCGGCTCTGTCGATCTTCCCTCCGTTCCTGACGCCGCCATCGAAACGACGAGACATCGCCTGCTGCGCTTCGCGAAACGATCCGGCGAGATCCCGTCCGTGCGCGAGGACGCTTCCGAACTCGGCAAGCAAGCCGCCGAAGTGCGCCAACAGATTTCCACGCAAGACTGAAAATGCCCTCGCGGGCTTACGGAACACGCAGGGCGCAATCGGCACGCACGTAGTCGACGAAATCCATCGCGTACGCATGCCGGGAATCGACGGCATGGTTCACGCGCGACGTCTCGATCCAGTCGTGCATATCGAAGCGCGGGAACCAGGTATCCGCATCGGGCACGGCCGTGTCGACCCAGGTCAGGTGCAGGTGCGTCGCACGCGGCAACGTCAGCGCGTAGACCTCGCCACCGCCGATCACGGCCAGATCGTCATCACCTGCGCGTGCGATTGCCTCGTCGAACGAAGCCACGGCGATCTGGCCTTCGAACGGGGCATCGCCGGTGCGCGTGAGCACGAGATTGACGCGTCCCGGCAGCGCACGGCCGATCGCGAGCGCGGTCTTGCGCCCCATCAGCACCGGCTTGCCGAGGGTCAGCGCCTTGAAGTGCTTCAGGTCGTCCGGCAGGTGCCACGGCATCGCGCCGTCGCGGCCGATGGCGTGGTGGCGGTCGAGCGCGGCGATGAGACGGATCGGCATCGCGCGATTGTCGCAGCCGGCGACCGGGCTGTCAGCCGAGATCGCGAAGGGATAGCACGTGTTCGGCTGTGCCGCGCAGGCCTCTCGAATATGTGTACAAAGACACAGTGACGTTGCGCACTGCCGTGCCACACCGGTGACCGCCATTCTGGCCGCCTCGTCGAAGGAGTCGTCGAACATGCGATACGCCGCCATCCTGCTGGCCTTTCCGATCGTCGCCGCGCAAGCGGCCACCGTTCCGTCACGCTTCGAAGCGGACCGCGTGTTCGCCACGCCGACGACGGCAAAGGGAGAACCGCTGCGCCTCTACACCGACACGGGCGGCGGCATGAACCTGCTCTGCCGCGACGCCGCACAACGCCTGGACCTTCCGCTGGAGGCGCTGCCACCAGACGAGGAAATGGAAGCCGAACTCGGCGGCAACCTCGCGCGCACGACCCTGCCGTCGTTCGCCCCCGCAAAGGGCATTCCTGCGAATGCGAACGGCGACGCGCACTTCCTCGTGCACGACTGCAAGGGCAAATCCGCCGCCAGCCTCGGGGAAGGTCTGCTGAGCCAGCACTGGTTCGCCGGCCGCACCTGGACGTGGGACTACCCGGCACAGCGCCTATCGCTCGAAACCGAAAATTGGACGCCTCCACGCAGCGCCCGCGCCGTAGCGCTCGGCTTCAAGCCCGCAGCCGGCAATGCCCCGGCCTTCCACATGCCGCGGATCACCGTGCGCATCGACGGCAAGGACATCGACCTATTGCTCGACACCGGCGCGACCAGCTCACCGACGGCCGACGCCCTCGCCGCGCAGCCGACACCGGCCCCCGTGAACGGCGCGCGCGCGACGAGCTTCGTCACGAAGAGCACGCTCGACGCCTGGCACGCCGCGCATCCGGACTGGCCGCTCGTCGAGAAGGCCGACGACCTGTTCGCGCCCCGGTTCGTCGCCCGCGCGATCCGCGTGCCCGACGTCGACGTCGCCGGCTGGAAGACCGGGCCGGTCTGGTTCACCGAACGCCCGGACCGGGCCTTCCGCGAGTTCATGTCGCGCATGACCGATCGCCCGGTCGAAGGCGCACTCGGTGGCAATGCCTTCGCGCCCTTCCGCATGACGCTCGATTACGCCCACGCGACGGCGCATTTCGAATGCCTGCGCGGCTGTGCCTCTACACCGCCACCGGTGCCTTGATCGCCGGGTGCGGCGCGTAGTCGACGACGCGCACATCTTCGTAGCGGAACGCCTCGAGCGCCCGCACGTCGGGATCCAGCACGAGACGCGGCAACGGCCGCGGCTCGCGCGACAACTGTTCCCGCGCCTGCTCGAAATGGTTCGAGTACAGATGGGCGTCGCCGAGCGTATGCACGAAATCGCCGGGTCGAAGTCCCGTCACCTGCGCGACCATGTGCGTCAGCAACGCGTAGCTGGCGATGTTGAAGGGTACGCCGAGGAAGATGTCGCCGGAGCGCTGGTAGAGCTGGCACGAGAGCCGCCCGTCCGCGACGTAGAACTGGAACATCGTGTGGCAGGGCTGCAGCGCCATCTTCGGCAGGTCGGCGACGTTCCAGGCGCTGACGACGAGGCGGCGCGAATCCGGATTGCGCCGGATCTCGTCGACCACCCAGGCGATCTGGTCGATCACGCGCCCGTCCGCACCCTGCCAGCTGCGCCACTGCTTGCCGTAGACCGGACCGAGCTCCCCGTCGGCATCGGCCCATTCGTCCCAGATCGAGACGCCGTTCTCCTCGAGATAGCGGACGTTGGTCTCGCCGCGCAGGAACCAGATCAGCTCGTGCACGATCGACTTCAGGTGCAGCTTCTTCGTCGTGACCAGCGGAAAGCCTTCGGCGAGATCGAAGCGCATCTGCCAGCCGAACACACTGCGCGTGCCGGTGCCGGTGCGGTCGGACTTCTCGGTGCCGTGCTCGAGCACGTGACGCAGCAGGTCGAGATACTGGCGCATCAGGCGGCCTCCTCCGACTCGTCTACCACGCGCGGTTGCAACGTCGGCGAACGCCGCGACAGCCACAGCAGGAACAGGCCCACGGCGATCAGCGGCAGCGACAGGATCTGTCCCATCGTCACCCAGCCGAACGCGAGGTAGCCGAGCTGCACGTCCGGCACGCGCACGAACTCGACCGCGAAGCGGAAGATTCCGTACAGCAGCGCGAACAGCCCCGACACCGCATAGCGCGGCCGCGGCTTGCGCGAATAGATCCACAGCACGAGGAACAGCACGACACCTTCGAGCGCGAACTCGTACAGCATCGAGGGGTGGCGCGCCTGGTCGTTGAGCTGCCCGGCGAGGTACATCCCGTGCAGTTCGTCCGTCGTCTTGCCGAGCGACTCGAGTGCACTCGGGAAGATCATGCCCCAAGGCTTGTCCGTCAGCCCACCCCACAACTCGCCGTTGATGAAGTTGCCGAGCCGCCCGAGGCCGAGCCCGATCGGCACCAGCGGCGCCACGAAATCAATGACGTCGAAGAAGTGCAGCTTGCGCTTGTGCGACCACCACAGGCCCGCCGTGAGCACGCCGAGCAGGCCGCCGTGGAACGACATGCCCCCTTCCCAGACGCGGAACAGGCTCAGCGGGTGCGCGATCAGTTCCGCCGTGTTGTAGAACAGCATGTAGCCGATGCGCCCGCCGATCACGACGCCGAGCATCACGTAGAACGCGAGGTCGGAGAACTGGTCGCTCGTCACCGGCAACCGGCCCGCAGCGCGACGACGCTGCCCGAGCCACCACGCGCCGGCGAAGCCGGCGAGATACATGATGCCGTACCAGTGCACGGCGATCGGGCCGAGGGGCAGTACCGTTGCCTTGGTCAGCAGATACCCGGCCCCCATCGCCGTCGCAACAGCGATGCCCAGGAGGCTGCCTGCCGTCCATCGGCGCTCGCTCCGCTGCTCCGGGGATCCGTCGATCGGCCGTCGCCATGCCCTCAACGCGATACCGCAGAAGGCGATGGATGCAATGGCCAGCGCCCACCAGTGCAAGGTGAACGCCGGAACGGTGAAGGCGATCGGATTGATGTCGACGAAGTAGGGCATTGAAAGAGCCAAGGCAGGGCGCTCAGCCTCCTATGGTATCGTCACTCGGGCATGCTTAGCCTGCCTGGACTGCCCCCTCGACATACAACGATCCGACGGCAATCGCGGCGGCCAATCCCACCCTGGGGACCCTGCCGAAGGGCGAGCTCAAAACGGGCATCGACATCGCGATCGTAAAGCCGCAGAAGATCTTCGGCGATGGATTCGATTCCATTCATTGATCGAACCATCTACGTCGGAAACGTCTGCGACACGTCCCTCGAGGCGCCCCGATCGGCTGCTCGGCTCGGCGGACTGGCGGGATTGCGGACATCAAGCCGGCAACACGCGCAACACATACCCCTTGAGATAGTCCGTCTCGGGAATCGCCGGATGCACCGGATGGTCCGGTGCCTGCTGCAGCGCGACCAGCGACTGCGCCTGGCGATCCAGGTGCCGCGCGCCCTGCTGCACGGCTTCGAGCAGGTTCGCGCGCGGCATGTGGTGCGAGCACGAGCAGGTCACGAGGATGCCGTCGCGCGCGAGCACCTGCATGCCGAGTTCGTTGAGCCGGCGATAGGCCAGCCGCCCTTCGCTGAAATCCTTGCGCTTCTTGATGAAGGCGGGCGGATCGAGGATCACCACGTCGTAGTGCTCGCGCGCCTCGCGCAGGGCCTTCAGGTGGTCGAACGCATCGGCGCGCACGACGTTCACGCGACCGGACAGCCCGTTGCGCTCGGCGTTGCGCGCGGTGGCCTCGACGGCGCTCGCGGATACGTCGACGCAGGTGACTTCGCTCGCGCCGGCGGCCGCCGCGCGCAATCCCCACGCGCCGAGATAGCTGAACATGTCGAGCACGCGCTTGCCCTTGACGAAGCGCGCGAGCAGGTCGCGGTTCTCGCGCTGGTCGTAGAACCAGCCGGTCTTCTGTCCGCCAACCGGATCGACGACGAAGTCGAGGCCGCCCTCGCGCGCGATCGTCTCGTCACCGCTGCCGTCGGCGGGATATTCGCCATGGCCGAGGTCGGCGTATTCGGGCAGGCGCTCCATCGCGCGGATCGAGGAGTCGTTCTTCCACCAGAGCCGGCGTGGCTTGAGCACCTTGACGATGGCGGCGGCGATCTCGTCCTTCAGCCGCTCCATGCCGGCCGTTGCGATCTGCGCGACGACGACGTCGCCGAAGCGGTCGATTACCAGGCCCGGGAGTCCGTCCGATTCGCCGTAGACGAGCCGGTAGTACGGCTCGGCGTAGAGACGTTCGCGCAAGGCCAGCGCGACGTTGAGCCGATGCACGACCAGCGAGCGATCGAGCGCATGCTCCAGGCCACGCGACACCAGACGTGCCGCGATCAGGGAATTCGGGTTCACGTAGCCGATGCCGATCGGCTTGTCGCGATGATCGACGATCGCGCAGACGTCGCCCGGCTCGAAATCGCCCAGCGGCGAACGGGCGACGTCGATCTCGTTCGAATAGACCCACAGATGCCCGGCGCGCAGGCGCGCTTCCTCGCCGCGCTTGAGGTACAGGGCCGGATACTCGATGGACTCGCTCACGTCGCGCACTCCGCATTCGGGCGCGCACGGTAGCGCGCGCGCCGCCCCGCCACAACCGCAGGCGTACACTGCCGGCATGAGCAACCGACTTGCCGCCGAAACCAGCCCCTACCTGCGCCAGCACGCCGACAACCCGGTCGACTGGTGGCCGTGGTGCGACGAAGCGTTCGAGACCGCACGCCGCGAGGGCAAGCCGGTACTGCTGTCGATCGGCTACGCCGCCTGCCACTGGTGCCACGTGATGGCACACGAGAGCTTCGAGGACGAGGCGACCGCGCGCCTCATGAACGCGCTCTACGTGAACATCAAGGTCGATCGCGAGGAACGCCCCGACGTCGACAAGGTCTACCAGCTCGCCCACCAGGCCCTCGCACGCCGTGGCGGCGGCTGGCCCCTGACGATGTTCCTGACCGCCGACGACCGCCTGCCCTTCTTCGCCGGCACCTACTTCCCGAAGGCGCCGCGCTATGGAATGCCCGCGTTCGCGCAGGTACTGCAGGGCGTGCGTCGCTGGCACGACGAGAAGCCCGACGAGATGCGCGCGCAGAACGCCGCCCTCTCGCGCTTCCTCGAAGGCTACGGCGAGAACGAACCCCACGCCGACACGCTGGACGGAACGCCCATCGCGCAGGCGCTCGAACGCCTTGCCGAGAGCTTCGACACCGACAACGGGGGGCGGCTCGGTGCGCCGAAGTTCCCGCATGCCGGCGAAGTCGCGCTGCAACTGTCCGCAGGCGACGCCGATGCCACGGCGATGGCGCGCGTCACGCTCGAACGCATGGCCGCCCGCGGCCTGCGCGACCACGTCGGCGGCGGCTTCTTCCGCTACTGCGTCGACGCCGAATGGGACATTCCGCATTTCGAGAAGATGCTGTACGACAACGCGCAACTGCTGCCGCTGTACGCCCTTGCCGGCACGCGCTTCGACGACGCCGGACTCGCGGCCGCCGCACGCGACTGCGCCGACTGGCTGACGCGCGAGATGAGCGCGCCCGACGGCGGCTTCTGGAGCTCGCTCGACGCCGACTCCGAAGGCGAGGAAGGCCGCTACTACGTCTGGCAGCGCGATGCGATCCGCGACTTGCTCGACGACGAGGAATACGCCGTCGTCGAACGCCGCTTCGGCCTCGACCAGCCGCCGAACTTCGAAGGGCATGCCTGGCATCTGCGGGAAACGATGCCTCCCGCCGACGTCGCGTCGACGCTCCGTATCGACGAGCGGACCGTCCACGCCCGCTGGGCCGCGGCGCGCCCGAAGCTGTTCGCCGAGCGCGAAAAGCGCGTGCGCCCGGGGCTCGACGACAAGATCCTGACGGCCTGGAATGCCTTGCTGATCGGCGGTGCGGCACGAGCGCTGCGCATGCGCACCGACCTGGGCGATCTGCGAGAGCACGTCGAACGTGCCCTCGACGTCCTCCACACGCACCTCTGGCGCAACGGAACGCTCTACGCCAGCCACGCGCGCGGCGAGACGAAATTCCCCGCCTACCTCGACGACCACGCCTTCCTGCTCGACGCGCTGCTCGCGATGCTGCAACTGCGCTGGAACCGCCGCGACCTCGACTGGGCCATCGCCCTCGCCGACACGCTGCTCCAACGCTTCGAGGACCGCGAGCACGGCGGCTTCTGGTTCACCGCACACGACGCCGAACCGCTGCCGCAGCGACCGAAGCCGTGGACGGACGAGTCGCTGCCGTCCGGCAACGGCATCGCCGCACGCGCCCTGCTGAAACTCGGCCACCTGCTCGGCGACACGCGCTATCTCGACGCCGCGGAACGCTGCCTGCGCGCCGCGTGGCCGACGCTCGTCGAGTTGCCGCACGCGTGCTGCACGCTGCTGCTCGCGCTGGACGAATTCCTGCGTCCTGGCACGCATGTCGTGTTGCGGGCTGACGATGGGAACGAGGCCATCCTCTGGAGAGAGACAGCCTCGTCCTCCGAATCAGCCGACGTGTACCGCATTCCCTCAACGGAGGAAGATCTGCCGGGAATCCTGTCCGCACAGAAACATGGCTCCGGCGGAATCGCCTACGCCTGCCGGGGAACACATTGTCTGCCTCCGGTGTTCAGTCCTTCGGCTTTTCGGGATTCGGGTTGGCCCCTGCGGAAATAGTCCGGTATTGACGATATCTGCCAATTAGGCGACGGTAGAACGACCCAATCGCAAGGAATGGCATGCAGGGGGCATGCTCGCGATGGACGATATCTCGCCTGGCGATCTGAAAGTCATACTTCATTCGAAGCGTGCGAATCTCTACTACCTGGAGCATTGCCGCGTTCTGGTCAATGGCGGCCGTGTCGAGTACGTCACCGACGAAGGCAAGCGGTCGCTGTACTGGAACATCCCGATCGCCAACACGACAACGCTGCTGCTCGGCACCGGCACGTCGGTCACGCAAGCGGCAATGCGCGAATTGGCCAAGGCCGGCGTCCTGGTCGGCTTCGCGGGAGGCGGCGGAACTCCGCTGTTCAGCGCAAATGAAGTGGACATCGAGGTCGCCTGGTTCTCGCCGCAAAGCGAATACCGCCCCACCGAGTACCTGCAAGCGTGGGTGCGATTCTGGTTCGACGACGATCTGCGCCTGACAGCGGCTAAGGCATTCCAGCAGGCGCGCGCACAACGCATCCGCACGCAATGGCAGCACCGCGCGCTGCGTGACGCGGGCTTCGCACCGGATGCCGGGCGTCTCGATGAATTGCTCGCTCGCACCTCGCGCCAGATCGAACTCTCGCAGGACAACACTGCGCTCCTGACCGAGGAAGCACGCCTGACCAAGGCGCTGTTCAAGCTCGCCGTCGACGCCGTCGGCTACGGCGACTTCGCGCGCGCCAAGCGCGGTAGCGGTACGGATCCCGCCAATCGCTTCCTGGACCACGGCAACTACCTCGCCTACGGACTCGGTGCGACCGCAACTTGGGTGCTCGGCCTGCCACACGGCCTCGCCGTGCTGCACGGCAAGACGCGGCGCGGCGGCCTCGTCTTCGATGTCGCCGATCTAGTCAAGGACGCCGCGATCCTGCCGCAGGCGTTCCTTTCCGCAATGCGCGGCGACGAGGAGCAGGCGTTCCGCCGCGCCTGCATCGAGGCACTGACGCGCAGCGAGTCGCTGGACTTCATGATCGATACGCTCAAAGCCGTCGCACTCGACACGGCCGCATTGAAGGACTCCGCCATCACGGAAAGTCCGGCATGAACATCCTGCTGATCAGCCAATGCGACAAGCGCGCGCTGACCGAGACGCGACGCATCCTGGACCAGTTCGCCGAACGCCGCGGCGACCGCACCTGGCAGACGCCGATCACGCAGGACGGCCTCGACACCCTGCGCAAACTGCTGCGCAAGACCGCCCGCAAGAACACCGCGGTCGCCTGCCACTGGATCCGCGGCCTCGACCACAGCGAACTCGTGTGGATCGTCGGCGACGCGCGCCGCTTCAACGCCGAAGGCGCGGTGCCGACGAACACCACCGTGCGCAACGTGCTGCGCACCGAGAGCGAAAACGACTGGCATACCGCACAGGACATTCGCCTGCTCGCGCAACTGGCCGCGCTGCTGCACGACCTCGGCAAGGCCAGTGTCGCGTTCCAGGAGCGCCTGCGCGGACAACGGACGGAGCGCAACCTGTACCGTCACGAATGGGTGTCGCTGCGACTGTTCCTGGCTTTCGTTGGAGAGGACGACGACGAAGCGTGGCTGAGCCGCCTTGCGAACCCGGATGTGCTCGACGAGCAATCCTGGGTCGCAGCAGGCCGCTATCAGCGCGACGGATGGGACGCTACGAACCGATACCCGTTCCGCGAACTTCCGTCACTGGCTGCCGCCATCGGCTGGCTCGTGGTGACGCATCATCGGCTTCCGATGATTCCCGTCGAGAAATCGGAGGGCGGGCAGGATTGGCTCGGCAAGCGCACGCGCACCTGGAATCCGGCATGGCTGAATGCCCCGCTCTCACTGGTATCGCATGACTGGAACGAAATCGACTCAAAGGCGACGCAGGGGCAAATCGAGCCGTACTGGAACCTCGATGGCCCGTTGCCGGTCCTCGATCCCGGCTGGCGCATGCAAGCTGCGCGTGCGGCGAAGCATCTGTTGGAACTTCGCCAGCGGCGCGAGGGAAGCTGGCTCGAAAATCCCTATGTGATGCATCTGGCTCGCCTCAGCCTGATGCTGGCCGATCATCACTACTCCAGTCTCGGCTTGGACAAGGAAGATCGCCCCGTCCCGGAGCGCGCCTCCTATCTGCGTCCGGAAGCACGACTGGATGCCAATACGACGCGAAACCGCTCGGGCCACATCGTTCCCAACCAGACGCTCACCGAACACCTCCTGGGCGTTCACGCTACCGCCGGACTGATCGCGCATGCGCTCCCCGGATTCGAACGTCACCTGCCGCGCCTGGCGAATCATCGCGGCCTGCGCAAGCGCAGCAGCGATGCGCGGTTCGCATGGCAGGACAAGGCGGCGGATGCAGCCGCCTCGCTGCGTGAGCGCGCTCGCGATCAGGGCGCCTTCGTCGTCAACATGGCCTCCACCGGCTGCGGCAAGACGCTGGCCAATGCACGCATCCTGTACGCGCTGGCGGACCCGCAGCGCGGCCTGCGGTCGACCTACGCACTCGGCTTGCGCACGCTCACTCTTCAGACGGGACGCAGCTATCGCACCGATCTGCACCTCGGCGAAGACGAACTCGCCATCCGCGTCGGCGGTGCCCCCAGTCGCGCATTGTTCGAGTTCTACGAGCAAAAAGCGGAAGCGCTTGGCTCGGCTTCAACGCAAGCGCTGATCGAGGAGGACAGTCATGTCTTCTACGAAGGCAACTCGGCCGCCCATCCATTACTCTCCCGCGCCCTGAAAGACCCGGAAATCCGCAAGCTGCTCTCCGCGCCGATGCTGGTGTGCACGGTAGACCATCTGGTACCGGCGACGGAATCCCTGCGTGCGGGCCGGCAGATCGCGCCGATGCTGCGTCTGATGAGCGCCGACCTGGTATTGGACGAGCTCGACGACTACGGTCTCGAAGACTTGCCGGCCCTGACGCGCCTCGTGCATTGGGCCGGCTTGCTCGGTACGCGCGTCATCCTGTCCTCGGCGACACTGCCGCCGTCGCTGGTCACCGGCATGTATCTCGCCTATCGCGCCGGCCGCCAGCACTACCAGCACAATCGTGGCCCATGCGGTGGCGGCGATCAGGCGATCGAGATCCCTTGCCTGTGGACCGACGAGTTCGGCGTGCACGACGCTCGCTGCGCGACTGGTACGAACTTCATGGAACAACACGACCGCTTCGTCGAGAAGCGCGCCGCGCGGCTGGAAAGATCCGCCCCACGGCGCCGTGCGGAGCTGCTGCCACTGGATATTCCTTCGGACCTGCCCGAACCCAAAATCCATGCCGAGTTCGCCCGCCATGTGCGCGACGCCTGCCTTCGCCTGCACGACGCGCACGCCGAGGCCGATCCCGTCAGCGGCAAGCGCATCAGTTTCGGGCTCGTTCGCATGGCCAACATCGATCCGCTGTTCGATGTCGCGCAAGCGCTGCACGCATTGGGTGCTCCGAGAGGAAAGCGCATCCATCTCTGCGTCTATCACGCACGCTTCCCGCTCGCGCAACGATCCGCGATCGAGCACCTGCTCGACTCGACCTTCAACCGCCGCGGCGGCGGCCAGGGGGTCTACGGCCTCCCGTCGATTCGCAGCGCGATCGACACCCATCTGGAAGGCGACCAGTTGTTCGTCGTACTGGCGTCGCCGATTTGCGAGGTCGGTCGTGATTGGTGCGCCGATTGGGCAGTGGTGGAGCCTTCGTCGATGCGCTCGCTGATCCAGCTCGCCGGCCGCGTGCAACGCCATCGTGGCAAACCTTGCACGCAGCCCAACATGCTGGTCTTCGACACCAACCTGCGCCACTTCCGCGAGCGCGGCAAGGACCGCCGTGCGTACCTCAGGCCCGGATTCGAGAGAAGCGCCGCCGATGATGCAGCCGGACGGTTCCGACTGGAAACGCCTTGGCTGCGCGAACTGCTACACGAAGACGAATACCGCTCGATCACCGCGTTGCCGCGTATCCGTCCGCGGCCGATGAAGGAATGGCAACCGACACGCCGGCTCACCGATCTGGAGCAGACGCGGACTGCCATCGCCATGTTGCCGACCCGCGCCTCGAACCTGGATTTAGCGGCCAATCGGCCGCTGGAACGCGAAGACGCCTTCGCCGGCTGGCGACATCCGCAAGCTGCGCTGACCGGCGTGCTCCAACAGCAGCAACCCTTTCGCGAGAACACCCTGCGCATGACCGCGCTCGCCTTCCTGCCGGACGACGAACAGGAGCGCCTCGTACTTCACCGCGTCGAGGACTCACGCGAAAAGCGCAGCGACAAGCTGTATGTCGAGGTCGATCGCAGCCAGCGCCGTGATGTCGCGTTGGCGTCGGCCCCCGGCCTGTCTCCCTGGGGCGCCTTCGAGCTCATGGCGCTGATCGCCGAACAAGCCGAGCGGCTGGACCTTCCGCTGGACGATTGCGCGAGGCAGTTCGCGACGGTGGAAGCTCCCGATCGGGATCGGGGGTGGCGCTGGCATCCGCTACTGGGACTGACAACTTTCAAGGGCTAAAACAAGACAGGAGGTATCTCAATCTACGCGACTGCAAGGGGATATGAAGAATGCGAACGAAGGACCGCACAGGGGACCCGTTGATGACGAATCTGACAGAACGTGGGAAGACCTTCCGCTCGACCATCACCGCCTTCATCGAGGCACGGCGCGAAGCCAAGCTGAAGGGCAAGGAAGACGATGCCGCAACGGCATCGAAATACGACTACGAGGCATGGCTCGCCGACGCGGCCCGCCGGGTCGGCCAGATCCAGGCCGTGACCCATGTGCTCAAGGCCACCCACCCCGACGCACGCGGCAGCAGCCTGCATATCGACCCCGGGCGGCTGCAGCGACACCCGGAGATCGGCAGTCACCTGCTCGGCGAGGACTTCGCTGAGGACGTCGTCGGCAATGCCGCCGCGCTCGACGTGTTCAAGTTTCTCAAGCTGGAAGTCGACGAGCGGCGACTGCTCGACTGGATGCAATCCGACGACGCCGACCTGTGCGCCGCCCTGCACGCCGATACCCACGTCGCACAGGAATGGATGCACGCCTTCGCCTCGCTGGTGCGTAGCGAAGCGACGGCCACTTCGCACGAAATGGCCAAGCAGGTGTACTGGTTGACGGGCGAAAGCCCCTCGGACGACACGCACTACCACCTGCTGCAACCGATGTTCTCCAGCAGCCTCGCCCATGCCGTGCATGCGGACATCCAGGAGGTGCGCTTCGGCGAGGACAACAAGCTGGCGCGGCAGGCTTATCGCACCAAGCAGCCGGAACGCCGTCAGTACCGCGACTACCGCAACCTCGTCGCACGCAAGCTGGGCGGGACGAAGCCACAGAACGTATCCCAGCTCAACAGCGAGCGTGGCGGCGTGAACTACCTGCTCGCCTCCGTGCCACCGACGTGGAAGACGGATCGTCCGCGCAAACTGCTCGGACTCGAGTCGGCGATGGACCGGCTCACCTACTTTCCCGGCGTGCGGCAACAAGTGCAAAGGCTCGCCAGCTTCCTGCTCGGCAATCCCCCCGCAACCGAACCAACGCGCGAAACCCGCAAGCGCATGGAGCAAGAGCTTGGCGCTCAGCTCGCGTTGTTCGCGGCCGAAACCTGGGCGCGCTTCGAACCCGGCTGGACGCGCTCACCCGACTGCGTGCTGCCCTTGTGCGAGCAACTATGGCTGGACCCCGAGCGCACCGAGCTTCCGGTACGCAAGGACGCGGACCACCCAGAATGGGAGCAGGACGACCTGGCCTTCAATGCCGCTTACGTGTCCGGCAACTGGCCGGACGAGGTCGCCGGCAACTTCGCGAACTGGGTCAATAGCCGCTTGCGCGATGCGGGACTGACTTCGGTCGGCGATGCCGAATATCGGCATTGGGCGAAACAGGCGATCGTCGACGCGGCATGGCCGGTACCCATGCAACGGCGTGCGCCGGCCGGAGGTGCGACGTGAGCGCCTGCCCTGCCTTCACGCATCTGCTGGTCCTGCCGCATTTGCAGGTGCAGAACGCCAATGCCGTCTCCAGTTCGCTGACGCATGGATTTCCGTCGATGACGGCGTTCCTCGGCTTGATGTGGGCACTGGAACGCAAGGCCCGAGCCGCCGGAATCGACCTCTCCTTTCGCGCAGTGGGGGCCATCTGCCATGACCATCAGGAGCAGGTGACCGAAGACGGCTTCGTCAAAGCCTTCCATCTGACGCGCAACCCGGTCTCTAAAGACGGTTCGACGGCCGCGATCGTGGAGGAAGGACGCATCCACCTGGACTTGAGCCTGATCCTGGCGGTCGATGCCGGACGCTGGCTGCGCGAGCCGCACCTGGAGATTGCCGACACGGCGCAGATCTCCGAATGGATCGCATCGATGCGGATCGCCGGCGGCATTGTGATCTCACCGCCGCATCCGCAGCGGTCACGTTATCGGCCGTGGACCCTCGACCTGACCGGCAACGAGGAAGACCGCGCCGCGCAGTTCCGCAAGGCGCGCATGCGTCTGCTCCCCGGTTTCGCCCTGGTGGAGCGGCCGGAGCTCATTGATCTGCGCCTCGAGGAACTGCAAGCCACCCACCCATCCGCCAATCGGCTCGATGCGTGGCTGTCGCTGTCGCGTATCAACTGGCGTTATCAGGCGCCGGAACGCGACGGCACCAAGGGCGAGTGGATTCACGATCGGCAACACGGCTGGATCGTTCCAATCCCGGTCGGCTACGGCGCCTTGGGTGGAGTGCACAACGCAGGCAGCATCGCTAACGCGCGCGACGGCAGCACCCCGTTCCGCTTCGTCGAAAGCCTGTACTCGATCGGCGAATGGATCAGTCCGCACCGCCTGCAGTCCGCGCGGCAGTTGCTGTGGTACGCCGACAGCCGACCCGACGACGACCTGTATCGCTGCCGCAACGACTACTTCACCGCAGCCGCTCAAACCAAGCCGTTCGACGATCTCGAACTCGATTTCGACTGACCCACGACAAGGAATTTCATCATGGCCAACGAACTCAAGACCGCTTCCGTCCTCGCCTTCGAGCGCAAGCTCGACCCGTCCGATGCCCTGTTCCACACCGGGCATTGGCAGAAACGTGAGGACCATGCCTCGTGGAGCCCCGTACGCATCAATCCAAAGTCCGTTCGCGGCACGATCTCCAACCGCCTCAAGACCAAGGACCAGGATCCGGCCAAGCTCGATGCGGCCATCGAAAATCCGAACCTGCAGACCGTCGATGTGGCCGCCTTGCCCGCTGACGCCGACACGCTGAAGGTACAGTTCACCCTGCGCGTGCTCGGCGGAGCCGGCAATCCATCCGCCTGCAACGATATCGATTACCGCAACAAGCTCCTCGCCACCGTCGGCAGATACAAGCAGCAGCATGGCTTCGGCGAACTCGCACGCCGCTACGCCGCCAACCTCGCCAACGGCCGCTTCCTCTGGCGCAACCGCATCGGCGCCGAGCAGGTGGAAGTGCGCGTGGCCCACATCAGGGACGGCAACGCGGCGGCGCAGTGGACGTTCGATGCGTTCGCACATTCCCTGCATGACTTTGCCTCGCCCTCTGGCGAAGCAAAGTCCTTGTCAGAGCTGGCAACACTGATCGCATCGGGATTGAGCGGCGATGCGCATGTGCTGCTGCAAGTCACCGCGTTCGTTCGCATCGGCGCCGGACAGGAAGTCTTTCCGTCGCAGGAACTGATCCTCGACCGCAGTCGCAGTGAGAAGAGCAAGACGCTCTACCGCGTGAACGATGTGGCGGCCATCCACTCGCAGAAAATCGGCAACGCGCTGCGCACCATCGACACCTGGTATTCCGAGGCATCGGTGAACGGTCCGATCGCCGTGGAGCCCTACGGCTCGGTCACGACTCAAGGGAAGGCATATCGCCAACCAAAGGAGAAGCTCGACTTCTACAACCTGCTCGACGGCTGGATCATCAAGGACAAGGTGCCCGACGTGGAGCAGCAGCACTTCGTCATCGCCACCCTGATCCGTGGCGGCGTGTTCGGCGAAGCGGGCTGATCGCGATGACCACGCATTACGTCGACCTCACCGTCGTACCGGATGCGGAAACCGGTGCGCCGCAGTTGCTTGGTGCGCTGCACGACCGCCTGCACATCGCTCTCGTGCAACACCGGCTGGACAACATCGGCGTCAGTTTCCCTGGCTACAGTGTGATTCCGCGCACCGTGGGCGCCACGCTGCGCCTGCATGGAAGCGACACCTCGCTGAGGCAATTGCTTGGTGCGGACTGGCTCAAGGGTCTGCGCGACTACGTGCGCATGACAGAGATCGCGCCAGCTCCATCGGATGCCCCGCACCGCACCGTGCAGCGGAAGCAGTTCAAAACCAACGTCGAACGACTGCGTCGGCGACGCATGCGCCGCAAGGGCGAAACGGCGGAGCAGGCAGCAGTCGCAATTCCATCCAGTATCGAACGCACACCAAACCTGCCTTATTTGCCCGTCCGCAGCCGCAGCACCAGCCAACCGTTCTGCCTGTTCATCGCGCTCGGCCCGCTCTCCGCGAGCGCGACACCAGGCCGCTTCAACAGCTACGGCCTGGGCGGAACCGCAACGGTTCCCTGGTTTTGACCCTTTTCCGGAGCACTCCGGACGCTCCTTGAAAATCAGCACCTTGCGCTTGCCCCGATAAATAGGGGCAAGCGCTTATTTCGCACTTCCGGTCATACTCTTCAACAACTTGGCGCCTGAAGCGTCTAGTTCGCTGCCGCACAGGCAGCT
>DBMH01000158.1 GCA_002297645.1 Rhodanobacteraceae bacterium UBA703 | reverse complement strand
GGCGCGCTGCGCCAGGACGGCTCGGCCTACGAACTCACCCGCAACGACGTCGGCGCGGAGCATCCGCGCACCGCGCGCTACGCGCTGGCCTACGCGCACGCGCTGCGCGCGGCGGGCGAGCCCGGGCGTGCCGAAGCACTGGAGCGGGAATTCGCTCCGCGACTCGAGAAGGCGTATCCGCCCGGCTCCGCTTTCCTCCGGCTCCTTCCGGCGCGTCCGCACTGAAGCCAGGCCATTCGAAACGCCCCGTTTCGGATCGTCCGCACGCGGTCGCGGCGGCACCTCGCTCAACCGTCGAATCCATCCTTGAAGAGGCCGTCGTTCAGCGCGCGCACCTCGACGTAGTGCAGCTTGAAGTCCTGCCAGTCGCCGCCGTTGTTGATCGGATTGCCGGACCACAGCGTCGTCGGACGCGCCACGGACGCATCGCGTACCTGCCGCATCGCGAGCATGCCGTCCACGTAGACCTCCACCGTGTCCGGCAGCCAGCAGTACTCGACCTCGTGCGGCATCGGGATCGGCGCAGCGTCGACATAGGCGTTCTGTACCGTGGCCGCGTCCGTGCGTACCTGCACGCGGTAGCTGCTGCCGTCCTGCCAGGCGCCAGCGACGCTTTGCCAACTCGGCGCGCCATTGGCCGGCAGCGTCTGCGCCAGCGCCAGCGTGCCGGTGCCGTAAGGTCGTTGCCCGCCGTAGGTCGCGCTCCACCGCACCGAGAATGCGCCGGACGGCGGAATCGGCTGCCCCACTGCCGTCACGAACGGGAACGGCGAGCCGGCGAGTTCGACCGAATGGTCCGCCACGGCGACCGTCCCGCCGTTGGCGTGCGACGTCCAGCGATCCGGATCGAGCGCGTCGCCGGGAAAGTCGTCGAAGAACGCCAGACTCGTGCGGTTCGCGCCAGTGCACCGGCTCGGGTAGTCGGCGAACGTGGCGACCACCGCGCAATCCTGCGTGATGGCGTCGCTCGTCCACGTCCGCGCGCCTCGCTGCGTCACCGTGCAGGTGTCGCCGAGCACGCTGGCCACCGCGAAGCCGGGATCGGGCACGACGGTGAAACTCGCGCCATTGCCGGAAACGACTGGCTGCGAGGCCGGCGTGATCGTGCCGTGGCTGTCGGCGACCGCAGCGGTCACCGTGAAGACGACGTCCTGGTGCACCTCCACCGCACCGATGTCGCAGCGCGGACCCTGGGGACGCGGCAGGCCACGCTGGTCGGTCGCGGCACACGACACGCCCAGTACGCCGTCGATCGCGGCGCTGCCCGCCTCGGGTTGCATCGTCGAGGTCGCGCCGCCGTTGGGTTGCAGCGGACCGAGACGGAGGCTGGCGCTGGCGTCCGGCCCGATGAGGTTGTCGCTGCCGGTCCAGCCGCCGGTCAGGCTGATGTCGTCCGGGAAGAGACCGGACGTGTTGCCGGACACGATGGAATTGACGATCGTGGCCGTCGTTCCGTCGATGCCGCCGATACCTTCATCGGAGTCGTTGTTCGTGACGGTGACGTGGTTCAGGATCAACGTGCTGCCTCGGCTGGTGATTCCTCCGCCTGAGTTCACCGAGGAATTGCCGGCAACCGTGCTGTTGGTCAGGCTCAGTGCGCCATTGCGGGAAACGATGCCGCCGCCGTGGCCACCGTATTTCGATGCAGCCGTATTGAAGCTGATCGTGCTGTCGATCACGCTTACCGTGCCGGCGGCGGCATAGAGGCCGGCGCCCTGCACGCTGGCCAAATTGCCGTCGATCGAGCTGCGGGTCAGCGTCACTACGCCAGAGCTGGAAAAAATACCGCCGCCGGCCCCACGCGCCCAGTTGCCGCTGATCGTGCTGTCGGTCAGGGTCAGCGCGCCGGAGCCCGACTGAATGCCGCCGCCGGAAAAGTGCGCCCGGTTGTCCTTGACGGTGCTGCCGATCAAGGTCAAATCCGCCCTCTGAATGCAAATGCCGCCGCCGCTCTTCTCGCCATCGCCACTGCCGCAGGTTCCCGCCGCAGCGAGATCCATGTTGCCGTTGCGAATCGTCAATCCCTTCAAAGTCAGCGACGAACCCGCCGGCGCGGTATCCGCAAGGATGCCGAACAACTGCGTCGCCGTCGCCGGCCGGGCGATCGTGACACCGCCGGGGTACTGTCCCGGACCATCACCGCGCCACATGAGGCCATCGATGGTCAGGTTGGCCGCGCTGACGACCAGCGTGCCGCCGACGCTGCCGCTGGTGTCCGCCGAGTCGGCCAGCGTGATCGTCCCCGGCGTCGCTCCGCCGGTGAGTCCCATTATGGTGAAAGCAATCTCGTCGTCCGTGCCGAAGGGCGCTCCGTCGGCAATGCACCAGCCGTGCGGCGCGCGTTCGTTCATCGACAGGATCGCCTGGCGCAGCGTGCAGGAGGGACCGTTCGGATCGGTGTCGTCGGGCGATCGCACCAGGATCGTCGCCGCGCTCGCGGCCAATGGCGCGAGCGCGAGCAGCAATGCGACAGCGAGAGCGTACCGTCGGGGAGAAGCACGGCACTGGGCACCTGAAGAAGGGCCCCTGCATTTCTCCGCGAGGACGCCGCGGTCGGGTCGAGAGCCTTGGGAACAGACGCGGTGCGCCCGCGACGCCTGCGAAAATGGAATGCAACGGGACATCTCGGCTCCTGTCGTTCAGTTCTGCGATCCGCCATTGGATCCGCCTCCGAGGATCGCATCGTCCGGCGTGCGCACCTCGACGCAACGCCGCTTGAAATCCTGCCCGTTGCCGCCGCTGCGGACCGGATTGGGCGCGCTGGCGACGCCTCGCACGCCTGCGGCATTGCGAGGATGCCGTCCACGCAGGCCTCCGGCGTGTCCGGCAGCCCGCCGTATTCGACACCGCGCGGCACCGGCATCGGCGCGACGTCGACGCAGACGTTTCGCCAAACGGCCGCCTCCGTGAGCGCCTGCGCACGGCAGCCAAGGTCATGCCACCGCGGCGAGCGGCTCCGACGCACGACGCACCGGCGACCGCAGATCCCGGTTTCGGGCAAAGCCGGAAGCATGGACGTACGCATGGATCCCCCTGAGACGCCGCGGCCGCGACGCCCTGTTCGAATCAGGCGGCCGAATGGCGTCAGGGATCAACGCGCAGGAGCGCGGCGTCGAGGATCATCGACGAGGCACGCCGCCGAAGTTCCACGAGATCGCGAGAACGGTTCGAGTCCGCAACGAGCGGGACACCTCGGCGGACGGGTCCATTCCCCCGTCGCGTCGGCTTGCGCCGCCGCGGCGAGGGACGGTACCGAGCAGGCAGGGCCCGAACAGGCCGGCACCGGCCCGGAACGGAGCGGGCCGGCGAACCGGGCGGGAGCGGCTAGGGCGCCGCGCCGAGGAAGTCCAGCGCCGCCTGCAGCATGCCTTCGCTGCCGACGGCGAGTGCGCCCTCGTCGAGGAAGAACTTGGGCGAGTGGTTGCTCGGCGCCGTGGCCGGGTCCTGCCCGGCCGGCGTCGCGCCGACGAAGAAATACACGCTCGGCACGTCGATGGCGCGGCCGAAATGCGGGAAGTCCTCCGATGCGGTCCAGCGCTGCGCTTCCTGCACGTGGTCCTTGCCGAGCGCGGTTTCCAGGCTCGCCCGCACGCGGGCGGTCAGCGCCGGATCGTTGTGGTTGACCGGATTGCTGCTGTCGGCCGACAGCGGAATCTGCGTCTCCACCGTCGCACCGTGCGCGGCGGCGACGTGTTCGGCGATGTTCTTCAGGCTCGCCAGCGCCTGCTGGCGCATGCCTTCGTCGAAGGCGCGCACGGTGCCCTGCAGTTCGGCCTTGTCCGGCACGATGTTGAAGCGCTGGCCACCGTCGAAGATGCCGAACGTGACGACGGCCGGTTCCTTGTTGATGTCGAGTGCGCGGCTGACGATCGTCTGCGACGCGGTCACGATCTCGGCCGCGGTCACGATCGGGTCGATGCCCTTCCACGGCGTCGCGCCGTGCGCCTGCCTGCCGCGCACGACGATGCGGAAGGTATCCGAGCTGGCCATCGCGCCGCCCGGCCGCAGGGCGACCGTGCCGACGGGCAGCGCGCTGACGACGTGCATGCCGAAGATCGCGTCGGGCTTGAAGTCCTTGAACACGCCATCCTTGACCATCAGCGGCGCACCGCCCTCCTCGCCCGGAGGCGCACCCTCCTCGGCCGGCTGGAACACGAACATGACCTCGCCGGGCAGGTCCCTGCGACGCTTCGCCAGCGCCGCCGCCACACCGAGCGTCATCGCCACGTGCGCGTCGTGCCCACAGGCGTGCATGACGCCGACCGGCTTGCCGAGATATTCGCCCTTCGCCTTCGACGCGAACGGCAGGTCGACTTCCTCGGTCACCGGCAGGCCATCCATGTCGGCGCGGATGGCCAGTTTCGGACCCGACCTGCCGCCCTTGAGCACGCCGACGACGCCGGTATGCGCGATGCCGGTACGCACCTCGTAGCCGAGCTTCTTCAGCTCGCCGGCGACGAACTTCGACGTACGCACCTCGCGGTTGGACAGTTCCGGGTGCTGGTGCAAGTCGCGCCGCCATGCGGTGATGTCCGGCAACAGCGGCTGGATCGCCTGCTGTGCGGTTTCCGCCGCGGCGGCGGAGGTGGCGGCGAGCAGCAGCGAGGCGGCAAGCAGGGTCGGGCGCATGGACGGATTCCGGCGGCGGTGGAGCGCGCACGATAACGCTTCGCCGCATCGGGATTCAAAGATCGCGGGGCGCGATTGGAGCTGTTTGCTCGGGGAGGCGCGGCGGGCACGAAAGAAAGCGCGCGGAAGAAGGCCAGCGGGTGTCCCGCTCGCGAAGCGTTCGCAGCCCCTCACGCCGTCATTCCCGCGAAAGCGGGAATCCATTTTGCTCCGGAAGCGTCCGAACGTGGATTCCCGCTTTCGCAGGAATGACGGCACGAAGTTTCTTGGAGGTTTCGTGAGCCGGGAACGCGCGGACTTTCCTCCGCCCGTCCTGCATTCCTCCGCGAGAAGTCCGTAGAACCCCCTCACAACCCGAGCACCAGATCCTCCGCCTCGACGCGGTCGACATGGATGCGGTTGGCGAACAGCGAGAACGCGAGGATCCCGGCGAGGCCGTGGGCGTGCTGCACCCACGGCGGCAGCCAGCGCGGCGGCGCGATCGTGCCGTCGTCGAAATACGGCTCCAGCGCCAGCACGTCGTGCAGGGCCAGCTTGCCGGCGAACAGGTTGCGGCACAGTTTCATGCGCTGGTGCTTCAGCGCCCAGCGGAAGAACGTGTGCACGGAGAGCAGTCCGTGCAGGTACACCGCATCCTTGGTGAACGCGGCGCCTCCGCCCGTCGGCGCGCCACGGAATACGCGCTGCGCCGAGGCGAAGCTGTCGGTCTCCTGCTGTCCTGCGTCGAGGAAGAAACGGAAGACCTCGATGAAGTCGGCGCCGCGGATCGCCATGTCGATGGCGAGGATGCGCAGGCTGATGCGCTTCATGCGCGCGATGTCGATCGAACCGGACATCAGCTCGGCGAACACGGCCAACCCTTCCTGCGTTGCGGTGATGCGCGGCGAGGAGCGCGCCAGCGACTTCAGATGCGGCTGGGCACGGCCGTTCAGCGCGGTCAGCGAGTGCACGAAGGCTTCGTGGTTGAGCAGCTGGTCGCGGTCGTAGTCGCTGAAGCTCGTGGCCGCGCTCAGGCGGATGCGCGTCGCGCCGGCGGCGGCCTTGGCGATCAGCCCGGGATCGGTCTCGACCCTGACGACGCCCTCGCCGAAGAACGCGTCGAGCTTCTGCTGCAGCTCGACCTGCAGGACCTCCGCCGGAAACTCGATCGACGTCTCCTCCAGCGGCGCGTCGCTCGAGAACTCGTCGGCGATCTCGATGAAATGGCGCGCGGCGTCGAGGTTCGTCGACGCGGCGCCGGGCACGCGATCGTCGGGGCGACCGAACAGCAGGGTGGAATGCTCGGTGACGCGCGGCGTCCCCATCGCCTCGAGCAGGTCGGTCGCGATGCGCCAGGATTCGGCGGTGCGCCGCACGTAGTCGCCGAGCGGGTGCGCCGGATCGGCCACCCGCGCGATGTCGGCCAGCGCGGTGCGCGCCTCGGCGAAGTCGAGCGACGGATACGCGATCACCGGCAGGCGCGCCTGCCCGCGCTTCCAGTCGGCGAGGAACTCGCGCTCGACCGAGGCCGGCCAGCTCACCGATTCGAGCAGGCGGATGCCGCGCGTCGCCTCGACGAGGCGACGGTCGAGCTCGGCGTGATGCTCGGCGTGTGCGGACTTCGCGGCCACGCGCCTCCGTTCCTGTGCGACGAACCGCTCCGGAAGATAACAGACGTCTCCATGCATGCGGTGCCGGGACTGCGCTTACTCGAACGCGTCGGCGAACAGCAGGTCGTTGGACAGCGCCGCGACGGTCTGGATCTGCGCCGGGCCGGCGCCGGTGGCGACGTTCGCGCCGACGAGGATGCGGCCGGGCAGCACGTCGAGGCTCACCGCGCTCATCTCGTGGATGCCGTCGCTGGCGATCGGCAGCAGATAGCGCAGCTTGCCGCCGTTGCCGAAACCGGCATCGGGCTCGAAGTCCGGCATCAGCCGCAGCAGGCTGATGCCGCGCCGTCCGTCCGCCGCGTAGCTCTGGCCGACGATCAGGAAGCGGCCGTCGCCCTGGCGCACGATGCGCCTGGCCGCGTCGAGGTTGTGCAGGGCATTGGCCGGATTCGGACCCGCGAAGTCGAGTGCGTAGCGCCGCAGGCCGCCTGGACCGAACGCGAGGTCGGGCAGGCCGTCCGGCCGCCAGCGTCCGAGGTAGTAGTCGCCGTCCAGCGTGCCCGTGCGCAGGATCGAGCCGTCGCGCAGCAGCATGCTGCCACCGGCGTTTCCGCTGACCGGCACCGGCAGGGCGAGCGGGTCGTGCAGGCTGTAGCCCGGCCCGTCGGCACCGAAACCGGCATCGGGCTGGCCGCCGGATTGCAGGCGCGCGGCGTACTCGATGTGGGTGCCGCCGTTGCCGAGGCGATAGCCGGTGGCGACGATGCGCCCGTCGGCCATGCGAAAGAGGCCGTTGACCGAACGCGCAGCGACCGACATCGCCAGGGTGGCTCGCCCGGCATCGCCGAATCCGGCGACCGGCTGGCCGTCGAGCGTGACGTGCGCGATCGCCAGCAGGGCGCGCGGATCCGCCGCGGCGCTGCCGCCCGCGAGAAGCGTGCCGGCGGAAGTCAGCGCCAGCTTCGTCACGCGGTCGTCGCCGTCACCGCCCCGGTCGAAGGCGATCGTCAGCACGCCGCTGCCGAGCAGCCCCGCGTCGAGATCCCCGTCGGCGGTCAAGCGGTACAGCGTGAAGTCGCCGCAACCCATGATCGCGAGCCACAGGCGCCCGGCGCCGTCGACGAGCGCATCGCCGACCCGGCCGGTTGCGCATGGCGGCACGTAGCTGCGCAGGCCGGCGTCGCCGAATCCGTGATCGGGGTGGCCGTTCGCATCGAGGCGATAGACGCCCAGGCGGTATTCGTCGGCACCGCTCTGCAGGTTGCCGACGACATACACATATGGACCTGCCGGCAGCACGGCGACGAGCGAATCGCTGCGTCCGGCACCGAACAGGCCGGGATAGAAACCGTGGCCGGGGTATTCGCCATCGGTGCCGAAGGCGGCATCGGGCTCGCCGTCGGCGGAGAGGGCCGTGCCGGCGACGGCAGACAGCAGAGACAGGATCAGGCGGAGCAGACGGACGGACATGGCGGCTTCCTCGTGGACTCCTGCGGCATACGCGAAGCCGGGGCGGCAGGGATCATCGCGCCGCGATCGCAGCCGGCCGCGTATTGATGCGCTGCACGAAGAGGAAGCGGAGAGGGGTTGCTATGGTCGGGCGGCTGCGCCTCGCGCAGTCCCTGATCGTTCTCACGGAGACAATGAATGCCCCCTGCTCGCCCGAACCTTTCGATGCCACGCCTCGCGCCGCTCGCAGCTGCGCTGGCACTCGCCTGCGCGGCCGCCAGCGCCGCACCGGCACCGACGGACGCCTACGCGTCCCGACTCACCCAGCGCCAGTTGCGCGAGACGGGAGCACTGCGCGCGACACCGAGCGCCACACCCGTCACGCCCAATACCACGCTGCCGGTGACCAGCTGCGCCGACGACGGCAGCCCCGGCACGCTGCGCAGCGTGCTCGCCACCGCCGGAGAAGGCGACGTGGTCGACCTCAGTGCGCTCACCTGCAGCACGATCACGCTGACGCAGGGTGCGATCGACACCAGCGTGCTCGGTGACAACCATCTCTATGACGTCACGATCCTGGGCCCCGGCCGCGACGCATTGACGATCGACGCGGGCGGCCAGTCGCAGGTCTTCGTCGTCGGCGGATTCTCCAGCTCGCAAGGCACGTTCACGCTCAACGACGTGACGATCGCGAACGGCAGCTACGACGGCAGCCTCGCGGCCTGCCTCCTCGGCTTCGGCGGCGCCGTCGAGCTCAACCGCGTCGCCGTGACGAACTGCCATTCGAGTGGCACGCAGCGGCTCGTCTTCGGCGGCGCGGTGGACGTGACGACGCTGCGCATGACCGACAGCTCGATCACCGATTCGAGCCTGACCGCGACCGGCGCCAACGGCACTGGCATCGGCGGCGGCGCCTACGTGCAGAGCGATGCCGTGCTCACGCGCAGCACGATCAGCGGCAACACCGTGAGTGCGCCATGGGCCTACCGCGACGGCTACGTCACCGGCGGCGGCGGACTCTACGTCGGCGGCAAGCTGACCCTCGTCGACAGTACCGTTTCGGGCAACTCGGTCTCCGCCACGCAGGCGGACGAGGACGCCAACGGCGGCGGCGTCTACGTGCGCGGCGTGACCTCGATCCGCAACTCGACGGTCGACGGCAACACGGCGGACGGCATCGGCGGCGGCGTGTTCAAGGCCGTGTTCAGCATTTTCGGCGACCCGCCGCCGCCGCAGGACACGCGCATCGAAATCGTCGACAGCACGCTGTCCGGCAATGGCGCGAAGGACGGCGGCGGACTCGCCAGCGCTCGACCGGTGAAGCTGTACAACAGCACGCTCGCCTTCAACGAAGCGAGCGGAACCGGCGGCGGACTCCTGTTCCGCCTCGCCGGCATCGACGGCGCGGCGGGTTCGCTCGACCTGCAGAGCTCGATCCTCGCGCGCAACACGGCCGGCGGCGCTGCCGCCGACGTCGATGCGGACGACACGATTCCCGTCACCGGCGCGAACAACCTCGTCATGGCCGCGGGCGCCGCCATCGCGCTGCCGCAGGACACCCTGGACACCGATCCGCTGCTGTTCCCGCTCAACCACAACGGAGGGCCGACGCGCACGCACGCGCTCGGTGCCGGCAGTCCCGCGCTCGACACCGGCAACAACGCGGCGCAACTCGATTTCGATCAGCGCGGTCCGAACTTCGCGCGCGTCTCCGGCACGGCGGCCGACATCGGCGCGTTCGAAGCACAGCGTCCGGTGGACGACACGATCTTCAAGGACGGCTTCGACGGCGCGCCCGCGATCGCCCCGGTCGAATACCTCTACGACGACGGCGAAGGCACCAGCGACGGCGCCAACATCGGTCCGCCGTCCACGTTCGATCCGGACATGCTGTGGGGCAACTACTATCCCGTGCAGCCGGGCGGCGAGTTCGTCACGAAGATCTCGGTCGCGTTCGGGCCGACGTTCCCCTCGCTCGCCAACGGTCCCGTCACGTTCTGGCTGCTCGAAGACTCGGACGCCGACGGCGACCCGCGCAACGCCCATGCGATCGTGAGCGTGCAGGGCACTCCGGATGTGTTCAACAACAACTTCTTCAGCGTCGACATTCCGCCGACCTGGGTCCACGGCGCGTTCTTCGTCGGGGCGAGCGCGAAGCTGAAGGGCGGCCAGGACCGGCCGGCGCGCATCGACGGCGCGGGTCCGCAGGACACTTCGTGGTTCTTCTACGCGCCCGACATCGCCGCGACCATAGACGATCTCGCCTCCGCGCCCTACGGCATGCGCGTCAGCGAGGCGCCCCTGGCACGTCGCGGGACCTTCATGATCCGCGCGACCGGACAGGCCGTGCCGTAGCCAGCCGAAGCCGGTCGCCCCGCCAAAGCGAGGCGACCGGATCCGGGACCGTCGTGCGATACCGGCATCTTCCGCGACGGCCGTGGTGCGGAAGGCGATGCCGGTTCCTGCGTGGTGCCGCGGAGCCCGTCGTGC
>DBMH01000156.1 GCA_002297645.1 Rhodanobacteraceae bacterium UBA703 | reverse complement strand
AGTCTCGCCGGCTGCGCATAGGCGTTGCGCAGCCCGAGCGCGGCGGCCGGCGAGCGCAGGAAGCCGGCGTGCAACCCGAAACGCTCGCGCACCCAGGCGTCGAGTTCGTCCTCGACCGACGGCGCGACCACGCTGGCGACGAGGACGGCTTCGATGCCGCGCAGTTCCGCCCATTCGCGGCGCAGCGGCACGTCGAGCGGGGCGCGCCCGTGCGCGAACACGCCGCCCGCGCGCAGTTCCCCGCGGGCCAGGAACGCCCACTTGAGACGCGTGTTGCCGAGGTCGATCAGCAGCTTCATGTGAAAGGCGATGCCGATGCCGAGGGAAACGAGGCGGATTCGCGCACGCTGACCTCGCCGCCGTCGACGCTGCGTTCGCCGTCGGCGAACGCCACGCGCAGCGCACCGCGCTCGTCGATGCCGCAGGCGACACCGTCTTCGTGGCCGTGCGCACGGAGCACCCGGACCGGACGGCCGCGCAGCAGGTCGAGTCGTGCGTAGGCTTCGGCGAACGCCGCGAAGCCCTCGGCCTGGAAGCGTTCCAGCGCGGCGCCGAGACGAGCGAGCAGGCGCGCGGCGATGTCGTTGCGCGAGAGCGTTCCGCCGCGTGCCAGCGTCGCCAGGTCGATCCAGGGCTGGTCGATCGCGGCCGCCTGCGCGTCGAGGCGCAGGTTCAGGCCGATGCCGATCACGGCGTGGCAGGGCCCGGTCGCGTCGCCGCCGAGCTCGACGAGGATGCCGCCGAGCTTGCGTCCGTGCGCGAGCAGGTCGTTCGGCCATTTCAGGCCGATTCCGTCGAAGCCGCAATCGGCCAGCGCCTGCACTGCGGCGACTCCGGCGACGAGGCTCAGGCCACCGAGCGCGGCCATGCCGTCCTCGAAGCGTTTCAGCAGCGAGAGCGCGAGGCCGCCGCCCAGCGGCATGCGCCAGGTCCGGCCGCGGCGTCCGCGCCCCGCGCTCTGCACTTCGGCGAGGCAGGCGAGGCCGTCGCGCGGGTCGGTGGCGGCGCGGCGCAGCAGTTCGCTGCTGGTCGAGTCGATCTGCCAGTGCACGACCAGATCGCCGAGCCGAGCGCGTTCTTCTGCATCCAGGGCGGCGGCGATCTTCGCCGCGTCGAGCAATTCCACCGCAGCGGCGAGGCGGTAGCCGTGCCCCGCGCGGGCTTCCACCGCAAGGCCGAGTTCGCGCAGCCGCTGCACCTGCTTCCAGATCGCCGCCCGGCTGACGCCGAGACGGTCGGCGAGTTCACTCCCGGAAACCGCGTCGCCGCCGGCGAGCTCGCCGAGCAGCGGCAGGACGGCAGGCGAGGGCGACGGGGTGGCGGGCGCAGGCATCCGGGCAGTGTAGCCGGGCGCGGGTCCGGATGGCTTCGGTGCAACGCGGACGCCTCCCGCCGCATCTTCCTGTCCGATGCGCGGCGACGGGCGGCTGTCCGCGACCGTCCGCGGAGTGTCCGGCGGACACCCCGGTGCCCGGCCGGGCTGTGGCCCCATGCCTCTGGCCAGGTGGCATAGAACGTGCTAGTGAATGGCGCTGGAGTCGGTCCGTGGATCGTGCGAGCATTACTGCTTCCCTGATCGGGAAAACCCTCATGAGCAAGCCCGCCATCGCCCTGGTACTCATCGCGGCCGCCGCCTGCTGCGCATCGGCGCATGCCCAGGAAGTGCCGCTCCGCGGGGTCGGCTTGCTGGCGCTGAGCGCCGCCAGGGACTCCGACAGCGGTCTGGGCAACGCGCAGGGACTGCGCAACGTCATGATCGAGGCCCCCGACGAGGGCGGCGGCGGAGAATTGCGCAACGTTCGGGGAAGCGGGGACGTCAGCGCCGGGCGCGGCGGTCAGGCCGAGAAGACCCGGGACGATCCGCCGACCGCGATGCCGCAGGCCGACCCGACCGCGCCAGGCGTCGCCGTACCCAAGCGCCCGACCTACCGCTGGCAGTCGCTCGTTCCCGGCGCCATCAAATGAGGTCCGGAACCGCGTTCGTCCCGGGTTCCGGGACGGATGCGCGCCGGCGCGCGATCCGATTCCTTCCCGCCGGTATTCCGGTGCTGCCGCGCGCATCCGCCGCTGCCCGGGCCTTCGCGTCCACTCCTGCGCGTGCGCCTGCGGCGCGCGTGGCCTGGCCTGCATGACGAGCTGGTTTCGCCGCCTGCGCGAGACCTTCGCGCCGCCACCGCGCATCGGGGACGCCGACTGGGACGACCTGGTCGCCCGCTCCGCGTTGTTCGGACGTCTCGCCGCCTCCGAGCGTGGCGCGCTGCGGGCCCTGTGCGAGCGCTTCCTCGCCAGCAAGACGTTCAGCGCCGCCGGCGGCCACGAACTCGTCGCGGCCGATTGCCTGGCGATTGCCGCGCTCGCGTGCCTGCCCGTCCTGCATCTGGGCTTCGACCATCTTTCCGGCTGGCGCGAAGTCGTCGTCTACCCCGGCGAGTTCCGGGTGCGGCGCGAGCACCACGACGAACGCAGCGGCGTCGTCACGGAAGGCGACGACGACCTGATCGGCGAGGCCTGGGAGCGCGGTCCGGTCATCCTGTCCTGGGCCGACGTCGCGACCGACCTCGAGCATCCGTTCGACGGCTTCAACGTCGTCGTGCACGAGATCGCGCACAAGCTCGACGCGCTGGACGGCGCGATGAACGGCACGCCGCGATTGCCTGCCGCGATCCCGCGGCGCGAGTGGATCGACACCATGCAGGGAGCCTGGGATGCGTTCGTGCGCGAGGTCGATCGCGGGCGCGAGACCCTGATCGACCCCTATGCGGCGGAATCGCCGGACGAGTATTTCGCCGTGCTCAGCGAGCTGCATTTCTCCGACCCCGCGACGCTGGTTCGCGCGGAGCCGGCGGTGGCGGGCCTGCTGGCGCGTTTCTACGGCGGTTCGGCGGATGCAACTTCGGTTGCGGCTGTGCGGTCCGACCGGTAGCCTGCGCGGTCCATCTGCCTTTGCTGCCGCGCGGATCCCGTTCCGCGAGTGCCTTCCCACATGTCATCCGCTTTTCCGATCCGCGCCTTCGCGCTGACCCTGATGGCCGCAGCGCCCCTGCCGGCGCTGGCGTGCAGCGGTCGCGTGCACATTGAACTCGAACACGCCGGCGTCTACGCGCTGGACCACGCCGCCATCGTCGCCGCGCAGCCGGGACTCGCCGATTGCGCGGCGGACGAACTCGTCCTCACGCAAGGCGGCAAGGAAGTTCCGCTGCGTGTCGTGTCGACCGGTCCGCGCTTCGCCGCCGGCGATCGCATCGAATGGATCGGCCAGCCGCTGCATGGTCCGCAGAGCTGGTACGACCAGTACAGCATCAACAACGTCTACCTGCTCGGCGCGGCGCCCGGTCCGCACCGGCGCCTGCGCGACGCCGAGGCGACCGGCAGCGGTCGCGCGGCCCTCGAGCGCCGGCAGCATCTCGAGCAGGAAAACCTGATGATCCGGCTCGACCAGACGCAGCAGAAGCCGGGCGAGGAGCCCGACGTCTGGCAATGGGCCAAGCTCACGCACATCGACCCCAACCCGTTCGAGACGCGCTTCGATCTGCCGGACCTCGACGTGCACGCCGGCGCCGTGCGGTTCGAACTCGACTTCCGCGGGCTTTCCGAGGTGTCGCCGCCGTTCAAGTACGAAGGCGACCGGCCCGATGACCACGCCGTCGAGGTCACCGTCAACGGACGTCCGCTGAAGACGCTGGGCTGGAACGGCCGCGGCGAGCAGAAGTTCGTGCTGGAGGTGCCGGCCGCGCAGCTGAAGGCGCGCGAGAACACGCTGGGCCTGCGCGTGCCCAAACGACCGTTGCCGTGGGCGAGCGACACCAGCGTCATCGACGTCGTCATGTTCAACTGGCTGGAGACGCTGCATCCGCTCGCCGGCGACCTGGATGCCGGCGGACTGCCCCTGCACGTGCGCGCGCAGGCGGACAGGCCGCTCGAACTGGCGTGGCGCGGCGCCGGTGCGCCGGTGCTCTATGGCAGCGACGGCGTGCGTCGTCCCGGCCGGCTGCAGGGCCCGGGGCGCTACGCCTTCGCGCCGGCGCCCGTCGGCGCCGAACTCTTTCCGGTATTCGGCGACGGACTGGCGCGTCCGGTCAAGCTGCGCGCCGCGGCGGAAAACCGGTGGGGCAAGCCGGATCACGCCTACGACTACCTGATCGTCAGTCATCCGACGCTGATCGATGCGATCCGCCCGCTGGCCGAATTCCACGAGAAGCGCGGCCTCAAGGTCGCGGTGCTCGACATCGACGCGGTCTACGACGAATTCAACCACGGCATCACGCATCCGCAGGCGGTGCGCAATCTCGTCGACACGGCCTGGCATTCCTGGCCGGAACCGCGCCCGCGCTTCCTGCTGCTGGTCGGCGACTCCAGCTTCGACATCCGCCACGACGCCTACAACGACGGCAAGTACGCGAAATGGGTGAACCAGGAGCTGCTGTACCCGAACGCGTTCGGCACGATCGCCAGCGGGCGCTACTCGGAGATGCCGAAGAGCCTCGGCGAGCGCAACCTCATCCCGACCTGGCAGTTCCCGTCGCCGGAAGGCCAGTCCGCCAGCGACAACTGGTTCGCCGCCGTCGACGGCGACGACTGGCATCCGGTCGTCGCCGTGGGGCGCTTCCCGGTGGTCAAGCCGGAGGAGGTCAAGGCGATCGTCGACAAGACCATCGACTACCTGTCCAAGCCGCAGCTCGGCGCGTGGCGTCGCGACGTGATGTTCATCACCGACGAGATCCAGTCGTTCAAGCACGCGTCCGACGAGATCGCCACGGCGCTCGGCAAGGAGGGCTTCCTCGCCGACAAGGTCTATGCCAGCCCGGAGGTGTCGGAGAACGCCGTCCACCAGAGCGCGATCCGCGACGGCATCGACGACGGCCGCCTGCTGGTGCACTTCATCGGCCACGGCGGCCGCTACATCTGGCGCACGGGTCCGCCGGACCTGCGCAAGAACAACGACCTGTTCACGCTCGACGACGTCGGCTCGCTCAACAACGGCGGGCGGCTGCCGATGGTGCTGTCGATGACGTGCTACTCGGCGCCGTTCGACAACCCGACCGAGGACTCGATCGGCGAGCGGTTCCTGCGCGAGCCCGACAAGGGCGCCGTCGCGGTGTTCGCCGCCTCCTGGCGCAACTCGCCGTCGCCGGCCTACAGCAAGAGCATCATCAGCGAACTGCTGACGCCGGGCGCGACCATCGGCGAGGCGATCGTGCGCGGCAAGAAGCAGTCCAAGGACCGCATCCTGGTCGAGATGTACAACCTGCTCGGCGACCCGGCGGTGGTGCTGGAGCGTCCGCGCGACAACGCCCGCGTGATGCGCGACGACAGCCGCTGGAACGAGGGCGTGGTCGTCGACCTGCAGCAGCCGGGTTTCGACGGCAACGTGCGCGTCGACTGGCTCGACGCCAAGGGAGCGAAGCTGGCGTCGGCGGACTATCGCGTCGGCGAACCCCGCTTCCGCCTGCCGGTGCCCGCGGGAACACGCCAGACGCTGGCCCAGGTGCGCGTCTACGCCGCTTCGCCGACCAGCGGCCGGGACGCCGTCGGAGGCGTCGACTTCGATCCGCCGCCGCCGGTGCTTGCCGCGAAGTCGTGGCGTGCCTCGCTGGCCGACTGGTGGCGCGAGGCCACGCGACCGCCGTACCAGCCGCCGGCATGGCACGAGGACACGATCATGCAGGTCGATTTCGACGATCCGGATCCGGCCCGTACCGCCGCGCTGCGTGCCGCCAGGCGTGCAGCGGAGGCGAAGGCCGCGGCGACGGGATCGCCGTAGGGTCTGGTGCGATGCGCGGGCCGGGTCCGCGCATCGCGGCTCATTCGCCGACGTCGAAGTCCGCCGATTCCTCCGGTTCCTTGCTGCGCGCTTCGTCGAGCGGTCCCTTCAGGGCGGCGGCGGCGGCGAAGAACGCCTCCGCGTCCTGCGTACCGACCAGCCGCGTCGACGGCGGTTGCAGGCGCTGCAGCGTCATTCCCTGGCCGTAGGTCGAGCGCAGCTCGGACTGGCGCAAGGTCTGCGTCGTGATGCCGAGCGCGGCCAGCACGCCGAGCGCGAGTCCTTTCAGCGGCAGGCGCTTCGCGCTGATCGCGCGCAGGTGGAAGAAGCAGGCGAGCGCGAGCACGAGCCAGCCCGCGACGTAGCGCGTGTTCGCCAACGCGGTCCACGACAGCGCGAATGCGCCGAGGTCAACGAGCTGGTCGTACAGCGAGAACGCGAACAGGCAGGCGCCGGCGATCAGCAGGTGCAGGCCGAAACGCGCGTTGCCGCCGAACACGCGCGACAGCACGCTCCATAGCGTGGTCCACAGCGCGATCGCCGTGATCGAGGCGAGGGCCGGAGCGAGGTAGCGGATCAGCTTCGGCTCGCCGATGTCGCCGAGCCAGATGCCGAGCACTTCGAGCGCCGCGACGAGCGCGACCGCGACGGCGGCGAGCGGCCACGGCGAGCGCTGCTGCGCCAGAGGCAGTTCCGGCGGCACGCTGTCCGACGCGTGGCGCAGGCGCAGCACGGTGTGGCCGACGCGCAACGCGGTCGCACCGCCGAGCACGACGCGCTCGCGTCGCGTGCGCTCGCCGTCGACGAAGAGGCCGTTGAGGCTGCCGAGATCCTCTGCCGCCCACGTGCCGTCGTCCGCGCGTGCCAGGCGCAGGTGGTGCGCAGCGACGTGCGGGTCGTCGAGCACGACGTCGTTGTCGTAGGCGCGGCCGATCGTCAGCAGGGGACCGGCGACGCGCTGGCGCGAGGCGACGTCGCCGTGGCGCCCGAGCACCTCGAGCCAGACCGGCATCGCAGCCGGGAGGGAATTCACTTCTTCCATGCAATGGCTCCGAGGAAGCGTTGCCCGAGCGCGAGCGCGTTGTCGTAGCCGACGCCCTGCATCGCCAGCCGCGACACCAGCGCTTCGCGGTCGCGGTCCTGCGTCACCGTGGTCAGGACCACGTCGTAGAGGCCTTCGAAGTCGCGGTAGGCGCGTGCGCACCACACCGCGCGCAGTGTCGGCGCACCGGCCGCATCGGCGGCGGCGACGAACTGCTCCCGGCACTCGGGGGCGGTCAGGCGCTTGGACGACCAGGAGCGGTTCGACGACACGTAGTACTGGGACAGGAACGCCGCGAACTGGAATGCGTTGAGCTCGACGCTGCGCACGTAGGCATGGCTCAGTTCGGTGCGGCCGCTCTGGATGTCCTCGGCGACGTAGACGGAACCCTGCGAACTGCAGCTCGATCGGTTCAGTTGCGCGCGGGGCTTCGGCATCTGCTCGGCGTTCGTCTGCGCCCAGCAGTTGAACCAGGTCGCCGCACTCTCCGGCGCCTCGTAGGGACCGAACGTCGTCGAACGGAATCCCGCGTCTTCCAGCAGGCGGTAGAAGCCTTCCTGCCAGGCGAGCAGCTGGCGGCCGATCTCGCTGCGCGCCTGCGCCGGGTCGAGCGGCGCTTGCGCGCGCGCGCGTTCGAGCAGCGCGGCAGCCTTCTCGGCCGGCACGAGGAAGCTGACGAGCTCACCGTCCAGGCGCTTGGCGACGTTGATGCCGGCGACGCGGCCCGAGGCGGTCACCGCCGGACCGCCGCTCATGCCCGGATTGATGGCGCCCGTGAAATGCACGCGATCGTTGTAGCTGCGCTCGACCAGGCCGTTCCACGTGCCCTCGACGATCGTGAAGCCGATGTCGAGCGGGTTGCCCATCGCATAGACGCGCTCCCCTCGCGGCAATTCGCCGGCGAGCGCGTGCGGATCGAAGTCGAGATGCGGCAGATCCGCGCCGTCGAGCCGCACCACGGCGAGATCGTTGGCGACGTCGATCGCGAGCAGGGTGAGCGCGCCCTGCGCGCCGTCCGGACGCTGGAACTCCAGCCGGTACGTCCTGGGTTCCAGCACATACTGCGAGACGACGTGGTAGTTGGTGATCGCCAGGCCGTCCGCGCCGACGAGGAACCCGGAGCCGATCGACGACTGCCGTCCCGCCGCCTCGACGAGCGTGCGGATCTGCAGCAGGCTGGGGCGCGTCGCCGCGTAGATGCCTTCGGCGGCGGCCGAGACCGGGACGGCGGGCGGCGCCGGTTGCGCCGGTACGGTCTGGGCGGCGGTGGCGGACGCC
>DBMH01000293.1 GCA_002297645.1 Rhodanobacteraceae bacterium UBA703 | reverse complement strand
GCGCGGCCTGCTTGACCGGGCTCGGCGCGAGCCGGCGCCCTCGCCCGGCCGGGCGATCCGGCTGCGTGTAGGCGGCCACGACCTCGGCACCGCTGGCGAGGCAGGCACGCAGGCAGGGCACGGCGAAATCGGGAGTGCCGGCGAAGACGAGGCGCAGGGGAGCGGGAGGCATCGAATCGGGATCGGGAAGGGGCGGTCGCGCATTGTAGGGGGTCCGGCGTGGGCGCATGGCGCGACGATCCGGCGGGGGCCTGCCGCCCGCGACTCGCTCGCCGCACTTCGCGCGCGACGGCACTCTCGACAGGAGATTCCATCCCGGCTACAACACGAGGACGCTTGCGACACCATCCACAGGGGGATCATGTCGAAACCAGCGCTCGCGGCCGCCATCGCCATGCTGCTCGCGGCTCGCGCCACTCCGGCCGCCGATTCGCTCCACCACCACGCCGTCGTCAGCGGCGGAGGTTCGGTAGCCAGCGGCACTCTCCGGCTCGACTACAGCATCGGCCAGCCGGTCGCCGGCACGGTCTCCAACAACAACGTCGTGCTGCATTCCGGCGTCCTCGCCCTGTTCGTGCCGCCTTCCGGCGTCGACGACCGCATCTTCCGCAACGGCTTCGATCCCTAGCTCCCGACGTCAGCTCCCGACGTCGAAGCGAATGCCCCGCTCCAGGAGACCTTTCCCATGTTCCACCCTCTTGTCCGCCTGGCGCTTTGCGCGCTGATTCCGCTATCCGCGTTGTCCGCCGCGCAAGCCGCCGCGCCGACGGCCGCGCAGCTTCCGGACTTCACCTACCAGGGGCGCCTGGAGCGCGACGGACAGCTCGTCGACGGCGCGGCCGATCTCGAGTTCACGCTGTGGGACGCGTCGGTCGGCGGTGCGCAGATCGGCAGTGCGATCGTCGAAAACGGCTACCCGGTTTCCGGCGGCCTGTTCTCCATCCACCTGGCGTTTCCCGGGGCGTTCACCGGCGAGCAGCGCTACCTGCAGGTCCGCGTCGACGGCAATGCGCTGCCGCGCCAGCCGATCGCGACCGCTCCCGTGGCGCAGTACGCGCTGTCCGGAACACCGGGTCCGGCGGGAACCACCGGCCAGAGCGCGACTACCGTCTATGGAACGGGGCAGCTGACGGTCGGCGCGTCCACTACCAGCTATACGTTGATCCCCGGCCTGCGCCAGACCGTCGACGTTCCATCCAATTCGCGCGTCTTCATCACCACCGACGGCGGTGCGCAGCACGCCCTGACCGGCTCGACCTATTCGGTCGTCGACGTGGCGATCTTCGTCGACGGCGCCACCACGCCGTCCGCCGGCCAGCGCCGCCTGGTGCTGTCCAATACCCCGGCGGTCGCGAACGTCATCGGCAACTGGAGCATGAGCCTGTCGCAGTCGCTGCCGGCCGGCCCGCATACCATCGAGGTACGCGCGAAGAACGGGGAAACCGCGACGGCGAACGTCAGCAGCGGCTCCGCCCCGCAGATGCAGGGGCAACTCACCGTGATGGTGATCCGGTACTGACGGGCAGCGACACGTCCCTGCCCGCAGGGGAGCGGCCGATCAGGCGCTCTGCTTGCGCTTCTTCTCCAGGCGCTTCAGCAGCAGCGAGCGCTTGAACGCCGAGAGGTGGTCGACGAAGACCTTGCCGACGAGATGGTCCATCTCGTGCTGGATGCAGACCGCGAGCGGGCCCTCGATGTCGAGCACGATCTCCTTGCCGTCGACGTCCTGCGCGGCGACCTTGATCTTCAGCGCGCGCTCGACGTCGGCGAAGATGCCGGGGAAGGACAGGCAGCCTTCCTGGTAGACCTGGATGCCGTCCTTCTCGAGGATGCGCGGATTGATCAGCACCAGCGGCTGGTCCGAGTTCTCCGACATGTCCGCGACCAGCACCTGCCGGTGCACGTTGACCTGGGTCGCGGCGAGGCCGACGCCCGGCGCGGCGTACATCGTCTCGAACATGTCGGCGACGAGCTGCTTCAGCTCCGCGTCGAACACGGCGACGGGCTGCGCCTTGGTGCGCAGGCGCGGGTCGGGATACTCGAGGATCGTGAGACGTGCCATGGGCTGTCAGGTGCGTCCAGCGACGCGGATTGCAAGGAAGATGCCCATCATACCGCGGGGCAGCCGGTGGCCGGCGAAAACCGGGTTTCGCCACGGATCGCACGGGGAATCAGGAGGCGGCAGGGCCCCGCGCACTGAGACGCGGTTCGTTTTTCTGCCGTTGCCTTTTCCTTTAGACTCCGAAACTCACAGGGGGTCAGGGGTTTGGGACTCATGCTTAAAAAACTGCTTGCGGTTTCCGCCGGGCTGACGCTGGCCCTCACCGTCTATGCCGCCACGACCGAGTGGGCCGCCAATGCGCCCGATCGCTACGTGGTGAAGAAGGGCGACACCCTCTGGGGCATTTCGGCACGCTTCCTGCGCAAGCCCTGGCACTGGCCCGAGATCTGGCAGGACAACCCGCAGGTCCGCAATCCGCACCTGATCTATCCGGGCGACGAACTGGTGATCAACGGCGGACACGTCGGCCACGGCGAGGGCTCGATCGGCCCCCACGCACGCGTGACGCAGGACGAGGCACCGGTTCCGGCGATTCCGCTGTCGGCGCTGAAGCAGTGGCTCAAGCACACGCGCATCGTCGGCGAGGATGAGTACAAGTACGCGCCGCACGTCGTCGGCATCGAGGAGAACCAGCTGCGCGGCTCGGCCGGCCAGCTCGTCTACGTCCGCGGACTCAAGGCCGAGGTGGGTACCCGCCTCGCGCTGGTGCGCCCGTCCGGCCGCTACTACGACATGCCGCCGGTGGGCGAAGGCCAACCACGCGAGGTCTACCGCCAGGGTGAAGGCTCCAACCGCCCGCACGACAAGCCCGACGCGCGCGACGGCCGCCCGGCCCTGATGTGGCGTCATGGCCCCAGCGAGTTCACGCTGGCCGGCAACGTGCGTTTCCTCGGCTACGAGATGCTCGACTTCGGCACCGTCGAGGTCACGCGCAGCGGCGGCGTCAGCTCGGTGCTGGTCACCTATTCGGACTTCGAGGTGCGTCCCGGCGACTACGTGCTGCCGATCGAGGACAAGCCCTACGACGACCAGTACCAGCCGCACGGCCCCTCGCGTGCGCCGGACAACATGCGCGTGATCGCGTTCTCCGACGCGCTCAACGCGGTCGGCCCGATGCAGGTCGTGGCGCTGTCGCGCGGCAGCGAGGACGGGATCGACAACGGCACCACGTTCAGCATCTACCATCCGGGAGAGCAGGTCGCCGACCGCACCGACTATCCCGATGGCAGCGTCAGGAAGTTCTTCCATCCGCGCGACTCCAAGGTCACGCTGCCGCCGGAGTTCATCGGCCACGTGATGGTGTTCCGCACCTTCAACCGGGTCAGCTACGGCCTGGTGATGGACGCGGTGAAGCCGGTCCACGTCGGCGACTTCCTGCACGATCCCGACAAGACGCCGTAGTCGCGATCCCGAACGCGAATCGCGGGTCACGGCGTTTTCCTACACGGCGCGAGGGCGAACTCGCGCCGTTTTCGTTTTCGCGGGCGGCTAGACTCCGGCGGATGGACGTCACCGCGAACCGCAGCGGGCTCGAAGCCTGGCTGATCCTGTTGCGCACCCCGGGCATCGGTCCGGCGACGCTGCGCGAGCTGCTGGCCGCGCACGGCAAGGCATGCGCAGCGCTCGCCGCGGCACGTCGGGGCGCGCTCCCGCGTGCGCT
>DBMH01000115.1 GCA_002297645.1 Rhodanobacteraceae bacterium UBA703 | reverse complement strand
GCGCTCCGCCCCCGGTGCCGCGCGGGCGCCGGTTCCGGCCGCCCATTTGGCCAGATTGACCCGGTGCATGGCTAGCCCGGATCATAACTGCCCCATCGCTGCTTCCCGGAGCCGGTCAATGTTCGAAGGCCTGCGTTTCCAGCACTGGCACCCTGCACGCGACGACGACGGTATCGTGGTGCTCACGCTCGACCGCGCCGGCAGCGCGGTCAACGCGCTGTCACGCGCCGTGCTCGACGAACTCTCCGAGATCGTCGAGCGCCTCTCGTTCGAGCCGCCCAAGGGACTGGTGGTCCGCTCCGGCAAGCCCGTCGGCTTCATCGCCGGCGCCGACCTCAAGGAGTTTGCCGGCTACGAGGCGAAAGGCGGCGTGCTCGACGCGCTCGAGAACGGCCAACGCGTCTTCCAGCGCCTCGCCAGGCTGCCCTGCCCGACCGTCGCCGCCATCCATGGCTACTGCATGGGCGGCGGCACCGAACTGTCGCTGGCGTGCCGCTACCGCGTCGCCTCGCGCGACGCGTCCACGCGCATCGGCCTGCCCGAGGTCAAGCTCGGCATCTTCCCCGGCTGGGGAGGCAGCGCGCGCCTGCCGCGCCTGATCGGCGCGCCCGCCGCGCTCGAACTGATGCTGACCGGGCGCACGGCGTCCGCCGAGAACGCGAAGGCGATCGGCCTCGTCGACGCACTGGCCTCGCCGGACCTCCTCGTCGAGACCGCCAAGGACATGATCCGCCACCCGCGCGCGCGCCCGCTCGCGCAGCGCGCCAAGGCCTGGGCGACGAACCTGTGGCCCACGCGGCAGGTCCTCGCGCCGATCCTCGTCAAGCAGACCGCGGCGAAGGTAAGGAAGGACCAGTATCCGGCGCCGTTCGCGCTGATCGAGACCTGGCGCCGCGGCGGCTCGGGCATCACGCAGCGCCTGAAGCTCGAGGCGCGCGCGGTGGCCAAGCTGGCCACTACGTCGACCGCACGCAACCTGATCCGCGTGTTCTTCCTGCAGGAGCGCCTGAAGGGTCTCGCCGGAGGCGCCGAGCACGGCATCCGGCACGTGCACGTCGTCGGCGCCGGCGTCATGGGCGGCGACATCGCCGCCTGGTGCGCGCTGCGCGGTTTCGACGTGACCCTTCAGGACCGCGAGATGAAGTTCGTACAGCCGGCGCTCGACCGCGCGCGCGAGCTGTTCACGAAGAAACTCAAGACGCCCGAACGCATCGAGCCCGCACTGGCGCGGCTCAAGGCGGACGTCGACGGCAACGGCATCCCGTCGGCCGACCTCGCGATCGAGGCGATCTACGAGAATCCGGAGGCCAAGGAAGCCCTGTACCGTGCGACCGAGGCGAAGCTCAAGGCCGACGCGCTGCTGGCGACGAACACCTCGAGCATCCCGCTCGACGAACTGCGCAAGGCCGTAGCCGTGCCTGCCCGATTCCTCGGCCTGCATTATTTCAACCCGGTCGCGCTGATGCCGCTGGTGGAGATCGTGCGCCACGACCAGCTCGACGCCGCCAACGAAAAGCGCGCGCTGGCGTTCTGCAAGGCGATCGACAAACTGCCGGTGCCGGTCAAGGGCACGCCGGGCTTCCTCGTCAACCGCATCCTGATGCCGTACATGCTCGAGGCAGCGCGCGCCTATAGCGAAGGCGTTCCCGGCCCCGTCATCGACAAGGCGGCGAAGAAGTTCGGCATGCCGATGGGACCGATCGAATTGCTCGACACGGTCGGACTGGACGTCGCCGCGTCGGTCGGCAAGGAACTCGGCCCGTTCCTCGGCCTGGAAATCCCGCCCGGTCTCGCCGAGCTCGTCGCCGGCGGCAAGCGCGGCAAGAAGGACGGCGAAGGCTTCTACAAGTGGCAGGACGGCAAACCGCAGAAGCCGGAAGTCGATCCGAACTACACGGCGCCCGACGACCTCGAGGATCGCCTGATCCTGCCGTTCGTCAACGAGGCGGTGGCCTGCCTGCACGATCGCATCGTCGACGATGCCGACCTGCTCGATGCCGGCGTGATCTTCGGCACCGGCTTCGCGCCGTTCCGCGGCGGCCCGATCCAGTACGTGCGCGATACGGGCATCGACGTATTGAAAGCGAAGCTCGAAACGCTCGCGGCGAAGTATGGCGAGCGGTTCGGGCCGAGGCCGGGATGGGACGACGCGGAACTGAAAGGCACCTGAGCGGGAACGGCATCGCGGCCGAAACCGTCTCGACGGACGCGAGTGCCCTGCGGAAGCGGGGCTTCCGCGGCGACGTTTCCCTCCGGAAGGTCACGTAGCGAGGTCGCCGATGCCTCGGGCGGCCTCTTCTTGGCGCCATGGCCATGCGCTCTGGTCGAGAGACGAATGGAACGCGTCCGTCCGTTTGAGGGTTTTCCCCCCGATCTTCCGTAAGGGGGAGGACCCGGCGCCTCCCGCGCCGTCCGGAGCCGCTCCATGACATCGTTCCTTCCGCGAGGCGTCCTCGCCGCCGCCCTGTGCTGCACCGCGATCGGCGCCGTCGCCGCACCCGACAGCGGCGACCGCTATCGCGTCACCATGAAGATGCAGATGGCCGGCATGTCCATGCCGACCCGACCGACCGAGGTCTGTACCGCGCGCGCGCAGCCGGTCAGCGAGCAGGCCATCCCGAAGGAGAAGGACTGCGACGTGCAGGACTTCCGCGTCGAGGGCAGCAAGGCCTCGTACCGCCTCGTCTGCACCGGCAAGAACGCGATGACCGGCGACGGCGAGATGGAAACCCTGCCCGACGGCTATCGCGGCAGCATGAAGGTGCAGGCGCAAGGCCAGCAGATGACGATGAGCTACGAAGGCAAGCGCATCGGCACCTGCGACTACGCCACCGAATCGCCGGAGGCGATGGGCAAGGCGATGACCGCACAAGCCTGCGAGGCACAGGTCGACTCGATCGTGTCGCATTCGATGTACGTCGGTCCGAAGGCCGTCTGCCCCACGTACAAGGCGAAGTTCTGCGCCAACGTGAACCGCACGATGGGACAGGCCGGTGATCCGGCGCACTTCGCCGAATCCGACCGCACCTACGGCGGCGTGGCCTGGCAGGCGGTCGAAGCCTGTGGCGGCTCCCGCGCCGCGATCCTCGCTCAGGCATGCGGTCGCGCCGAATCGAACGGGAATTTCGACTTCGTCGGCGACTACTGCCCCGATCTCGTGCCGCGCCATTGCGCCGACGCCGATCCGAACCGCAATGGCCGCTTCCTCGCGCAGCACTGCCCCGAGCGCGCGCGCGCGCTCGCCGCGCAGCAATGCGAGGGGCGCGGCTACACCGCGATGCAGTCCTCGCCCTATCGCGCGTTCTGCCACAGCTACGCCACCGAACGCCTGCGCGCCCGCAATGCGCAGGCCGGCGACGCCACTCCCGCAACCACGGCGCCCGCGGCAGCGGCACCGGTGAAAAACGACGAGGCGCCCAGGAAGCCGTCGTTCGGCGACCGGCTGAAGAGCCTGAAGGATCGCCTCGGCGGCGGCTGATGGAACCGCGCCGCCTGCTCGCGTCGATGTTCGCGCTCGTGCTCACGTACGCCGGTGCCGGCGCGCGCGCGGCAGCGGCAGTCGAAGCGCCGGTCGACGCTTACCCCGACGTCGCCTCGGCGTACTGGGTCGAGATCGACGGCCGGCCGCTCTGGGCCGGCCGCGCCGATGCGCGCCTGCCCACCGCGAGCCTCGCCAAGCTGATGACCGCACTGATCGCCGTCGAGCACGGCGATCTCGACGGCTGGGCCGAGGTGTCCGCGGGTGCCGCCATGGAAACGGGAACGCGCATCGGCCTGCGACGCGGCGAACAGGTGAAGCAGCGCGACCTGCTGCTCGCCACACTGGTGCGCTCGGCCAACGATGCCTGCCGCGCCCTGGCCGATGCGATCGGCGCGGCGTCCGATCCACGTAGCCCGACCGCCTCGTTCGTCGCGCGCATGAACGTGCGCGCGGCAGCGCTCGGGCTCGCGAACACGCACTACGCCGATCCCTGCGGCCACGACGCCCCGGGGCAATACGGCAGTGCGCGCGACCTCGCCACGCTGTCCCATGCGGTGCTGGCCGCCCCGATACTCGCCGAAATGACGCAGCAGCGCGAAATGCGCATGGCAACGGCGAAGGGCCGCACGTTCACGGCCCGCACCACCAATGCGCTGCTCGACGGCCTGCCCGGCGCGCGCGGCCTGAAAACCGGCACCACGCCGGCGGCCGGCCGCTGCCTCGTCGCCGTGGTCGATCGCGGCGGCCGTCGCGTGCTCGCCGTGCTGCTGCATGCGCCGGAACGCTGGTGGGACAGCATCGGATTGATCGAGCTCGCGTTCGAGGCGCCATCGGTGCCCGCGCATTCCGGCAACGCGACGCCCCGCGACGCAGCGGTCGATTGACGCGATGACCGCGCCCAAGGCTCGCACCGCCGTATTGCCCGCGTCCGCGACGAGGGCCCCAGTGGACGCCGGCCCCCGGATCAAGTCCGAGGTGACCATGGCGGGGGCGCACGGCGCCGAAGGAAGGCTCCGAAGCCCGCGCGGGGAGGCTGCGACGAGCCAGACGCCGCTGGTTCGCGCGCTGCCGGCGATCTCCATCCTGATCGCGGCCGTCCTCGCCGCCTACGCCAACGCCTTCACCGCCACCTGGCAGTTCGACGATTTCGCCGCGATCCTCGGCAATCCTGCCGCACAAAGCCTCGCCGGCTGGTGGCACGCGCTGCCCGGCATTCGCCCGCTGCTCAAGCTCAGCTACGCATTCACCCATGAAACCGGCGGCGGCGTGATCGCCGTCCACGCGACGAACATCGCGATCCACGCGCTCAACGCGTGCCTGTTGTGGGCCTTGCTGCGGCGGTGGCTGCTCACGCTCGCACCGTCGCTCGAGCATCCGGACCTCGCAGCCCTGCTCGCCGCGCTGCTGTTCGCCGTGCATCCGGCCGCGACCGAAGCCGTCACCTACGCGAGCGGACGCTCGATCTCGCTCGCAGCGACGTTCTGCCTGGGCGCCCTGCTCGCCGACGACGTCTCTCGCGCGCACCCGTCGGACCGGACGCTCGCCTGGAGCGGGCCTGCCGCATTCGCGCTCGCGCTGGCCGTACGCGAGACCGCGCTGGTGATCCCGGTCATCCCGCTCCTGCGGGCCTGGGCGACCGGCCGCTCGCTGCGCGCCGAATTCCGCCGACTGCGCCGCTACGCGCTCGTCGCGGCGATCGCGGCCGTCGCAGCGGCGCTGACGCCGGGCTACCAACGATTCTTCGGCGCCAGCCTCGATGCCCGGTCGCTCGTCGAACAGGCCATGGGCCAGTTGCTCGCGCACGGCTACCTGCTCACGCAGTCCTTGCTGGGCGTCTGCAACATCGACCCCGATCTTCGCGTACCGGCACACGTATCGCCGGCGCTGATCGCCAGCGCCCTGCTGCTGGCCGTACTGATCGCGACGATGTTCTCCTCGCGCCGCCACCGGCCGTGGCTCGCCTTCGCGATCGGCTGGTACTTCGTGCTGCTCGCACCGGCCAACTCGCTGCTGCCGCGCCTCGATCTCGTCAACGATCGCCATCTCTACCTCGCCGTCGCCGGCCCCGCGCTCGCGCTCTCGTGCGTGCTCGTTGGCGCCTGCGCACGCCCGGCCGGACGCCTGCTTGCCTGCGCGTCCGCGCTCGTGCTGTGCACGGCGGCGGCCTTCGCGACCGCGCAACGCAATACCGACTATCGCAGCGAAGTCGCGCTCTGGCAGGCGACCGTGCGCGATTCGCCGGACAAGGCGCGCGCGTGGCTCAACCTCGGCTATGCCTATCGCCTGGCGGGCGACACGCCACAGGCGGCGGCGGCGTACCGCTGCGCGTTGGCGCTGGAACCCGACAACGAGCAGGCGGCGATCAATCTCGGTCTCGCAGCGCCGGAAGATGCCGGGCCGATGCAATGTCCGGCACGGCAGGCCGTCCGAGAAGCGGCTTCCCCCAGCAGGACGGAAAAACGCCGCGGCTGACGCTGCCGCGGCACGAGAAAAAGGCGGTGGCAGAGGATTCCGCGACGCCTCCGATCGGCGCGTGCAGCATAGGCACGGAACGTGCGACTCTTCGTTCACGAGCCATCGCCATCCAGTCTCCCGTCACCGCGCCGGCCGCCGCAAGACAGCTTCGATCGGCCGCCCGACGGCTCGTCGAAACTCGGATGCGATGCCTCGGAGCAGCGGGCCCTCCTACCAGTGCACGCCTCGCATCAACGCCGCGAACGCGACCTGCTCGCTGGTCGGCTGCTGCTCCCGCTCGTCGCGCCCCTTCATGCCCTTCGAGGCCGCCGAATCCGGGAACAGGCGGAACGCGGTGTTCATGACGATCTCGTAGACCCGCGGCGCCAGCGCGTAGAAGACCTGCGCGAAGATGCCGAGGCGCGTCGCGACGCGTACCGGTCGCTCGACGATCGCCTCGATGATGATGTCGGCAGCCTCGTCCGGCGACAGCGTCGGCACCGATTCGTACATCTTCGTCGGCGCGATCATCGGTGTCTTCACGAGCGGCATGTTGATCGTCGTGAAGTTGACGCCGTTGTCCGAATACTCGGCCTGCGCGCAGCGCGAGAACGCGTCGAGCGCGGCCTTCGAGGCGACGTAGGCGGAGAAGCGCGGCGAGTTCGTCAGCACGCCGATCGACGAGATGTTGATGACGTGGCCGCGATGCCGTTCCGCCATCTTCGGCAGGAAGCCCATGATCAGCCGCAATGCGCCGAAGTAGTTGAGCTGCATCGTGCGCTCGAAGTCGTGGAAGCGGTCGAAGCTCGCGCTGATCGCGCGGCGGATCGAGCGCCCGGCGTTGTTGACGAGGACGTCGACGTGGCCGTGATCCGCGAGCACGTCGGCGACGAACTTGTCGCAGGAAGCGAGATCCGCGAGGTCGACCTGGTAGGTATGGCAGACGCCGCCGGCCGCCTCGATTTCCTTCTTCGTCTCCGCCAGTTCATCGGCGCCGCGCGCGCAGATCACCAGTTTCGCGCCGGCCGCGGCGATCTTCAGCGCCGCCGCCTTGCCGATGCCGGACGAGCCGCCGGTGACCACGACGACCTTGCCCTTGACCTTGCCGCCGAGGGAATGGTCGACGAACAGGTCCGGATCGAGATGGCGCTCCCAGTAGTCCCACAGCCGCCACGCGTAGTCGTCGAGTTTCGGCAGCCTGATCTTCGAACCCTTCAGCGCGCGCTCGGTCTCGCGACTGTCGAAGCGCGTCGGATAGTTGATGAACTTCATCACGGACGCCGGGATGCCGAGATCGCGCAGCAACACGCCGACGACGCGCTTGACCGGCGGCAAGGCACCCAGCGCCGATCGCAGGCTGGCCGGGATGAAGCCGAACATGCGCGCATCCAGGCGCATCGTCATCTGCGGCGCGTGGCCGGCACGCGCGAACAGGTTCAGCACCTCGCCGATGCGGCGCGGCGCCGGATCGGTCAGGTGGAAGGTGTGGCCGTCGAGCGCGGGCTTGTGCGCGATGTGGTCGAGCGCGGCGGCGACCCAGTCGACCGGCACGAGGTTGATGCGGCCGCCTTCGAGGCCGATCGTCGGCATCCACGGCGGCAGCGCTTCGCGCATCTTCTTGATCAGGCGGAAGAAATAGTACGGCCCGTCGATCTTGTCGATCTCGCCGGTGCGCGAATCGCCGATGACGATGCCCGGGCGGTAGATGCGGTATGGCCGCGTGCAGTGCTTCCGCACCAGTCCCTCGGATTCGTGCTTGGTGCGGAAGTACGGATGGTCCAGTTCCTCCGCCTCGTCGAACATGTCCTCGCGGAACACGCCCGGATACATCCCCGCCGCGGCGATCGAGCTGACGTGGTGGAAGCAGCCGGCCTTGATCGCCTCGGCGAATTCGATCGCATGGCGCGTCCCCTCGACGTTCGCGACGACCTGGCTCTGTTCGTCGGCGGCGAGATCGTAGAGCGCCGCGAGATGGAAGAAGTGCTTGACCTTGCCGGTCAGCGCGCGCTGCGCGGCCGGGGAGATGCCGAGCTTCGGCTTGGAGAGGTCGCCGGTCACGGCGACCAGGCGCTTGTCGTCGACACCGAGTTTCTCGCGCAGTTCGTTGAACTTGCCGATCGACTCCTTGCGAACGAGGCAATGGACCGTGCCCTTGCGTTCGAGCAGCCGCTCCAGCAGGTGCCGTCCGATGAACCCGGTTGCCCCGGTGACGAAGTAGGTCATGTTGCGCACCCTCCCGTGACGCGATGATTGTCCGCGCAAGAATAGACCCGGATCGAGCGGACTGGCTACGCCGCGCACGCCGTCGCGACGTGAGGTAAGCTCGCCGCCTGCAACGCCAACGTGCGCGGGGAGAATCCATGTCCGATTTGAATGCCCGTTTCGAGAAGGCCGCCGAAGACGTCAAGAAGCTCGCGGAGCGCCCCGACAACGACACCCTGCTGAAGCTGTACGCGCTCTACAAGCAGGGCTCGGAGGGCGACGTCTCCGGCCCCAAGCCGGGCTTCTTCGACTTCGTCGGCACGGCCAAGTACGAGGCATGGGCCAAGCTCAAGGGCACGAAGGCCGAGGACGCGCAGCAGAAGTACGTCGACCTGGTGAAGAAACTGGAAGGCTGATCGAGTGGTCCTCCGCCCCCGGTCGACTCGCTGCCTCGAGCGCGGATGCGCATCGGGCGCCGGCCCGGCGTACGGGCGTGCAGCGGTTCCGGGGGCGACCCTTCCGCGGACCGTCTGCTCCGATTGATCGCACCGGTCCGGGCATGGCACGGCAGACCCGCGAACGCATCCTCGGGACCAGCCTTGCGCTGTTCAATGCGCGAGGCGAGCCCAACGTCAGCACGAACCACATCGCCGACGAGCTCGGCATCAGCCCGGGCAATCTGTACTACCACTTCCGCAGCAAGGACGACATCGTCGAGCACCTGTTCGCGCGCTACGAAACGCGGCTCGACGAAGCCCTGCTGCTGCCGGAAGGCCGAGTGCCGGACCTCGAGGACATCTGGCTGCAGTTGCATCTCGTGTTCGAGTCGCTGCGCGAGTACCGCTTCCTCTACCGCGACCTCGTCGACATCCTCGCGCGCAACCGCAAGCTGAAGCTGCGCTTCGCGCGCATCATGGTGCGCGCGGACGCGAGCATCACCGCCCTGCTGCGCGGCCTGGCCGGCGCCGGCGCGATCCGCGCGAGCGCGGACGAGATCCGCGCGCTGGTGGAGAACATCCTGCTGATCGCGACGTTCTGGATGAACTTCGACGCAGTGCGCGGCGGCAAGACCCACGCCGACGAAGTCGACCTGAATCGCGGCATCCATCAGGTCATGATGCTGGTCGCGCCGTTCCTGCGCGATGCCGAGCGCCATCACCTCAACGCGCTCGCGGCGACCTACTTGCGCTGACGGCCGCCTCAGCCGCCACGTCGCCGTAGCCGCATCCGGAACGATACGTTGCACCGATTGCGGACTCGCCGCGCACGGCGGCCGGGCATGATAGGAAACACCCCACCGTATCGACATGCATCCGTGTCGCGGGCCGCTGGCCCGCTCGCAAGGAGATGCCATGACTTTTCCCCGGACCTTCCGCGCCTGCCTCGGGCTCGCGTCGCTCCTGCTCGCGTCCGCCGCCGTTGAAAGCCAGGCCGCGACGCTGACCGTCAAGAACACCGGCGATTCGTGCAGCGCCTGGATCACGGGCGGCCGTTGCCTGCGTGCCGCGGTGGCGTACGCGAACCTGTTCGACGACGTGGACCGGATCGAGTTCGACATTCCCGGCGAACCCAGCCAGTACCGGCGCATCCTGCTTCAGTCGACGCTCTCGATCACCAGGCCGCTCGAGATCGACGGGTACACGCAGCCCGGCGCGTCGCCGAATACCGCGACGGACGGCATGAACGCGGAGGTCCGTATCGTCATTGATGCGCTCGCCACGCACGGTGCGGCATTCGAAGTCGCCGCGACGACGGACATCCGCGGTCTCGCGATCATCAACACCGACGGGCCGGGCATCTATTTCCGCGCCTGGGCACCGGAATCGCGCGCACGCGGCAACTACATCGGCACCGAGGTCTTCGGCACTGCCGCCGGCAACCGCGGCGGCGGCATTCTCGCCGAGTGCGACTTCTGCGTCATCGGCGGCTCCGACCCGGCCGACCGCAACCTGATCTCGGCGAACCGGGCCTTCGGCATCCGCAGCACGGGGCCGCGCAACGTCGTCATCGGCAACCTGATCGGAACCGACCGGTCCGGCAAGCCGACCCTCGGCAACGATGCCGGCGTCATCGTCATGGCGGACACGAACCGCGTCGGCGATTTCGGCGCCGCAGTGCCGAACGTGATCGCAGGCAACCGCTGCGACGGCGTGCGCGTCGCTCCGAGCAGCGTCAACGAGGTCTGGATCGGCTCACTGATCTTCGCCAACGCCGCCGATTCGCCGGAATGCCGCAGCATCGCGCTCGCCGGCAACACCTACGTCAACGATACCGACGATCTCGACAACGGCGCGAACGGTGCGTTGAACCATCCGGAAATCGAGTCGGTGCGCGAATCCGGGGAAGACCTCGTCGTGGAGGGCCGCATCAACTCCGCCGCGCAAACGCGCTATCGCGTGCAGTTGTTCGCGAACTTCGACGCCGGCGTATGCGCGGACGCCGGCGGCCACGGCGAGGGCCAGGCGTTCCTCGGAGATTTCGAGATCGACACGCCCGTCGACAGCGGCGTGCGCGCATTCACCTGGCGTGCGCCGGTGGCGGGCTTCGGCGTGCGTGCGGTCGCCGCGACGGCCAGCGTCGGCGTATCCGAAGTCGCCGCGTATTCGACTTCGCCCTTCAGCCCGTGCGCGCTCGTCGAGAGCGACGACCGCCTGTTCGGCAACGGCTTCGAGCAGGCGCCCGCGCCGACGAAAGCAACGCTGATCCTGCGCTGATCGCGCCACCGAATGCGACGCGGGCCCCCGATCCGGCCGGCCGCTGCGCCGACCGGATCCGGAGCGGGATCCCGGTTTTTTCAATGCCGGCCTTCACCGACTTCCCGCTTGTGTGGAGAAGGAAGTCGGAGTTATCAACGGGAAGCGCGCGATTCGAGCCTGGCACGGAAGACCGGCGAGCGCGTTGCGGACTTCGCAGCCGAGGCGGCCTCCGCCGCTGAAGCGCCTAGCGACCTGGCCAGATCTGGTTGCGTTCCTGCTGGCGATCCCAGGCGCGCAGTTCGTCGCGGATGTGAGCGATGCGCTGGCGGCCGAGCGCGTTGCGTCCTTCGTCGAGCACTTGCGCGTCGAGCAATTCGGCGAGGCGCTGCGCGGTCGGCAGCAGCATTTCCCACGCGTCGAGCGCGCGCAACGGTCCTGGAAGCGTCATGAACAGCGTCACGCCGGGCGTGCGCACGGCGTCGAGCTGGGTCATGTCGAAGCTCCCCGGCTTGACCATGTTGGCCATGCTGAACACCGGGCCGTCGACGTTCTTGCCGAGCACGAGGCGATGGAAGATGCCCATGTCGCCGAACTCGAGCCCGGCCTTCTCCGCGGCGACGACGATGTCGGAGCCGACCAGCATGTCGCCCGCACGGGCCGCCACGTAAAGCGTGACGATGCGTTCGATCTGGCGGTCGTTCGGCCGCGTGCCCACGTTCGAGCGCGCCGACGCCGCACGCGCGGCGTTGTCGCCGGCGACGACCGAACCGAGGCGGTCGAGTTCGGCGCGCAGCGAAACGTCGAGTTCGCCCTGCTCCGGTTCCGCCACGGCGTCGGGATCGCCGATGGCGGCATCGCCGAAGACCGGCTCGATGCGTTCGCCGCCGGGCTGCGCCTTCGACGGCCGGCGCTCGCCCTGCTCCGGCTTCTTCGGACGGCCGAACAGGTAGATCAGGACCAGCGCCATCGCACCCAGGACGATGAGCGGAATGCCGACTGCGGGGTTCCAATCCATCTTGCTTTGCCTCGTTCCGGTTCGTCGTGTGGCGCAGTTTCGGGACGGAAGGCCCGCTCCGGGTCGAGCCTCCTGCAAGCCGTTCCGCCGGGCGTCCGATCAGGCCGCGCCGGCGAGTTTCGCCGCTTCGGCGAGATCCACCTGCACCAGCCGCGACACGCCCGGCTCGCGCATGGTAACGCCACAGAGCTGCCGTGCGGCCTCCATCGTCGCCTTGTTGTGCGTGACGAAGATGAACTGCACGTGCTCGCTCATCTCCCCCACCATCGACGAGAAGCGCCCGACGTTGGCCTCGTCGAGCGGCGCGTCGACCTCGTCGAGCAGGCAGAACGGCGCCGGATTCAGGCGGAAGATCGCGAACACCAGCGCCACCGCGGTCATCGCCTTCTCGCCGCCGGACAGCAGCGAGATCGAACTGACGCGCTTGCCCGGAGGGCGCGCCAGGATCGAGACCCCGGTGGACAGCAGGTCCTCTCCGGTCAGGTCCAAGTGCGCATGGCCGCCGCCGAACAGGCGCGGGAACAGCTCCTGGAATCCGGTGTTGACGCGGTCGAAGGTCTCCTTGAAGCGCGTGCGCGTCTCCTTGTCGATCTTGCGGATCGCGCCTTCGAGCGTCTCCAGCGCGGTAGCGAGGTCGGTCAGCTGCGAGTCCAGCCAGGTCTTGCGCTGCGATTGCTCCTCGTATTCCTGGATCGCCGCGAGGTTGACCGGCTCGAGGCGACGGATCTTCTGCTCGAGTTCGCCGAGATCCGCCTGCCACTGCACTGCATCCGCTTCGGGCGGCAACGACGCCATCAACGGCTCCAGCTCGAAACCGGCCTCGACGATCGCAGCCGTGAGGGCCTGCGCGCGCAGGCTGTGCTCCTGCTCGCGCAGGCGCAGGTCGGCGATCCGCTCGCGATGCTCGTTGAGCGTCTGCTCGAATCGGTGGCGCTCCTGCTCGAGGCGGCGCAACTCGGCGTCCTGCTCCTGCTGCGCCTGGCGCGCCTCGACCATCTGCCGGTCGACCAGAAGACGCTGCGACAGGTAGGTCTGGCGCTCGGCTTCGAGGCCGGCCATCGGATCGCTGCCGGTGGCGAGCTGAGCCGAAATCTCGGCGCGGCGCGTGTCGAACTGCGCCAACTGCGCGTGCATGCGCTGCAGGGATTGTTCCAGCGCGACCACGGCGGAACGACGCGATTCGATCGCCAGCGCGAGCTGGTGCGCCGCCTCGCGCGCCTCGCGCGAGTTCATGCGTGCTTCCTCGCGCGCCTCCAGCAACTGACGGCGCTCGCCGTCGAGCAGCTGGCGACGCTGCTCGAGGTCGCCCATCTTCGACACCGCGACGTCGAGCCGGCCGCGGGCTTCCTGGGCCAGTTCGCGGTCGGTGTCGAGCTTGAGGATGACCTCCTCGAGCTCGCGCTCGACGCGCGCCAGCCGCTCCTGGGCGCTGTCGATACGCCCGCGCTGGCTCTGCAGCTGGCCGCCGACTTCGGCGAGGCGCCGGTGGGCGGTGTACAGCTCGCGCTGCGCATCGTCGCGCATGCGCTCGGCCTCGATGCGTTCCTGCTTGCCGCGGTCGAGCGACTCGGCGCGCTGCGCGATCTCTTCTTCCAGGCGGACGATGCGCGCGGACAGCTCGCGGATCTCGCGCTCGCGCGCGAGCACGCCGACCTGCGCGCCGGCGCCGCGCTGCACGCGCAGGAAGCCGGCTCCCATCCATTCGCCTTGCGGCGTGACGACGGATTCTCCCGGACCCAGCGCCGCGAGGCGCTCGCGCGCGGCGGCGAGGGAATCGACCGCGTACACGC
>DBMH01000109.1 GCA_002297645.1 Rhodanobacteraceae bacterium UBA703 | reverse complement strand
GGTCCATCTTCGAGTGGTCCATCGCGGCATGATCCTCCGCTGCCGTGCCGGCAGCGCCATGCTGCGCATGGTCATGCCGCCGGGTCTGTGCGGTTCCGGCGGCAGGCGCGTCGGTGGAATGGCCTGTTTCCTGCGCGGACAGGAAGGGGGGGGCCAGCACGGTCGCGATAGCGAGAACGAGGACGTGGATGCGCATGGCCGTCATTCCTCCACCCGGACTTCGCGGAACATGCCGGTTTCCATGTGGTAGAGCAGGTGGCAGTGGTAGGCCCAGCGGCCGAGCGCGTCGGCGCGGACGCGGTAGCTGCGCTTGCTGCCGGGCGGCATGTCGACCGTGTGCTTGCGTACGAGGAAGTCGCCGCGCTCGTCCTCGACGTCGCTCCACAGGCCGTGGAGGTGGATCGGGTGCGTCATCATCGTGTCGTTGACCAGCGTGATGCGCAGTCGCTCGCCGTAGTTCAGGCGCAGCGGTTCGGCATCGGCGAACGGGATGCCGTCGAACGACCATGCGAACTTCTCCATGTGCCCGGTCAGGTGCAACTCGATCGTCCGTCCCGGATCGCGGCCGTCCGGATCGTCGAAGGTCGAGCGCAGCATGCCGTAGGTCAGCACCTTGCGACCGTTGCCGCGCAGGCCGATGCCGGGATCGTCGAGCTTCGGCACCGGCGCCATCGTCTGCATGTCCACGAGCGGATTGCCGTTCTCGCTTGCCGGATGCGATGGCATCGCGCCACCGCCGTGATCCATGCCGTGCATCGAATGATCCATGCCGGCCATCGCTCCCATGTCGGGTGCGGAACTATCCGTCGTGCCTGCGCCGTGGCCGCCGTGATCCATGCCACCGTGCCCCATGTCGGCCATCGTCAGGATCGGGCGCGGGTCGAGTGCGGGCACCGGCGCGCGCAGCCCCTCGCGCGTCGCCAGCGTGCCGCTGACGTAGCCCGTGCGTCCCATGTCCTGCGCGAAGATCGTGAACGCGTCCTGCCCGCCCGGCTCGACGATCACGTCGAAGGTCTCGGCCACGGCGATGCGGAATTCGTCCACCGTCACCGGGTGCACGGGTTGGCCGTCGGCGGCGACGACGGTCATCTTCAACCCCGGGATGCGTACGTCGAAATACGTCATCGCCGACCCGTTGATGAAGCGCAGGCGAACCTTCTCGCCGGACCGGAACAAGCCGGTCCAGTTGCCGAGCGAGGTCGTGCCGTTCATCAGGTAGGTGTAGGTGTTCGCGTTGACGTCGGACAGGTCCGTCGGCGTCATGCGCATCTCGCCCCACATCCGACGATCGGCCAATGTCGCGGCGAGGCCGTCGCGACGCGCGTCGCGCAGGAAGTCGCCGACGGTGCGCTTCGAATAGTTGTCGTGCCCGGGCATCTTCTTCAGGCGGCGCAGCAGCGCGTTCGGATCGAGGTCCGTCCAGTCGGTCAGCAGCACGACGTAGTCGCGATCGCAGCGCAACGGATCCCGTTCGGCCGGATCGATGATCAGCGCACCGTACAGGCCCGCCTGTTCCTGGAAACCGGAATGGCTGTGGTACCAGTAGGTGCCGGCCTGCCGCACGTCGAAGCGGTACAGGAAGGTCTCGCCCGGCGCGATGCCGTTGAAGCTGAGGCCGGGAACGCCGTCCATGTTCGCCGGCAGCAGGATGCCGTGCCAGTGGATCGACGTGTGATGGCCGAAGATCGAGCCGTGCGGCAACGCATTGGTGACGCGCAGGTTCACCGTCGTGCCTTCGCGCCAGCGCAGGGTCGGTGCCGGCAGCGAGCCATTGACCGTCGCCGCCGGTCGCGTGCGGCCCGTGAAGTTCACGAGTGTCTCGCCGATGCGCAGGTCGAACTCGGTCCCGCCGAGGACGTCGGCCGGACCGGCACCCTTGAGTGCCCAGCCCGCGCGTGGCACGAGGCCGAATGCGGCGAGCGTGCCGCCGGCCGCGAGGCCTTGTACGAAACGGCGCCGCGACGGATGCGGCGCATCGGCGTTGCCGCCGGAAAAACGGAATGACATGGAAAACTCCGACAAACGTGTGGAATCGACAGGCGGAGCGGTGCCGTTCCCCATGTCCCGCTGACGCGACGGGACCGGGATGAAGGAAGCCTCGCGGCCCGTCCGACGGGAGGGCCCGCAGCATCGTTGCCAGGATGCCTTCATCCGCCGCGCACGCGCGGCGACCTTTCCCGTGAACGGGGAAGGCGACGACACCGCTTCCAGGGGAGGCGGGGCTCGCGCTCAGGCGATGGGAGGGCGTATCGGAGTCGGCAGCGCCGGAGCGGCGTGTGCAGGGGACGGCGCCGGCGGAATGACCGCGCGCGGGAACGGCGGCATCGCGGAGAGGAACTCGAACACAAGGGTCGAAGCGCCCTGCGCGCAGGCGCAGTCGCAGGCCGAGGAGCCGCAGCAATCCGGCTTGGCATGGTCGCCGCACCGCTCCGTCGCCGTCATGGCGTGATCGCCGTGATGCGCCGCCGCCGGCATCGCATCCATCGAGGGCGCGCAATGCTCCGCTGCGGTTGTCGCCACGGCGACGGCGGAATGGCCGCCCTCGAGCGCCATGCGCGCCGCGGCCGCCGCCGTGCCGATCCCGTTCAGGACCAGCAGCAGGGCGAGGACGAGGCGCACGGCGACGGACATGCGCCCAAGATACCGCATCGGCGAGCCCCGGGCTCGAATCTCCGCCTCGCGCCGCTGGACAAGCCGGGCCACCTCCGCAATAAATCGGCCCGATCATCCCTCCTGCGGAACCGCCATGGCCCTCAGCATTGCCCCACGCGCGCTCGCGCTCGCCGCCTTCCTGCTCACCGGCTGCGCTCCGGTCGCCCAGAAGACGACGGCCCCCGCCGCCCCCCACGACAAGAACGAGACGATGAACGAAGACCGCTATCTCTGGCTCGAGGACATCCACGGCGAAAAGCCGCTGGCCTGGGTACAGGCCGAGAACGCGGTCACCGAAAAGGCCTATGCCGGTTCGCCGGCGTTCGAGACGATGCGTACGCGCCTTCTCGAGGTGCTTGACTCCGACGCGAAGATCCCGTTCGTGTCGAAGATCGGCGACCGCTACTACAACTTCTGGAAGGACAAGGACCATCCGCGCGGCCTGTGGCGGCGCACGACGCTGGCCGAATACCGCAAGGACCATCCCGCCTGGGAGACCGTGCTCGACCTCGACGCACTCGGCAAGGCCGAAGGCAAGTCCTGGGTCTGGCAGGGCGCGCAGTGCCTGCGGCCGGATAACCGGCGCTGCCTGCTGCTGCTGTCGCCGGGCGGCGGCGACGCGAACATGGTCCGCGAGTTCGATCTCGTCACGCGGGAGTTCGTGAAGGGCGGCTTCGAGCTGCCCGAGGCGAAGAGCCAGGTCACGTGGATCGACGCCGACCACCTCTACGTCGGCACCGACTTCGGACCCGGTTCGATGACCCAGTCGAGCTATCCGCGCCTCGCCAAGGAATGGAAGCGCGGCACGCCGCTGTCCTCGGCGAAGCTGGTCTACGAGGGCAAGAACGAGGACCTGGCGGTTTTCGCCTACCGCGACCTGACGCCGGGCTTCGAGCGTGACTTCATCGTGCGCACGATCGACTTCTACACCAGCGAGACCTTCGTGCGCGGCAAGGACGGCACGCTGACGAAGATCGACGTGCCGCTCGACGCGAACGTCGACTCGCATCGCGAATGGCTGCTGGTGCAGCCGCGCACGGCGTGGAAGGTCGGCGGCCGCACCTACGCGTCCGGCTCGCTGCTGGCGGCGAGGTTCGACGACTTCATGGCTGGCCGGCGCGACTTCACGGTGCTGTTCGAGCCGACCGAGACGACGTCGCTGTCCGGCTCGTCGTGGACGCGCCACCATCTCATCCTCAACGTGCTGCACGACGTCGTCAGCCAGCTCGAAGTGCTCACGCCGCCCGAGGGCGCGGGCGAATGGCAGCGCGCTCCGCTCGGCGGCGCACCGGCGCTGTCGACGATCGAGGCCGGAGGTATCGATGCCGATGCCGGCGACGACTATTTCCTGACGGTCAGCGGCTTCCTCGACCCCACGACGCTGTACCACGGCACCCTCGGCAAGGGCGAAGCGAAGCCGATCAAGCGCGCACCGGCGTTCTTCGACGCCTCCAAGATGCAGACGAAGCAGTACTTCGTGAATTCGAAGGACGGTACGCGCGTGCCCTACTTCGTGATCGGCCCGAAGGACATGGCGCTCGACGGCAGCCATCCGACCCTGCTCTACGGCTATGGCGGCTTCGAGGTCTCTCTGCAACCGTCCTACAGCGGCGGCATCGGCCGCGCCTGGCTCGAGCGCGGCGGCGTCTACGTCATCGCGAACATCCGCGGCGGCGGCGAGTACGGTCCGCGCTGGCACCAGGCTGCGCTGAAGGCGAATCGTCCGCGTGCGTACGAGGACTTCGCCGCCGTCGCCGAAGACCTGGTCAAGCGCGGCATCACCTCGCGCGCGCGCCTCGGTGCCGAAGGCGGCAGCAACGGCGGCCTGCTGATGGGCAACATGCTGACGCTGTATCCGCAACTGTTCGGCGCGATCGTCTGCGAAGTGCCGCTGCTCGACATGCAGCGCTACACGAAGCTGTCGGCCGGGGCGTCGTGGATCGCCGAGTACGGCGATCCGGACAAGCCGGAAGAATGGGCGTACATCCAGAAGTTCTCGCCCTATCGAAATATCGAAAAGGGAATGGACACCCCGCCGGTGCTGTTCTACACAGCCACCAGCGACGATCGCGTCGGCCCGGTGCAGGCGCGCAAGATGGCGGCGAAGATGAAGGAACAGCTCGGCTACACGAACGTGTGGTTCTACGAGAACACCGAGGGCGGCCATGGCGCCGCCGCCGACAACCGGCAATCGGCCTTCATGCGTGCGCTGTCGTACTCGTTCCTCTGGGACCATCTCACGCAGGCTCGACCATGAAGTCCATTCCCGCTCCGCTGTTCGCCCTTCTCCTGTCCGCCTCGCTGCCGTCCGGCCCGCTGCACGCAGCGGGCCCGGCCACGGTCGACGAGGCCCTCGCGCAGGCGCGGAACGCGCACCAGCCGGTGCTGATCGATTTCAGCGCCCCGTGGTGCTACTCGTGCTATTTCATGGCCACGCACGTGCTGAACGGCAAGGAGTGGGAAACGCTGCGCGGGAACGTCGTCGTCGCCGACGTCGACGCGGATTCGCCGGACGGCAACGCCTGGATGAAGAAACTCCAGGTCAAGGCGTTGCCGGCCTACGTCGTGCTGAACGAGGACGGTGCGGAACTCGGCCGCATCCTCGCCGAGCAGCCACGCGAGGCGTTTTATCCGAACGTCCACAAGATCCTCGCCGGCGCGAACACGCTCGACGCGCTGAAAGGCAAGGCCGCCGGCGGTTCGCTCACGGCCGTCGGCGAGGTGATGGCCTCGTTCCAGGCGCGCGGCGAAGGCAAGGCCGGCCTCGACTGGTACGCCGGCCTGCCGCAGCCGGTGCGCGATGGCGCGGCGAAGGACGCGACAATCGGGTTGTGGCTCGATCGCCTCGAACTCGCGCGCGCCGACAGGGCCGAAGACAAGCCGGGCGTGATCAAGGCGGCCCAGCGCGTGCTCGGCCAGGACATCGGCTGCGATCGCCCCTACGTCGTCGAGCAGCTGCTCGACGCCAGCGAGAAGCAGCCTGAGGCCCCGCGCCGCGCCCTGCTCGCGCCGCAGAAGCCGCGACTCGACGAACTGCTCGCAAAGCAGGTCTTCGTCGCCCACCCCAGTTGCGCGGACCAGCGCAGCAGTGTGCTCGCGGCGGCCGACCTCGACGCCGCGCTCGGCGACGCCAGGGCCGAGGCCGCCGTGCTGGACCGCGCGATCGCGGCGACGCGCGCCCGGCTCGGCGACGACCTGAAGAAGGATCGCAACGCCGCCGACAACCTGCGCGTCTACCTCGCGCGCGCCAGGCGCGAGGCCGAACTCGACGCGCTGTACCCGAAGCTGATCGCCGCCTATCCGGACGACTACGTCTACGCCTACCGCTACGGCAAGAGCCTGCTCGACCGCCAGCAGGCCGCGAAGGCGCTGCCGCTGTTCGAGCAGGCGGCCGACAAGGCCTATGGCGTGAACCGCCTGACCGTCGCGACGCTGCGCGTGAAGGCGCTGAAGGCCTTGCATCGCGGGGCCGACGCCGAGCAGGTCGTTGCGGACGTGCTGGAGCAGAACGGCCGCTGGTTCCCGGAGCAGGTCGCAAAGCTCGAGGAAGCGCTGAAGTCCTGAACGCGACGGCGGTTGCGACGATCGGCGAATTGCTGCATCGCAACAGCCTGCTTTATCCTGTGCGCCCTTCCGGGCACCCGCCCGGCCTCGCAATCAGGAGCAAGCAGTGGCTTTGGAACGCGTTTCCGCCGGCGCCGACGTGCCGAACGAGATCAACGTCATCATCGAAATCCCGAAGGACGCCGAGCCGGTCAAGTACGAGGTCGACAAGGCCTCGGGCGCGATCTTCGTCGACCGCGTGCTGTCGACGCCGATGCGCTATCCGTGCAACTACGGCTACGTGCCGCAGACGCTCGGCGGCGACGGCGACCCGCTCGACGCGCTGGTGATCCTGCCGCTGCCGCTGGTGCCCGGCTCGGTGATCCGCTGCCGCCCGGTCGGCATGCTGAAGATGACCGACGAAGCCGGCGCCGACGAGAAGCTCGTCGTGGTGCCGCACGCGAAGATCTTCGCCGGCTACGCGCACATCGCCGACATCGGCCAGGTGTCCGGCCACTGGCTCGAGCGCATCGGCCACTTCTTCGAGCACTACAAGGATCTCGAGAAGGGCAAATGGGTCAAGATCGACGGCTGGGTCGGCGCCGAAGAAGCCCGGCGCGAAATCCTCGCCGGCGTCGAGCGCTACACGCAGTCCGCCTGACCGCACCGCGCGCTCCGGCCCGGAGCGCGCCTTCCGGCATCACTCGTCGGAAACGTCCTCTTCCGCGTCGCGCGCATGCGCGACGTTCGGATCGACGCCCGAGGCGAGCGCGTCGCTCACCTTCCAGATCGACACCTCGCCGCCGCGGAACGGCTGCGTGAACACCGGTTCGGCGCGGAAGCGGAACTGACGGTAGAAACTCATCACGAGGCCGTCGGGATGCTCCTTCGCCCACGCCTCGAACTCCGCCAGCGTGAGGAAGGCCGGCAGCGGCTGCGTGAGCCGGCCGGCGAATTCGTAGACGCCGTGATGCCAGCCGAGGTGCGCCACCGGCTGGCCGCGGCGCTGTGCCTCGGCGATGCGCGCCCCGGCCGCTTCGAGGTCGTAGCGCTGGCCCGGCCCCTCGATCACCGCGAGCTTTACCAGCAGGGCGACCGCGAGCATCGCCAGCGCCGGCCACATCGGCGCACGCGCGCGCCGCGCGAACACCAGCAGCAATGCGCCGAGCAGCACGAACGCGGCTCCCCACACCGGCGAGGCGTCGCCGATGTAGCCCAGATGGGCGCGCGTGTCGGCCCAGTACGGCGCGATCGCGAACGCGACGCCCAGCAGCAGAAGGAAGAGCGCGAACAAGCCGCTGCGCACGCGCAGGGCGCCGCGATCCAGCGCATACGCAAGCCCCAGCGCCACGCCGGGAATCGTGGGCAGCAGGTAGTGCGGCTGCTTGCCGCCGATGAACGAGAACGCGACGAAGGTCGGCAGCACCCAGGCCAGCGCGAGCCGCACCGCCGGCGCGCCCGCCAGGGCACGCAGCCCGCTCCAGCGGCCGCGGATCGCCAGTGTCCACGGCAGCAGCATCAGCGGATAGACCATGCCGTACCACCACCACGGACGACCGTGCGTGCTCTTGCCGGCGACGCCTTCGATGCGGTCGAAGGTCTGGCTCAGGAAGATCGCCCGCGCGTACTCCTCGCCGCCATGGATCGCCGCCGGAACCGCCCACGCCAGGCCGATCGCGGCTCCGAGCAGGAACGCCAGCGCGAACCGGCCGAAGAAGCGCAGGCGCTGCCCCGCGGCGAGGCGATCGCTCCACCACGGGGCCCCCGCGGCGAGGATCGCGACGAACAGCAGGATCACCGGTCCCTTGACGAGGATGCCGAGGCCGATGGCGAGGCCCGTCCGCAGGATGCCGCGGCACGCATGCGACTCCGCCAGATCGACGAGTCCGTGCGCGGCGAACAGCACGCAGGTCGTCAGCAGCACGTCGAACATGATCGCGTTCGCGAACGCCGCGAAGTAGATCGACCCGAGCAGCAGCCACATCGCGTTGCGCGCGGCCTGTTCCGAGCCGCCGAGCCGCACGGTCAGGCGCTGCAGCAGCAACAGGCTCGCGATCGAGCACAGGAGGACCATCGCGCGCGCCGTCCAGGCGTGCACGCCGGTGAACAGCCAGCCGAGGTTGATCAGCCAGAACAGCAGCGGCGGCTTGTGCGAATAGGTCGCGCCGTTCAGGTGGGGCACGAGGAATTCGCCGGTCTGGCGCATTTCCCAGGCGACCGCGAGGTAGCGCGTCTCGTCGATGGGCACCGGCACCAGCATCCAGACGATCGGCAGCAGCAGCAGCGTGCCGAGGAAGAGCGGATGGCCGAGCAGCCGGCGCCAGGCGGATTGCGGTACGGCGGGGAGGGAAACCTGCGGCGGGGAACTCACGGAAGCGACGACCGGTTGCGCGAAAGGCGCGACAGTATAGGGAACCTCGGGACGGTTCGAGGTTCCCTTGCCGTGAGACGCGCCGCGGTCGGCGGCGGCGCGCCTCCGCGCGGGTCAGCCGCGCTTGAGCAGTTCGCGCAGGTCGATCACCGCCGCATTGGCGCGCGATATGTAGTTCGCCATCACCAGCGAGTGATTGGCGAAGAAGCCGAACGGCTGGCCGTTGAGGATGATCGGGCTGTGCACGGGCTTCTGCGCCTCCTCCAGCTCGCGGATGATCTGCTTGAGGCTCACCACGGCGCCCTTGCGCTGCAGGGTCGGACCGAAGTCGACCTCGAACGCCTGCAACTGCTGCAGCAGCGCCCAGGTGTAGCCGCGCGACTCGTAGAAGATGTCGTCGATCTTCATCCACGGCGTGCGCACGACCTGCGCCCTCTGCTCCGATCCCGCCTCCCCTCCCGCGACCGGCGCGTCGCCCTCGAGACGCAGCTGGCCCGCGCTCGCCGAGAGCCGCTGCGACAGGCTGCCGAGGCGGTTGGAAACGAGGTCGAGGTAGTCGGCGAGATTGTCCGCGCGCGGGTAGAACTGCGCGCCGTTGGGATCGTTCCTGCCGAGGCGGACGAAATAGCCGTCCACGCGCGCGATCGCCTTGCGATACTGGCTCTCGGAACTCGGCAGCAGCCAGCGGTTGTTCGGGCTGGAGAACAGCGGATCGGCCTCCTTGAGGTCGGGATCCTCCTCCGACTGCGACTGCGAGCGCGCGAACTTGTTGCGCATCTCGCGCGTGAGGTCGCGCGTCGCCGTCAGGACGCCGAACTCCCAGTTGGGCAGGTCGTCCATCAGCACGCCCGGCGGCAGCTTGTCGTTGCTGAGATAGCCGCCGCGCTTGTCGAGCAGGGTTTCGGCACAGGTCATCAGCGCCGACGTGGTGACGCTGCCGGTCACGACAGGCTGGTTCTTCGACGCCGAGCGCGCCTGCGTCGTGGCGACGACGTCGAAATGATCCGGTTCCGTGCTCCACCACCACATCAGCGCGAGCACGCCGACCACGTACACGGCCACGGCCAGCGCGATGCCCCGCAGCAGCCACGATCCCCTCCACCCGGTTCCGCCGATTCCGCTCATGCCGTTGCGCCCTTGTTCCGATGCCATGCCGATCACGATCCGCTCCGACTCCGCGGAAGGATTTCCCTTCCGCGTCCGCAGGCCGGGCGAAGTGGCCGGGAATCGCCCCGGCCGTGCTCCTCGCCCGCCCCTGCGGTGCGTCGCCTCCCGCCGACGGGAGAGGCGATCGCGCCCGTCAGCCCTTCTTCTTGCCGGACTTGCCTTCCGGCCGCTTCGGCTTGGCCGGCTCGCCCTTCTTGCCGAAGTCCTCCATGAGGGTCTTCATGTCCTCCGCATGCTCCTCTTCCGAAGCGAGGATCTCTTCGAGCAGGCGCTTGGTGGTCGTGTCCTTGTCGCCGACGTACTGGATGATCTCTCGATAGCTGTCGATCGCGATGCGCTCGGCGACGAGGTTCTCCTCGATCATCGCGGCCAGCTCGTCCGGTGCGACGAATTCCGAGTGCGAGCGCGAAGCCAGTCCTTCCGGCGAGAAATTCGGCGTGCCGTCGAGCTGGGTGATCCGCTCGGCGATGCGGTCCGCGTGCCCCTGCTCCTCGTTCGCATGCTCCAGGAATTCCGCGGCGACGCTCTTCGCGTTGATGCCCGACGCGAGGTAGTAGTGCGACTTGTAGCGCAGCACGCAGATGATTTCCGTCGCCAGCGCCTCGTTGAGCAGCTTGAGCACGGTCGGCCGATCCAGCGTGTAGCTGTCGGTCACCGCGCCGCGCTCCATGTGCTCGCGCGCGCGCCTTCGGATCGTCTGGATGTCGGAAAGGAACGGTTTCGCAGCCATATCTGCCTCCATGGTTGGGGTGGGACAAGGCTCGGCGCCGCGACCGGGCGGATGCGCGTACGGCATCCAGGAAAAGAAGCGCCGTCCCGTCACCCCGTTCCGGCGGGGCAGTCGACGCCTCGGGGGCGCCTCGATGGGAGCCTTCGCACTCGTCCTGAAACCGCGACGTGCTCCGAGGTCGGGCAGCAACCCTCGGGCCGCCAGCGATTCTAGTCCCATGCGCCGCCTGCTGACTGAATGCCGCACGGCCTGTACTACCATGCACCGATTCTTTTCGTTTGCGAGCCGTGCATGCTGGTCGTTCCCGGTCAACCCCTGCTCGACAAGAACCGCCTGCTCGGCGGCTGCGTGCGACTGCGCGTCCCGACGGATCTCGACCGCCTGAAGGCGGAAACGAGCGCGCTGCCGGAACCTCTCTGGGGCACGCAGGGCGGCCGGGTCGGCGTGCATCGCCCGGCGCAGGCGGTGTTCCTGCGCGGACATGCACCGGCCGAGGGCAACCTGCCGGTGGAAGATCGCGAAGCCCTGGCGTTGCTGCCGGCCTGCCGCGAACTGATCCACGAGCGCATTCCGGCTCCGCCGCTGCGCTGCCTGCTGGCGCTGCTGCCCGGGGGCGCCGTGATCGCCCCGCATGCGGACCAGGCGCCGTACTTCGGCCAGACCATCCGCATCCACGTGCCGATCACGACCCATCCGAAGGTCTGGATGTACTGCGGCGGCAGCAGCTACCACATGGCCGAAGGCGAGGTGTGGGCGCTCAACAATTCCACGCTGCACGCCGTCTGGAACGCCGACCCCGAACGCAGCCGCCTGCACCTGATCTGCGATTTCCTGCCGACGCCCGCGCTGGTCCAGCTGCTGCTGGACGGCGAGCGCGAACTCGGCACCGACCAGCGCGAAGTCCGCGAACACCTGTTCGCGGACGTGCCGCCACGCGCCTGACGCAGGCGACGCTCAGCGCGCGGCGAAACGCTCCGCGCGCGCGACCGTCGCGCCGATGCGGGCGAGCACCGGCGCGATCTCCGCCTCGCGTCGGCGCCACTTGTCCGCCTTCGGCTCGGATACGGTGTGGTTGGCCAGCGGCAGAGCCGCGCCGAGCGGCTGGTCCCAGCCGAACCCGAGCGCTGTGCACAGGCGCCCGATCTCCGTCGGCGGATCGGCGACCAGCGCGTCGTAGCGCGCGACGGTACGGCGCTCGGCGGGTACGACCTCCAGATCGTCGAGCAGGATCCGCGTGGTGGCCTCCCACTGGGCCCCGACGACGTCCGGCAGCGGCTTGCCGACGAGATCCCGCCAGCCCGGCACCAGCAGCAGCGACCACGGCGGCCCGATCCAGCCGGGCAGATCCGGGTAGGTACGGAAGCCGCCGGATTCCCACGCCTCCAGCATGCTGGCGAGACTCTGGCGCGGATCGCGGAACAGATAGACGAAATGCGCGTCCGGGAACACGCTCGCGAGGAACGGGATGCGCAACGCGTTCTTGGGCGTCTTCTCGAGCAGGCGGAAACGGCCCTTCGGCGCGCGGCGCATGCGATCGAACGAAGCGGCGTGGAAGCGCGCACGCAGCGCCTCGGCGACGTCGGGCGTCGCATCGGCCGCCGTCAGGCGGTTCGAGTCGTGCCCGCGGCTGCGCACGTCCAGCCCCGGGATGCCCTCGATCACACCATGGCTCTCGCCGCCGATCGTGCAGGCGTTCGGGCTGCGCGAGAGCGTCTCGAACAGCAGCGACGAACCGGAACGCGGCGGCGACACGATGAACACGGGACGCTCGAACGCGTCTTCGCTGCGGATGTGGACGGCCGGTGCGCCGCGCGTGCGACTGGCCTCCTCGCCGGCCGGCGCGGCACT
>DBMH01000216.1 GCA_002297645.1 Rhodanobacteraceae bacterium UBA703 | reverse complement strand
CGACGCCGGTCACCGCCACCGCGACGCTCGCGCCGAAGCGCGCGAGCGCGCCGGACACCATCTCGACCGCCGTCTCCTGGCTGACCGCACCGGTGCGTTCCAGCGTCTGCGGACTGACGCCGAGCAGCGCCTCCTTCGCTTCGTAGCTGTACGCCACCACGCCGCACTCGAACCATTGCGAGCTGCCGGCGATGTCGGTCAATACCTTGGCGATCCAGCCGCCGGTGCAGGATTCCGCCGTCACCATGGTCTGTCCGCGCGAAAGCAGGAACTCCGCGACGGTCTGCGCCTGCGCCTTCAGAGCCGCGTCGGTAATCGATTCGCCGTTCATCGCGACCTCATCGCATCAGGATGCGGCGCGGCTTGATCGGGAATCGTCCGCGCCAGTACTGGATCATCAGGAAGCCGAACGCCATGCCGCCGAGATGGGCGAAATGCGCGACGCCGGCCTGCGTACCGGTGATGCCGAACACGAGTTCCGCCGCGCCGTACAGGATCACGAACAGCCAGGCCGGCATGGGGATCGGGAACAGCAGGGCGATGACGCGCGCCTGCGGGAACATCATGCCGAAGGCAAGCAGCAGGCCCATCACGCCGCCGGATGCGCCGAGAGTCGGATAGTAGCCGCCGGTGAACCAGTGCACGGTCGCGAGCTGCGCCAGCGCCGCGCCGACCACGCAGACGAAGTAGTACAGCGCGAACGGCCGCGAGCCGAACAAGCGCTCGATCGCACCGCCGAACATCCACAACGCGAGCATGTTGAACGCGATGTGCGCGACGCTGCCGTGCAGGAAGCCGTAGCTGACGAGCTGCCACCAGCGGAAGCCGGGCACGTCTCCGTAGGGCGAAGGACCGATGGGCCACAACGCGGCGTGCACGACCAGGAACGGATCGACTGCCTGCTGCAGCAGGAAGACGGCGACATTGGCGACGAGCAGCGCGCGGGTGACGGGAGGGAGATCGATGGCCATGGAAATCTGCGGAAGCCTCGCCGGTTGCGTGGATATCGACGCGGCACCTGCATGGAGCGCCGAGCATGCGGCCTGCGGCGCACCGATTCAACCGCCCGGAGATGCATGGGAAGCGGCTCCTCGCGGAGCGAGGACGCCCGCCACGAAACCGGCATCGACCCTATGGAAACGGCCCGGAGGGCCCGAAGCGGACGAGCCTAGGCGGTGCCCTTCGCCTTGCGCACGCTTTTCGGCCGGGTCGGCGGCGGCCCCCACAGCAGATCGTCGAGATTGCGCTCCCAGCCGTGCACGGTGAGGTCCACGCGCCCGTTCCGCACCAGCACGCCCTNNACGCGAGCCGGCGCACCTGTTCGCGGAAACCGCGGCTGCCCGGCGGGAATGCGATGCGTCCGTCGGAACGCAACACGCGGAACCAGGGCACGCTGCCGTCCGGCGCCTCGCCGAGCACGCGCCCGACCAGCCTCGCGCGCCCCGGCAGGCCCGCGCGCGCCGCGATCTCGCCGTAACTCGCCACGCGTCCCGGCGGAATCGCCGCGATCGTGTGCAGGATCGTCTCGTGTTCCACGGCAGGCCCGGCATCGACTGACTTCATCGGCGGTGCACGCTAGCATAGGCCCCGACCAGGAACGAAGGACCATCGTGCAGAGCTTCGAACAGATCCGCTCCCTACTCGGTACGCGCCACGCGTTGCGCACGAACGATCCGTACCTGATCAGTTTCGACCTGTCGCTGGAGCACGGCCGCCATCAAGGCATCTACCTCGCCGAGATGGACGACGAGAACGGCCTGAAGATCCTGCGCATCTCGACGCCGATCGGACCGTTCACCGGCACGGACGCGATACGCTGCCTGCGCTTCAACTGGGAGCAGCGCACCGGCTATCTTGCGATCAGCGACCTCGAAGGATCGCCGTATCTGCAACTCTGCGAGAACCGGCCCTACGAACTGCTCGGCGAAAACGAGCTCGATCGCGTGATCGCCGAGCTCGGCGCACTCGGCGACCGCCTCGAACAGGCCCTCTCCAAGGGCGGAGACTCGTTCTAGGTTCCAGCACGCCGGTCCGTCCGGCATCGCGACCGGACGTCCTGCCCTCGCGGAGAATGCGCGCCAGCCACGGAGCGTCCGCTTCGCTCCCGTGCCGCCGCGTCCCGTCGCGGACGCGCGTCCAGCGAGTCGCCGTCAGTCCGCCCAGCCCATCGCCCGCGCCGCCAGCACGAACGACCACGCCAGCGCGCCGGTGATCGGCAGCGTCAGGATCCAAGCCCAGATCATGCGTTCGACCACGGTCCAGCGGATCGCGTTGGCACGCTTGGCGACACCGACGCCCAGGATCGCGGACGAGATGTTGTGCGTGGTGGACACCGGGATGCCGAAATGCGAGGCCGTCATGATGACGGTCGCCGACGCGGTCTCGGCGGCGAAGCCGTTGATCGGGTGGAGCTTCACCATCTTGTGGCCGAGGGTCTTGATGATGCGCCAGCCGCCGGCGGCGGTTCCGGCCGCCATCGTGACCGCGCACAGCAGCTTGATCCACAACGCGATCTCGAACGGCTTGGACGCGCTTTCCTCGATCCGCAGGAAATGCATCCACGACGGCATGCCGTCGAGCGTGCCGGCCGCGGTCGCGCCGGCCAGCGCCAGCGCGATGATGCCCATCGTCTTCTGCGCGTCGTTCATGCCGTGCGAAAGACCCATGGCCGCCGCGGAGACCAGCTGCGCCTTGCCGAAGAACTGGTTGACGAAGCGCGTGCGGCCGAGCTTCTGCAGCGGCCCCTTGCGGCTGCCGAGGAAGTCGACCAGCGAGAACAGCAACCCCATCAGCAGCAGGCCGATCACGAATCCCGCGAGCGGCGACGTGATCATCGGCACGATGACCTTGGGTACCACGCCCTTCTCGCCCCACCAGTGCGTACCGCCCTGGGCCCAGATGATCGCGCCCCAGTTGTCGTGGGCCGCCGCCAGCGCGGCGCCGCACAGGCCGCCGACGAGCGCATGCGAGGAACTCGACGGCAATCCCCACCACCAGGTGATGAGATTCCAGATCACCGCGCCGAGCAGGGCGCAGATCAGGACGACCGGCGTGACCGCGACGAGGTTCGTGTCGACCAGGCCCGACGCGATCGTCTTGGCCACCGCGGTGCCGGCGAGCGCGCCGACGAGATTGGTCGAAGCGGCCAGCAGCACGGCCTGGCCGGGACTGAGCACCTTGGTCGCGACGACCGTCGCGATCGAATTGGCGGTGTCGTGGAACCCGTTGATGTATTCGAACACCAGCGCGATCACCACGACCATCAGGACGAGCGTCAACTCCATAACGTGCCCGCCGTGTCGTCAGGAATTCTTCAGGACGATCTGGTACGCCACGTTGCCGGCATCGCGACAACGGTCGATCGCTTTCTCGATCAGCTCGAAGAGATCCTTCAGGAGCAGGATCCGGATCGGATCGTGGCGGCCGTCGTAGAGGTCGCGGTAGAGCTCGAGCAGCAGCCGGTCGGCCTCGTTCTCGATCGCCTGCAGGTGATCGTTGAGCGACTTCATCGCCTCGAGGTTCATGCCCTTGCGCAATTGCGCGACCATCTGCGAGATGACCTCGGTGGCCTTCTCGAGCATGACCCCGCGCGCGCCGAAGTCGACGTCGCCGAGCCGGTCCGCCGCGAGCGCGTAGCGCTCGGCGAACTTGGCGATGCCCTTGGTGATCTTGTTCAGCGCCGCGGACAGCGCCTCGATGTCCTCGCGCTCCAGGGCGGTCACGAAGGTGTTGACCAGCTCCTGGCTGATCTGCGCCGACAGGTCCTTCTCGCGCATGCGGGCGAGCATGAATTCGTCCAGGGACGGCGCGGCCTGCCGCGCCTGCAGCAGGCGCACGAGCGCACCGGCGGCGTCGCGTGCCGCGTCGGCGCTGGCTTCCAGCAGCCCGTAGAATTTGTCTCCCTTCCCGAAAATCGTCTGCAACGAAAACATGGGCTTCTGCCGTCGACTATCGCAGCGAACCTGCTGCCGGTGCTGCGCGACGGCAGCCGAATATTGCAATTATGTTACCCGACCGGCCGGCCGGGGAAGCACACCGCGACGAGTTGTTACACTGCGCGACGCCGATGACGGGGGAAGGAGGCCCGGCCACGTGCACACCATTCGCATCGCCGCCGGGCGGAAACGGGCCGTTCCGTCGCGCGCGCGGGAAGCCGGCACGAAAGCACCGGCGCGACTCCTCCACCGCCACCGCGCTCTCGCGAACCACGGCGGGACGCCGCGCCCCGAGCGCTTCCGGAAGCCCTGCCCCGCATGCTGATCGAATCGGCGATCGTCGTCGTGCTCGCCCTGTTGAACGGCTTCTTCGCCCTCGGCGAGATGGCGCTGATGACGTCGCGCCGCAGCCGCCTGAAGCAACTCGCCCGGAAGAGCCGGCGGGCGCGCCTGGCATTGGAGTTGCTGCACGAGCCGGAGCGCTTCCTCGCCACCGTGCAGGTCTTCATCACGCTGCTGCAGGTCGGGGCCGGGGCCGTGGTCGCGGCCGACATCGGCACCCGCATCGGCACTGCGATCGGCGGACTCGACCTGCCGTGGATCGCCCCCTATGGGCTGGTCGTCGGCGTCGCCATCAGCATCAGCGGCATCACCTTCCTGAACATGCTGTTCGGCGAACTGCTGCCCAAGCGCATCGCCCTCGTCGACCCGGAAGGATTCGCGGTCGCCGTGGCCGCGCCCATGCACGTGCTGGCCTGGCTGGCCAGGCCGTTCACCTGGATCCTGATCCAGGCCACACGCGTGCTGCTGCGAGGACTCGGCCTGGATCGCAGCGCACGCGGGCGCGTCACCGAAGAGGAAATCCGGCTGCTCGTGGCCGAGGGCGCCGACCAGGGCGTGATCGACACCGACGAACACAACATGGTCAACCGCGTGCTGCGCCTCGGCGATCGCACCGTCGACAGCATGATGACGCCGCGGATGCGCATCGCCTGGCTGGATGCGGACGCGCCGCTCGAGGAAAACCTCGCCACGATGCGCGACACACCGTACTCGCGCTATCCGGTGCATCGCGGCGGCGAGCGGGAGATCCTCGGGATACTCGAGGTCAAGCACGTGATCGGCCACCGGACGGGGCTCACTCCGACCGGCTTCTTCGAAGGACTGCGCCGCCCCCTCTACGTCCCGGCTGCGGCGCGTGCGCTCGACCTGCTGGAAGAGTTCCGCGACGCCGACACGCCGCTCGCGCTGGTCGTCGACGAGTACGGGGAGATCGAGGGTCTGGTCACGCTGAACGACCTGCTCGCCGCCGTCGTCGGCCGCACCACGGCGTCGCTCGCCGAGTCCGACGGCCATCCGATCGTGCAGCGCGACGACGGCAGCTGGCTGGTCGACGGCAGCGTCGGTACCGACGACCTGCGCGAACTGCTCGACCTCGCCGAGCTCCCGCTGGAGCGCCAGCACGACTTCCGCACCGCCGCGGGCCTGGTGATGGCCCGGTTCGGCCGCATCCCGCAACCGGGCGAGCACTTCGACGCGGCCGGCTATCGTTTCGAGGTCGTCGACCTCGATGGGACGCGCATCGACAAGCTGCTCATCTCGCGCACGCGCTGAAGCCGCGGAGCGGCCGCCTTCCGGCCATCCGCTCCCGCGCGGACGAACCACGCAGCGTCGCTCAGGGCGACGTACGCGACGCGGCCTCGCGCGCCAGTCGCGCCATGCGCTGCGCATCGGCGAGGATGCCGTGCAGGACGCGCAGCTCGCGCGCGCCCGGCTGCGCGCGCAGGAACAGGCGCCGCAGGCGCTGGAGGATCGTCTCCGGCGCACGCCCCTTGTGGAATTCGATGTCGTCCAGCGCCTGCGCCAGATGGCCGAAGAACGCTTCCATCTGCGCGCTGCTCGCCGGCAGCTCGGAGCGAGCCGACGGTGCCTCGACCGATTGCTGCAACCACGCCAGGCGCAGTTCGTAGGCGACCACCTGCACCGCCTGGGAGAGATTCAGCGAGGAATACGTCGGATCGCTCGGAATCGCGATCGCGGCGTGGCAGAGCTGGATCTCGTCGTTCTCCAGGCCGGTGCGTTCGTTGCCGAACAGGAGCGCGACCTCGTCGCCGCGGACGAGCGCCGCGAAGATGCGCTGCGCTGCCTCGCGCGGCGCCAGTTCGTCCAGCGTCACGCCGCGGCGGCGCGCGGTCGCGCCGA
>DBMH01000192.1:5669-6641 GCA_002297645.1 Rhodanobacteraceae bacterium UBA703 | reverse complement strand
CTCGCGTCGATGCCGTAGCCGGCATCGACGGCGATGGGCTGGTGCCAGCGCAGCAAGCCCATGGCGACGACGATCAGGATGAGCGCGGCAAGTGCGATCGCGGGCCGGCTGAAACGGCGACGTCGTTTCGGCGGTGGAGCAGGCGGCGCGACCGCGGACGCGCGTTCGTCCGGTGCGTCGCGATCGGATCGTGGCTCGGCGATCGCCGCNNTGCTGCTTTCGACGGACACGTCCGCATCGAGGCGAATGCCGACGCCGCGCACCGTGGCGATGCGCTCGCCGTCCGCACCCAGCACGGCGCGCACGCGGAATACCGCCTGCGTCAGTGCCTCGTCGGAAACGATCTGCCCGCCCGGCCAGAGCGCGTCGATGAGCGCGTCGCGCGCGTGCACGCGACGCGGCGCGCGCACGAGGATGAGCAGCAGGTCGAACGCGCGCCGCGACATCGGCCGCTCGCGACCGTCGACGAGCAGGCGGCGTCCATGCGTTTCGAGAACGACCCGGCCGAACCGATAGCGCTGCGCCGGCTCGTGGGCTGATCCGTCGTTGTCCGTGTGCATGCGTCCCCCGTTCGCGGGCGTAGGGTAGCGCAAGCGCTGGTCATGTCGCGCGTCGATCCATGCGGTTCAGCCATCCATGCGCAACGCAGGATCGGCCAGTTCCAGCGAGCGCAGCAGCACGCCGGCCTGCGTGCGGTTGCGCACGCCGAGGCGCTCGAAGATCGCCGTCAGATGCGCCTTCACGGTCCGCTCCTGCACCTCGAGGCGATCGGCGATNNGCGATCTGCTTGTTGAGCAGGCCGTCGGCGACCAGCGCGAGCACGCGCGTCTGCTGCGGACTGAGCGACGCCAGCCGTGCCGCGAGCGCGCGATCGTCCGCGTGCGCGGGCGCGGCGGCAATCGCGCCGCGCAAGGACGGCGGCAGCCACATCTGCGCGGACAGCACCGTCCGCAGCGCCTCGCAGAGTTCGTG
>DBMH01000192.1:0-5565 GCA_002297645.1 Rhodanobacteraceae bacterium UBA703 | reverse complement strand
GCCGGGCATGTGCAGGTCGAGCAGGACGAGGTCGGTGTCCGGCTGCGCGGCCAGCGCCGCGTGCGCCTCGTCGAAGCTGCCGGCCTCGGCGATGGTCGCCTCCGGGGCGACCGCGCGCACGGCCTGCGCCAGCGCGAGGCGGAACAGCGGATGATCGTCGGCGAGCAGCAGGCGCATCGCGCCACTGTAGCAGGCCGGTACGTACACTCAGGGAAGCGGAATCTCGCGATCGTCCAGATGGGCCTGCGTCGCCGCGGCGACGTATTGCGGCCGCGACGACAGCATCGAGTGGCCGGCGCCGGGCACCTCGACGAGCCGCGCCTGCAGCAGCGAATCGGCGTACTCCTTTGCTGCCGCCGCGGGCACATAGTCGCATTCGCCGCGCAGAATCAGCGCCGAGGTGCCGGCCCGACGCAGCGCCGGGCGCGGATCCGCGGCCGATTCCATGCTGCGCAGCGTGAACACGTTGACGTAGTAGTTGCCGCCGGGCCTCGGCCGCACGTACCGGGCCACGTCGGCCGCGTCGGCCCTGCAATGGCCTTGCGCGACGAAGGAAGGAAAGCGCACCGCCATCGCGGCGTAGGCCTCCGACAGCTCGCGCTCCGGCGCGTAGCGGCGCGCTAGCTCGGGATTGCTCCGCGCCAGCACGCCGGCGACGATCATCCGCCACGGCGGCATCACCCGTTCGTTCGAATACGGCGGCACGGAGGCCGCCGTTGCAGAGTAGTCGTGACGGAAACGGCGACGCTCCCACAGGACGCCGGGCGATATCGCGACCATGCGGCGTACGCGGCCGGGAAACGCCGCCGCGTAGTGCGCCGCGAGCACGGAGCCCCACGAGGTGCCGACGAGGTCGATTCCGTCGCGGCCGAGCGCGATGCGGATCGCCTCCAGGTCGGCGACGTCGCGATCGAGGGAATACTCGCGCATTTCCGGCAGCGGTGCGGAAGCGCCGACGCCGGCCTGGTCGTAGGCGTACACGTCGCGCCCGGCGGTAGCCAGCGATTCGAGCAGGCGCACGGCATCCGCGCCGGCCGGAACGCCGGGTCCGCCGTGCAGATAGATCACCGGCGGTTCGGTACTGCCACCGGCGGCGCCGAAGTGCCGGTAGGCGATTCTCGATCCGGTCGGCAGGTTCCAGTACGCCACCTCGTCGTCGCGCCCGACCGTTTCCTGCGCAGGCTGGACGCCGGAATCGAGGATTCCGGCGCGGGCCAGGTACACGAACGCGGCTGCGACCAGCAGCGACGAAGTCGCCGCCGTCAGCACACGTGCCTGCACCCAGCGTCGCCCACAGAAATCGCGGCCCACCAGCACGACGGGCAGCACGGTCATCGCGGCGGCCGTGGCGGCGAACACGACGAAGGGACTGGACGACAGCCTTGCCACGGCGAGAAAGACGAGCGCTCCGCACGGCGCGGCGAGGAGCAGCGCCAGCGCAAGGTGGCCGAGCGCGCGCAGCGCCGGCGCGATCGGCGTCCGTTTCGTGCCGGAGCGCGACTGCGGCGTCATCGGCGTACCAGGAGGCAGGAGCCGGCGCAGGTTTCCTCGAAACCGTCCTCGAAGATCGCGTCGGGCGCCGACTCGTAGGCGCCGATGTCGGCGCTTGCGCCGAGCACGCGCGGAAAGCCCTCGCCGCGCTGGTCGTGCGCGGCACCCGCGGCGTCTCCGGCGTCGATGGCCGCGCTGCCGGGCAACAGGGCGTGCGTGCGCGTCGGGCCGCCGTTGTCGGCCAGCGGNNTACGGCGGGCACGCCGATCAGTGCGGCGCCGATCAGGTTGTGATGGCCGCCGACTGTCGTCGTCGAGCCGGTGCTGCCGAGATCCGACGGGATCGGCGTGGCACTCTCGAGTGCGTTCCCGGCGATGATGGAGCTGACGATCGTGGTCGGCACCGTCCCGGTGCCGAGGGCGAGCCCGGCACCGTAGGCCGTATCGACCGCATTGCGCTCGATGTTGCCGGTGATCGTGCTGTTCTTGATCGTGAGTTGCGAGGTGCTGCCGACGTAGAGGCCGGCACCCAGGACCGAGTCGGTGGCACGGTTGCCGGAAACCGTGCTGCTTGCGATCTCGATCGGGTCGAGATAGGCCGTATCGACCAGCAGCAGGCCGCCGACGCTTCCGGCCGTATTGCCGGACACCGTCGAGCGCAGCAGGCGGCCGCCGCCGAACACCCAGGCACCACCGGCCATGCCCTTGAATCCGCCATTGGCACCGCTGGCCGTGTTGTCGTCGAGACCGGTTTCGGTGAACTCGGCGCGGCCGAAGGTCAGCACCCCGCCGCCGACGCCGAACCCCTTCAGGTTCGCAGGGCCGATGGCGACGGCGCGGTTGCCGCTGATCGTGCTGCGCGTCGCGGTGAAGCCGCTCTTCGCGTAGATGCCGCCGCCGGTGGCGTTGTGATCGCCGGTGACTTCCGCGACGCAGCCCGTCACGCGGGCTTCGTGCAGCGCGACGAGGCCGTCGGACGAAACGCATCCGCCACGCACGTCGGCGCTGGTCGACTGCACCTTGCCGTTGCGCAACGTCAGGCCGTTCAGCAGCAACGTGCCCTGGCCGGTGTGCACGAACGCCTGCGAGGCGTGGCCGGCGTCGATCGCGAGCTTCGCCGCGCCGGGGCCGAGCAGGAACAGTTCCTCCTGGGCCACATCGATCGCGCCGGCTTGCAGCGTGATCGTGCCGCAGGCGAGCCCGATCATGTCGATGGTGTCGCCGCTGTGGGCGAACGTGGAAACAATCTCGCGCAGACTGCCGCTGCCTTCGTCGTCGCAGGTCTGCACGACCCAGGTCTGCGTGCCGGACGGGTGCGCGCGGACGGAGAGGTCGGGGCCGCTGGCGAAGGCGCAGAGAACGGCGAGTGCGAGCGGCTTGGCGCGTGTGGGAAACGGCGAATGGGGTCGCATGGAAGTTCCGGTCGTCGATGGAAAGAAAGAGGTGAGTGGAAGGAAGAAGAAGGCGTCAGCCGGCGTTCTGATCGAAGCCGTCCTCGAAGAGCCCGTCAGGAACGGGCGCCTCGTAGGCGCCCACGTCGGTCGTCACGCCGCGCTTGCGCGGTTTGCCTTCGAGGTCGTACGAGCCGGCGCCGCCCGGCGGGCTGTAGACGCCGCTGTCGATCAGGATCGAATCGGGACGCAGGTGTGCGTCCCCCGCCGAGACGAAGCCGGGATCGCCGACGCTGGGGGACACGTTGGCGGCCGGTGCGCCGCCCAGCGTCTTCAGCTTGCCGTGATGCACGCGCGTCAGCGTGATGCCGGGACCGTGGAGATACAGGTCGGCGGTGTCGGGGTCCGGATCATTGCCCCAGACGACGCTGTTGGTCAGATGGGTGACGGCGGAGCCCGCGTTCAGGAGGGCGATCCCGCTGCCGAAGCCGGAATCGGGACCCAGGGACTTGGTGTGGGTCACGGTGAGCTGCGACAGATACGAGACGCCCTGATCGACGGTCATTACGCCGATGCCGCCGTTCTCGAGGGCGCCGCCGCCGTCCACGAGGACGTTGCGAAAGACCAGCTTGCCGCTGTTGTAGATCAGGACCGACGCCATCTGGCCCTGCATCGTGTAACAGAGGCTCATCGCCAGGCGTTCGATCGTCGCCTCATTGCCGGGGCCCACGGCGCCGGCAAGGCAGGCGGCGACGTTGTCCTGTGGCGGGTTGAAGAGGAGGTTGCGCAGGTCCAGGTCCTGCAGGATCAGCCGGTTGCCGGTGTGGACGCCGTCGTCCAGGTGAAACTCCAGCGCGCGCCGGCTCGCCGTGCCGAGCAGCGTCGTGCGCGGGCCGTCGTAGTGCCTGACCTGGCAGTTCTCGGACCAGCTTCCGGACAGGATCACGGTCTGGTTCGAGCGGTTCGGCGCCACGTGGAACGCATGGCCGGCACTGGGAAGGTCGTTGACGTAGGTGCCCGGACGCAGCCTGATCATGTACTCGGAATCGGCGCCGTTGAGGGCGTTGACATGGCCCAGCGCGGCCGCCAGTTCCTGGGAGGTGGCGACGCAGACCGATGTCACCGCGCGGACGGGCGCGGCGAAGGCGAGCAGTGCGAGGAGGAATCCGGCCGTGCGGAATCCGTACCGTGCGCGGGTTTGGAGCATGACGTCGACTCTTCGGTTCGAGGGTGTCGGAGGAATGGGAAACGGGGGGCGCCGCGATCAGTCGGTGAAGTCGAATCCGTTCCAGAAGATCGCGTCGGGAACGGGTCTCTCGTGCGCGCCGACGTCCAGCGCGACGCCTTGCGTGCGCAGGTTGCCGTCCAGGTCCAGCGGGCCGCTGCCGCCCACCGGGTCGGTGGCGCCGCTGTCGACCAGGATCGAATCGGCGCGCAGGTGCGGGTCGTTCGCGGCGACGAAGCCGGGATCGCCGGTGCCGGGCGCGAGGTTCGCGGCCGGGGTGCCCAGCAGCGTGCCGTAGTGCACGCGCGTCAGCGTGATGCCGGGACCGTGAACCGCCAAATCCGCGGTGCCCGGATCCGGATCGTTGCCCCAGATCACGCTGTTGGAGAGATGCGCGACGGCGTTGCCGTCATTGCTCAGCCGCAGGCCGCTGAAGACGGCGTTGCCGGCGGAGGATTGCGTGGTGGTGACGCTGACCTGCGCGAGGCGCGAAAGGCCGCTGCCGGAGGTGATGACGCCGATGCCGCCGTTGTAGTTGGCGGTGCCGGAGCGCGCCTGGACATTGCGCAGGGTCAGGATTCCGTGATTGGCGAGCCAGATCGAGGCGTCCGTGCCCCAGGGTGCTCGGCAGTCGCGGGTCGCCACGCGCTCCACCACGGCCGTGTTGCCGGGATAGACGGTACCGCTCAGGCAGGCGCCGCCAGAAGCGCCGCCGAAATCGGAATTGGTCAGGTCCACATCCTGGAGGCGAAGCTGTCCGCCCGCGAGGTCGCCGATGCCGAGCGTGAATTCCAGCGCGTGCCGGTTCGTCGCGCCGACCAGCGTCGTTCGCGCAGGACCGTAGGTCTTGTTCTGGCACCCCGCGTCCGAATAGCCGCCGGACAGGCGCAGGATCTGGCCGCCGCGCTGCGGCGCCACGCGGAAGCCGGACGGCGTGGCGCTGAACGTGCCCGTGCGCAGCTTGATCAGGAACTGGGGATCCGCGTTGGCGGCATTCGCATCGACCAGTGCGGCGGCCAGCTGCGCGGAGTCGGCCACGCAGCGCGCCGTCGCGGCCATTCCCGGCGTGGCGAACGTGAACGCAGTGCAGGAGAGGACGAGCCCGGCATAGGCGGGCCGGCATCGGCAAAGGTGGCGGAGCATCGGAACGACCTCGGAGCGGGCCGCAGGGTGCGGACCGGCCGCGCACTATCCGGAGGACGTCCCGGGCTTGCCTGACGGCAACGCTACCGGAACATCATTTCTCTATGGATCAATGGCTTGTCTTCACGTTGCCGGGCAGGAGCAAGCGCGGGAACACACCCGAGCGCGGCGCGTAGGGCGGATCGATCGGGCGTTCGGGGGCGACCGGCAGGCCGAGTTCGGCGGCCAGCAGGCGTGCTTCGTCGGCCAGCGTGCGGTCGAGCGCGCCGCGCTGCTCGGCGACGGTCAGCGCCTCTCGCGCGACCGTGGGGTCGCC
>DBMH01000278.1 GCA_002297645.1 Rhodanobacteraceae bacterium UBA703 | reverse complement strand
CAACTGGTACGGCCCCACGGCGCCGCGCGGCAGGGCGGCGCTGACCAGCGCGATGCCTTCGCGGATCGCGTCCGCGTCCCACAGCGAGCGGTCCTGTTCGTCGAGCGGAACCAGCGCGCCGTGCGCATCCGCGCGCGCCGAGCGGCGCGCATCGGTCAGCCGCATCAGGGCGAGCAGGCCGGCGACTTCGGGTTCGCGCGGGAGCGAGGCATGCAGCGCCCGCGTCAGGCGGATCGCCTCGGCGGCGAGATCCGCGCGCTGCAGTTCGCCGCCGGAACTGCTCGCATAGCCTTCGTTGAAGACCAGGTAGAGCACGTGCAGCACGGCGGCGAGGCGATCCGCGCGTTCGTGTGGCTCGGGCAGTTCGAACGGCAGGCCCGAGGAGCGGATGCTCTGCTTGGCGCGGCTGATCCGCTGCGCCATCGTCGCTTCCGGAACCAGGAACGCGTGCGCGATCTCCGCCGTGGTCAAGCCGCCGACCGCGCGCAGCGTCAGTGCGATCGCCGACGACGCGGTCAGCGCGGGATGGCAGCACAGGAAGAGCAGGACCAGCGTGTCGTCCTGCTCCGCGTCGCCGGGCGGCGGTGCCACGGGCTCCCCGTCCGCCTCCGGGAACAGGAACGCCTCGCGCTGGCGCCGCGCGGCATCGGCGCGCCACTGGTCGGTCAGGCGTCGCGCGGCCACGTGGATCAGCCAGCCGCGCGGATTGTCCGGCACGCCCTCCGCGGGCCAGCGCAGCGCCGCCGCGAGCAGGGCTTCCTGCGTCGCGTCCTCCGCGGCGGCGAAGTCGCCGCAACGGCGCGTCACCGCGCCGAGCACCTGCGGCGCGAGTTCGCGCAGCAGGGGCTCGAGGGCCGGGGCGTGTGTGGCCACGTCAGTCGACCGGCGGCGCGCTCATGACCTGCCGCACTTCCACCGGCATATGCAGAGGAGCGCCTCCCTTGCCGGGCGCCATCGAGATCTGCGCGGCGATGCGATAGGCGCGGTCGGCGCTGTCGACGTCGAGGATCCAGAACCCCGCGAGGAATTCCTTCGTTTCCGCGAACGGGCCGTCGGTGTCGGGCATGCCGTCCTTGCGCGCGCGCACGTTCTTCGCCTCCTCCGGGCCGGCCAGGCCCTGGGCGTCGACGAACTCGCCGGACGCTTTCAGCTTCTCGTTGAAGTCGAGCATGAAGCGGATGTGCGCCTGGATGTCCTCGGGCGCCCAGGTGCCGATCCCGGCACTGGTCCAGCCTTCCTTCGGGGTGTTCATCATGAGCATGTACTTCACGGGATTCTCCTCTTGTCGCGCCTCCGGAAGGGAGGCGTCCACCGTCCAGTCGGAGCCGGGCGCGGGTTCTCGACACGACGGGCGAAATTTTCTTGCCGCCGGGATCGTCCCGGTGCGGAAACGCCGGTGTCCCGCGGTGCATGGTAGCCGGGGGAGGCCTCCCGGCCTTCCCCGCGCACGCTCCGCCTGGGAGGCGTATCGCAAGGGCCGTGTCCGCGGCCATGGTCGTACTGTCCGCTTTCGGACGGTGGCTGCCCGCCGGCGAACAGCCGGCGCCGACGTCGGTTCCAAGGCCTTGATCGGGCGCGAGGTCAGGGGTTGGCACGGGCATTGCTGAAGGCCACGGCGAGGTCGCGCGCACCGGTATCGGCGCGACCCATCCGGCCGGATGGCCGCCCGACGCAGGAGATCGCATGCAACCCGGCAACTGGATGGCAGACCTCGCGCACGCCGTGCGCACGCTGCGGCGCACGCCGGGATTCACCCTGACCGCGGTCGGCATGCTCGGCCTCGCGATCGGCGCGGTGGCGGGCATGTTCAACGTCGTCAGCACGGTCCTGCTCGACCGGCTGCCGTACGCCGATCCCGATCGCCTCGTCTACATCACCGCGTCGGCGCCGGGGTCGGGGCTGCCGCCGGAACTCGGCGCGGCGCCGGAATTCTTCCTGCAGTACAAGGAGCAGTCGACGCTGCTGCAGGACGTCGCGGGCTACGACAGCTACACCTCCACGCTGCGGGTGGGCGATCGCGTCGAACGCGTGCGCATGTCGCAGCCGACCAATTCCCTGTATTCCACCCTCGGCGTGACGCCGCTGCTCGGCCGCCTGCCGGACGAACAGGACGGGGATCGCGCCGTGGTGATCAGCCACGCGTTGTGGACCGCCTGGTTCGGCCAGGATCCGTCGGTGATCGGCCGCAGCTACGACATCTCCGACGCGAAGCGCACGGTGATCGGCGTGATGCGGCCGGATTTCCGTTTTCCGCGCAACGACACCCTGCTGTGGATCTCGAACACGATCCGCCCGGCGGACATCAAGACGCCCGGCCGGTTCGGTCTCGACCTGGTCGCGCGCCGGGCACCGGGCGCGACGCTGCCGGCGGTCGCTGACGAGCTGACCGCGCTCGCCGCACGGCTGCCGGAACGCTTCGGCGGGCCGCCGGCCTACGCGCGGATGATCGCCCAGCATCGCGCCGTCGTGCGCACGCTCGAGGACGAACTGCTCGGAAACTATGCGGGCCCGCTGTGGGTCCTGTTCGCGGCCGCCTGCCTGGTCCTGCTGATCGCCTGCGCCAACGTCGCCAACCTGTTCCTGGTGCGCATCGAAGGCCGCCACCAGGAGATGGCGGTGCGCCGCGCGATCGGTGCCGCGCGCAGCCAGCTGATGCGCCTGCACATGGCCGAGGCGGTCGTCGTGGCCGCGCTCGCCGCCGGCGTGGCCGCCGTGCTCACCGTCGCTGCCCTGCCGGTGTTCCTCGGTGCGGCTCCTCCCAACATCCCGCGACTGGACCGGGCCGGCTTCGGCGTCGAGGCGCTGCTGTTCACCGCGGTCGCCGCGGCGATTTCCGCCTTCATCTGCGGTGGCTTGCCGGCCCTGCGCGGCGCCTCGCCGGACCTGGCGAGGCTGCGCGAAGGCGGGCGCGGGTCGACGCGGCAGCGGCACTGGCTGCGCCACGGTCTCGTGGCCGGGCAGACCGCGCTGGCGCTGGCCCTGCTGATCGGATCGGGACTGCTGATGCGCAGCGCCTACGAATTGCGCCAGGTCGACCCGGGCTACGACACCCAGGACATCCTGACCTTCCAGATCGCGCCGGAGCGGCCCGGGCTGAAGGACGCGCCTTCGTTCGCGCGTTTCAACCTCGCCTTCCTCGATCGCCTGGCCGCGCTGCCCGGCGTGCAAGCCGTGGGGCTGGTCGAGAACGTTCCGATCAACGAAAGCACCTCGATCATGCAGGTGCGCACCGAGCGCACGAACGCCGCCGCCGCCGAAGGCACGCTGGTGCACTACAACTACACCGCCGGCGACTACTTCAAGGCGATGGGCATCCGGCTGCTGGCCGGACGCACCTTCTCCGCCGAAGACCACGGTGCATCGCGCGGCAACATCGTCGTGAGCCGATCCGCCGCGGCGACCCTGTGGCCCGGTCTCGATCCGATCGGCCAGCGCCTGCAGCGGCGCGACCAGACGGCCTGGGAAACCGTGGTCGGCGTGGTCGACGACGTCATGCAGGACGACCTGCAGACGCCGGCCGAGGCGGCGGTGTACTTCCCGATGGTCGACACGACCGAGCAGGGCGGCCGCATGGTGTCCTCGCCCGCCTACGTCGTCCGGACCGCGCGTGCCGAGGAGATCGCGCCGGAGGTACGGGCGCTGGTGCGCGAGGTCGCGCCGGAGGCGCCGATGTACCGCGTCTTCACGATGGCGTACCTGGTCGAGGACTCGATGATGCAGCTGACCTTCACCCTGCTCACGCTCGGCATCGCCTCGCTGCTCGCGCTGGTGCTGGGGGCGGTCGGGCTGTACGCCGTGCTGTCGTACGTCGTCGACGAGCGCACGCGCGAGATCGGTGTGCGCATGGCGCTCGGCGCGCGCGCGGCGCAGGTCAGGGCGATGGTGGTGGGGCAGGGTGTGCGCGTGGTCGGCGTCGGCGTCGCGATCGGCCTTCTCGTCGCCCTTGCCGGCACGCGGGCGCTGGGCAGCCTGCTGTTCGGCGTGCAGCCGCTGGACCTCGCGACCTTCGTCGCGATGCCGCTCGTGATGGTGCTGGTCGGACTGCTCGCGAGCTATCTGCCCGCGCGCCGGGCGTCGAACCTGGATCCTACGGAATCGCTGCGCAGGGATTGAGGACGGCTGCGCGTGCGGACCGGACTTCGGCGTGGCCGCGACGGGATCCGGGCCGCTAGAACGCCCGCGGCAGTTCCGCGTGCAGTTCGTGGCACATGACGGCGAGGAATCCGGCCAGTCCGAGGTAGAGCACGGCATAGGACAGCCGTGTCTCGGCATCGGCGAGGTAGTAGGCCTGCTGCTCGGCCGACCTGAAGCCGCGCAGCGCCTCCATGACCTTCGGGGCGGCGAGGATCGCCATCAGGATCAGCAGCGGACTCGGGCGCCAGAAGAACAGGCCGACCAGCAGCGGCGCGCCGAGCAGCCACAGGCGCGGCGAGATCACTGCGCTGATGCGGCCGCCGTCGAACGGCGACACCGGGATGAGGTTGAACAGGTTCAGGAAGAAGCCGGCATAGGCCAGCGCCAGCAGCAGGTCGCTGCCGGTGGCGCGCGCCGCGTAGTAGCACGCGAGCGCGCCCAGGCTGCCGGCCAGCGGGCCGGCCATGCCGATGTAGGCCTCGGTCTCGGCGTCGCGCGGCTGCTCCTTCAGCTCGATCCACGCGCCGACGAACGGAATGAAGGTCGGCGCGCCGACGTCGAGGCCGCGTCGCCGCGCGGCGACGTAGTGGCCCATCTCGTGGACCAGGATCAGGCCCACGAAACCGGCGGCATACCGCCACCCGAACACGAACGCGTACGCGACGACCGACAGCAGCATGGTGCCGCCGGTCAGCAGCTTGCCCAGCTTGGCGCCGTTGAGCAGGAGCAGCAGCAGCTTCACGGCTGGATCTCCGTCAGGGCGATCCGTCCGGGGTCGCCGCCTTCGGGATTGTTCGATCGGGTTCGCATCGGGATCGCCGCCGGATGGCCTACTCGCGTCCGCTCCTGGCCGTTCCGCCGAAGAAGAATTTCTTGATCGCCGCGCCGGCGGCGACGAGGCCGACGATGATCAGCTTGGAGAACTTCGCCAGCAGGAGGCCGAGCGTGGCGAACAGGCCGAGCTTCTTCGCCGCGATGCCACCGATCAGCGCGGCCAGGCCGTATTCGGCCACGCGATCGGTCGAGGCGTTGAAATCGGCGTAGCGCTTGCCTTCGTTGAACGAGATCGCCGACAGCAGCGTGTTGGCGACCGGCTTCTCGGCGTCGATGTGCGACTGCGAGGTGATGAAGTCGAGCGAGACGTAGCCCTCGCGGCCGAGCACGTAGGTGTTGTAGTTGACCGTATGGTCGTCGTCGTCGCGTGCGCCCTTTTCGCGCAGCTCGACCGACCAGACCAGGCGCTGCGTCGAGTCGTCGTAGTTCGGCGGTTCGATCCAGCGGGTGACTTCCAGGGCGTGGAAGCCCATGCGCTGGCGGCGCTCGTTGCCGGCTTCGGTGCCTTCCTTCAGATCGGCGAGCAGTTCGTCGGCCTTCCAGTGCCTGGCGTCGTCGTCCTTGATGTAGCCGGCGGGTTCGTAGTCGACGGTGGCGATCCAGCTGTCCTCGTCGTCGGCGGTCGGCACGATCAGGCCGAGGAAGGTGCCGCCGATGCTGTTGCCCATCGCTTCCATCAGCGCCTTGCCCTGTCGCGGCGGCACGAAGCCGAAGCCCTCGGGCAGTTTCAGCGAGGCCTGGTTCGACAGGGCCACGGTCTGCGGGCCGTGCTGCATGGCGGCCGCCGCCGCGTTCCACGCGCGTTGCGCTGCGGTCTCCGCCGCGTTCGGAGCCGCGCCGTCGAGGCCGACGGCGGCCGTGGTCGTTTCCGCGGACGCGGCCGGCGGCGTGTCCTGCGCGTGCAGGGAAGGAAGTGCAGCCATGCAGAGTGCTGCCGCGAGTGCAGCGCGGCGCAGGAGAGTGTTGTCCATCTATGGGTTCCCTGGAGCGTTGGTGGAGGGCGGCCGCGCCGCGCCGGAAGTCTAACCCGCCGTCCCGGGGAGATCCGCGCGGAATTCGCGGACCGGAACCGCGCCGACGGGCAGGGTGTCATGGGAATTCCCGGCCCGGCTCCGGATTGCGTCATCGGATGGGTACGGGAAAGGCGCCGGCTCGCCATCGGCGCCGTTCGTCGCTAACCTCGAAGGATTGCGGATCGTCCTGGAACCCATGCGACCGGTGTCGGCATTCCTGCGCGTGTCACTGGCCGCGCTCCTGATCGTTGCGAACATCGTCGTGCACGTGCTGCCGCTGTTCGCCGTGACCCTGCTCAAGGCGCTGCTGCCGTTCGAGCGCGTGCGCGTCGCCTGCAATCCGCTGCTGGCCGGCATCGCCGAAAGCTGGATCGCGTTCAACAGCGGGGTGATCGACCGGCTCACGCACACGCGTTTCGTCGTCTCGGAACACGCGGACCTGCGGCGCGACGGCCACTACCTCGTGCTGGCGAACCACCAGAGCTGGGTCGACATCTTCGTGCTGCAGAAGCGCTTCAACCGGCGCATTCCGTTGCTGCGCTTCTTCCTCAAGCGCGAGCTGTTCTGGATCCCGCTGATGGGACTGGCGTGGTGGGCGCTGGATTTCCCGTTCATGCGTCGCCACACGCGCGAGCAGATCGCGCGGCGCCCTGAGCTGGCCGGCCGCGACATCGAGACGACGCGACGCGCCTGCGCGCGCTTCCGCGCGATTCCCGTCTCGATCATGAATTTCGTCGAAGGCACGCGGTTCACGCCGGAAAAGCATGCGTCACAGGCGTCGCCGTATCGGAACCTGCTGAAACCCCGATCGGGCGGCGTCGCGTTCGTGATCGACGCGATGGGCGACGGACTGCAGTCCATCCTCGACGTCACCCTCGTCTATCCCGCGGGACGGCCGACGATGGTCGACCTGTTCGCCGATCGCGTGCCGGAAGTGCGCATCGACGTGCGCGAGCGTCCGATCCCGCGCGAATTCGTCGGCGGCGACTACCAGGGTGACGCGCGGTTCCGCGAGCGCTTCCAGGAGTGGATGAACGCCCTGTGGGAAGACAAGGACGCGACCTGCGAGCGCCTGCTCGGACGGGCATGAGGCCGGTGCGGCGGATGCGGGGGCACCGCCGCCGCCGCTGCGGTCACTTCTTCTCCGTGCACGTCGCGTATTCGTCGCGCGACACCTGGTCGTTGCGGTCCAGGTCGCACTGGACGAAGTGCTCCGACAGCCAGGGATCCGACCGGGCGTCGTCGAGCGTCAGGTAGCCGTTCCGGTTGCGGTCGAGCTGGTCGAACGGCACGGGACGTTCCGCGCGCTTGTGCGCCATCTCGCGCTCGTTAGCGCGATTCTGCAATTCCTGCTCTTCGCGCTGGAGCTGTTCCTGCTCGTTCACCGGCGGCGTGCCGGCCTGCGCGAACAGCGTCGGCATGTACAGGGCGAAAGCGATTCCGGCGATCGCCGACATCGGATACTTCATGATGGACTCCGTTGCGCTGACGAAACGGCAGGCTTGCATGGCGCATTTGAATCCGTGGTGAACCTTTTCGGTATGGAATCAATGGCTTCGCGCACGCCCTCCACGGCCGCCGCGCCACGCGCGACGGCC
>DBMH01000333.1 GCA_002297645.1 Rhodanobacteraceae bacterium UBA703 | reverse complement strand
GATCGGCTGCGGCCACCGCGCCGCGCTGGTCACGCGCCTGCTGCGCCGCTGGAGCGACGGCCGCTGCTACACCGTGCAGATCCTCGACCCGCGCATCGACAGCCGCGCGTTCGACCTCGTGATCGTTCCGCAGCACGACGACATCGCCGGCCCCAACGTGATCCGCAGCATCGGCGCGCTGAACGCGGTCGACGCCGACTGGCTCGCCGCCGGCCGCCTGCGCTTCGCCGACGTCGCCCACCTGCCGGCACCGCGCACCGCCGTGCTGATCGGCGGCTCGAACCGTGCGCAGAAACTCGACGACGCGTACTTCGACGCCCTGCTCGAGCGTCTCGGCGCGCGCCATGCCGCCGACGGCGGCAGCTTCCTTGTCAGCGCATCGCGACGCACACCGCCGGCGCTGGCCGACACGCTGCGCAGCGCGTTCGCCAGGTTTCCGGGAAAGTTCTGGAGCGGCGGCGCGGACGGCGAGAACCCGTACGCCGGCTATCTCGGCTGGGCCGACCGCATCGTCGTCACGCCCGATTCCGTCAACATGATTTCCGAGGCCTGCGCGACCGGCAAGCCGGTCTACACCTTCGCGCCACGCGCGATCGAGGGCAAGCTGGCCGCATTCCACGCTGAACTCGCCGGCAGCGGTCACCTGCGCCGCCTCGACGAGGCGCTGCAGGGCCCGCCGCAACCGCCGCCGCTGGCGGAGACGGCGGCGATCGCCGAACTCGTGCGCGAACGCTGGAGGGCCGGCGCGGCAGCGTGGCTCGCCTCATCCGTCGAACCAACGCGCCTGTCCGGCTGAGTCGAAAAGAAGGATTCCTTGCAGAAACGCGGAGAACACCGAGAAAAGTTCTTCGGCCATGTTCTCTCTCTGCGCCTCTGCGAGACGACGCTCCTCGAGCGCCCCGTTCGGCTTTCCAGCCGCCCGACGCGGCATCGGTGCAGCCGAGATCGAAAGGCGGATTTCCTGCACAGACGAGAGTGCAAAGGAAATTCTCCTCGGCCTCTTCTCCCTGCACCCTCCGCATCCGTGCGGGACAACCGCTTCCCGACCGGGACTTTCGGCCCGCCCATCCGCTCGACGCTTCGCCTAAGCTCGGCCGAATCTGTCCAGGGAGCCCCTTCATGCCTTCGCTTCGCCGCACCGCCCTCGCCGCCTGCATCACCCTCGCCTGCGCTTCGGCGCAAGCCGCCGACAAGAAAGGCGACGAGGCCCCGAAATGGGACGTCAATGCCGCGCACGGCCCAACCAAGGTGGTGAAGTTCACGACCGACGAAGGCACCTGGATGGACCTCGACGTCAGCCCGGACGGCAGGACGCTCGTGTTCGGCCTGCTCGGCGACCTCTACACGCTCCCCATCGAGGGCGGCACCGCCAAGCGCCTGACCTCGGGACCGGCCTGGGACGTGCAGCCGCGCTTCTCTCCGGACGGCAAGGAGGTCGCGTTCACCTCCGACCGCGGCGGTGGCAACAACCTCTGGCGCATCCCGTCGGCCGGCGGCACGGCGACCGCCGTGTCGAAGGAGGATTTCCGCCTGCTCAACAACCCGGCCTGGACGCCGGACGGCCAGTACCTCATCGGCCGCAAGCACTTCACCGGGGAGCGCTCGCTCGGCGCCGGCGAGCTGTGGATGTACCACAAGACCGGCGGCGCCGGCCTGCAGCTGACCAAGCAGAAGAACGACCAGCAGGACCTCGGCGAGCCGGCGGTCAGCGCGGACGGCCGCTGGGTGTACTACTCCGAGGATGTCACGCAGGGTCCGTACTTCCAGTACAACAAGAACCCGCACGACGTGATCTACGCAATCAAGCGCCTCGACCGCCAGACCGGCGAGACGCAGACGATGGTCGCCACGCCGGGCGGTGCCGTGCGCCCGCAGCCGTCACCGGACGGCCGTTCGCTCGCCTTCGTCAAGCGCGTGCGCGAGAAGAGCGTGCTGCACGTGCTCGACCTCGACTCCGGCGACGTGCGCCCGCTGTGGGACGGCCTCTCGCACGACCTGCAGGAAGCCTGGGCGATCTTCGGACCGTACGCGAACTACGCCTGGACGCCGGATTCGAAAGCCCTCGTGATCTGGGCCAAGGGCAAGCTCTGGCGCGTCGACGCCGACAAGGGCACGCCGACGCAGATCCCGTTCACCGCCGCGGTGGAGCAGACCGTCGCGCAGCCGCTGCGCTTCGAGCAGACGCTGGAGCGCGACACGTTCCAGCCGAAAATGATCCGCGACGTCACGACCAGCCCGGACGGCAAGACGATGGTGTTCCACGCCGTCGGCCACTTGTGGATGAAGTCGCTGCCGAACGGTGCGCCGCAACGCCTGACGAACGAGGCCGCGCAGTTCGAGTACCAGCCGGCCTTCAGTCCGGACGGCAGGAAGCTGCTCTACACCACGTGGTCCGATGAAAAGCAGGGCGCGATCGTCGAGCGCGACCTCGCCAGCGGCCAGGTGCGCACGCTGACCGCGAAACCCGGCTTCTACTACGGCCCGCGCTACTCGCGCGACGGTACGCGCATCGTCTACTCGAAGACCTCCGGCGGCTCGATCACCGGTAACCTCAATGCCGGCGAGACCGGCATCTACGTGATGCCGGCCGGCGGTGGCGCGGCCAAGCGCATCGCCAAGTCGGGCGGCGACCCGCAGTTCTCGGCCGATGGCAGCCGCGTCCTCTACCTCGTCGGCGGCGGACTGCAGAAGAAGCTGATGAGCGTCGGCCTCAACGGCGAGGAGCCGCGCGAGGTGTTCGACCTGAAGTACGTCGACTTCGTCAACGTCAGCCCGGACGGCCAGTGGGTCGCGTTCACCGAGCTGTTCAACGCCTACGTCGCCCCGATGCCGCAGACCGGCGGCGCGATCGAGCTGTCGAAGGACACCAAGGCGATCCCGGTCACGCCGGTCAGCAAGGACGTCGGCTCGTACCTGCACTGGTCGGCCGATTCGCGCGCGCTGCACTGGATGGTCGGCCGCGAATACCACACGCGCGACCTGAAGGACGCGTTCGCCTTCGTGCCCGGCGCACCGAAGGAACTGCCCAAACCCGGCAGCGACAAGGGCGTCGACGTGGGCCTGTCGCTGCCGATGGATCGCCCGGCCGACACGTTCGCGTTCACCCACGCGCGCATCATCACGATGAAGAACGCGCAAGGCGGCGAGCAGGAAGTGATCGAGGACGGCACGCTGGTCGTCGAAGGCGACACGATCAAGGCGGTCGGCACGAACGTGGCGATCCCGGCGAATGCGAAGGTCGTCGACGCCAAGGGCAAGACGATCGCGCCCGGCTACGTCGACGCGCACGCGCACGCGAACCACTTCTTCACCGGTGTCGTGCCGCAGGCGAACTGGGCGTACTACACGAACCTCGCCTTCGGCATCACGACGATGCACGACCCGTCCGCGACGACCGAAACCGTGTTCTCGCAGGCGGAACTGGTGAAGGCCGGCACGATGGTCGGCCCGCGCGTGTTCTCGACCGGCTCGATCCTGTACGGCGCCGACGGCGACTTCAAGGTCGTCATCAACTCGCTCGACGACGCGCGCGCGCACCTGCGCCGCATGAAGGCGCACGGCGCGTTCAGCGTGAAGAGCTACAACCAGCCGCGCCGCGAGCAGCACCAGCAGATCAACCAGGCCGCGCGCGAACTCGGCATGCTGGTCGTCGAGGAAGGCGGCTCCACGTTCAACCACAACCTGCCGATGATCCTCGACGGCGTCACCAGCGTCGAGCACAACATTCCCGTTGCACCGCTCTACGCCGACGTCGTCGGCCTGTGGAAGCAGACCGACGTGCGCAACACGCCGACGCTGGTCGTGAACTACGGCGGCCTGTCCGGCGAGTACTACTGGTACGCACGCGACGACGTGTGGGAAGACAAGAAGCTCAATCGCTTCTTCCCGCGCGAGACGCTCGACGCGCGCTCGATCCGCCGCGAGACCGCGCCGGAATGGGACTACTACTACAAGGAAGTCGGCGCGGCGGCGAAGAGGCTGCGCGATGCCGGCGTCAAGATCCAGACCGGCGGCCACGGTCAGTTGCAGGGCCTGTCGGAGAACTGGGAGATCTGGATGCTCGCGCAGAGCGGCTTCTCCAACTGGGAAGCGCTGCGCGCTGCGACCTACGACGGCGCCGACCTGCTCGGCCTGTCGAAGCAGATCGGCTCGATCGAACCGGGCAAGCGCGCCGATTTCGTCGTGCTCAACTCGAACCCGCTGGAGAACATCCGGGCGACGATCGACACCCGCTACGTTGCCGTCAACGGCCGCGTGTTCGACGTCGACGCCGACATGGCCGAGGTCGGCGGCCAGGGCCGCGCGGCACCGGAGTTCTACTGGCAGCGCCATCGCGACGGCCATACCTTCGGCATCGAGTTCGGCCCGACGGCGATGTGCCACTGCCCGAAGTCCGGTACGAGGCACGCGCACTGACCCTGGCGTCCCCGTCCGTACGGGACGGCGCGACATCGGCGAGGCGCGGACCGGCACGATCGCGGTCCGCGCCGGCGTCCGGTGCCGTTCCGCCGCCGCGCCGACGGGAAGAATGCCCGGAAGGACGGGACGCACCCTAGGCGCGCCCGCGGGCGGCCGCTACTGTTCTCCCCCCTCCCGGACTCCCGACTCCCGCCGATGGCCCATTCCGACCGGCTGCCTCAGCCCTCCTCCCGCGTCGCCGCGCCCGGCTATGGCGACGCGAACGGGGCGCGACTGCGCCACGCGATGAAGCCACGCCAGCTGATCATGATGGGCCTCGGCAGCGCGATCGGAGCCGGCTTGTTCCTCGGTTCCGGCATCGGCGTGCAGACCGCCGGACCGGCGGTGCTGGTGTCCTACCTGGTCGCCGGCGCGCTGGTCATCATCGTGATGCATGCGCTCGGCGAAATGGCCGCGGCGAGACCGGCCAGCGGCGCCTTCTCCGTGTACGCCGCCGATGCGATGGGCGCGACCGCCGGCGCCACGGTCGGCTGGCTGTGGTGGGCACAGCTGGTGGTCGTGATCGCGGCGGAATCGGTCGGTGCGGCTGGCCTGCTGGCGACCCTCTGGCCGGCCTTGCCGGTCGCCTGGATGTCGCTGGCGTTCATGCTGACGTTCACCGCGATCAACCTGCTCGGCATCCGCAACTTCGGCGAATTCGAATTCTGGTTCGCGATCCTCAAGGTCGCCGCGGTCGTCGCCTTCATCGTCGTCGGCGCCGGGATGCTGTCCGGCCTGCTTCCCGGCGTCGCCTCGCCGGGGCTGACGAACGTGTTCGCCAACGGCGGCTTCGCACCGAAAGGATGGGCCGGCATCGGCGCGGCCCTGCTGGTCGTCGTCTTCGCCTTCGGCGGGACCGAAATCGTCGCGGTCGCCGCCGCCGAGACGGAAGATCCCGAGCGCAGCATCTCGCAGGCGATCCGTACCGTCGTGTGGCGCATCCTCGTGTTCTACATCGGTTCGCTCAGCGTGATCATCGCGGTCGTGCCGTGGACCAGCGAGGCGCTGGCGTCGCCTTTCGCCGCCGTCTTGCAGCAGGTCGGCCTGCCGGGAGCGGCGAGTGCGATCACCCTGGTCGCCGTGGTCGCCCTGCTGTCGGCACTGAACGCGAACCTCTACGGCGCATCGCGCATGATCTTCTCGCTCGCCGAGCGCGGCGAGGCACCCCGTGTGCTCGCCCGCGTCGATCGCCGGCAGGTACCGGTGATCGCCGTGCTGGGAAGCGTGGCCTTCGGTTTCTTCACGACCATTCTCGAACTGCTCTATCCGAACAAGGTGCTGCCGGCGCTGTTGAACCTCGTCGGCTCCACCTGCCTGGTGGTATGGACGATCTCGCTGGTGTCCCAGCTGATCCTGCGCCGGCGCGCGGATCGCGCCGGTACGCCGCTGCCGTTCCGCATGCGTGCGTTCCCGTACCTGACCTGGCTCGGCCTGGCCCTGCTCGGCGCGATCTTCGTGCTCGCGATGTGCACCGAGGGCCCGCGCCTGCAACTGCTGTCGACGATCGCGCTGACCCTCGGCATCGCAACGTGCAGCGAGATCGCGCGGCGCCTGCGCAGGCGCCGGGAATCCAGCTGACGGCGCACGGCGCGCCCCGTCCGGTTTCCGCCCGATCCGCGGATGGCCAGGTCGCGGGCATCGTTTGACGCGCCGCCGCCCCGCCATCGCCGCTCGTCGTCGCCTACGGTCCGGGAAGGCCGCGAAGACCCGTCGGGAAATTTGCTGCCGTTGGCGGCCGGCGCCTCACGGCGCCAGCCGTCGCAATGACGGGCGGCAGCGGCGCGAACGCGCGCCGAAGATCTACCCCTGTCGCAATCCCATGCGTCCCGCCACGTCCTGCACGATCCCGGCCGATCGCTCCACGTCCGCATCGCGCGCCACCACGCGCGCGCGCGCGTCGAGCGTGCAGCGGATCGCCCGTTCGAGCAGGTCCGCGTGCGCCCGAGCGAGCGCATCCGCGTCGGCCGCATCCAGCACGCCGACCGCGGCGAGCCGCGCGATCAGGTCGGAGGAATTGCCGTCGCCGCGCAATTCGGGATACCGCGCGCCCTGTATCAGGACGAGCGCCTGCAGCAGGAACTCGATGTCGACGAGTCCCCCGCTCCCCTGCTTGAGATCGAACCGCTGCGCGTCGGAACGATCGCGCTCCGCGCGCCAGCGCGTACGCATCTCGACGACGTCCTTGCGCACCGCGTCGGCATCGCGCGGTGTCGCCAGCACGTCCTCGCGCAACTGCGCGAAGCGGCGCGCGAGGGAGACGTCGCCGGCGACCGCGCGGGCGCGCACCAGGGCCTGCAGTTCCCAGGTCCAGGCGCGTTCGCGCTGGTAGGCCTCGTAGGCCGAGAGACTCAGCACGAGCATGCCCTTGCTGCCGTCCGGGCGCAGGCGCACGTCGACCTCGTACAGGCGGCCGGCGCGGGTCAGCACGCCGAGCAGGTGCACGATGCGCTGCGCGAGGCGCGCGTAGTAGCGCTGACCGTCGAGCGGACGCGGACCGTCGGATTCCGACTGCGCGAGATCGCCGTCATACAGGAACACGAGATCGAGGTCGGAACCGAATCCGAGTTCGGCGCCACCGAAGCTGCCGTAGGCGACGATGGCGAGACCGCTGCCGTCGTGCGCCCGCTCGCCGAGGCGGCCGTGCGACGCGACGAGATCGCGCTCCGCGATGCGCAGCACGGTCGCGAGCACGACCTCGGCGACTTCCGCCAGCGCGCGCGCGGCGGCAACGGCGTCGATGCGGCCGCCGAGAAACGCCAGGCCGATGCGGAACAGCGCGGACTGGCGCACCTCCTGCACCAGCTCGATCTCGGCCTCCGGATCGGCTTCGCCGAACGCGCCGAGGCGCCGCGACAGTTCGCCCTCGATCTCGTGACGCGCCGGCGCGCCCTGCTCGACGCGGTCGTCGAACAGGTCGTCGAGCAGCAGCGGATGCGATATCACGCGATCGGCGAGGAAGGCGCTGGCCGAGAACACCGCACTCAGACGCTTCAGCGCGGCCGGCTGCTCGTCGAGCAGGGCCAGGTAGACGGAGCGCCGCGCGACCGCCTGCACCAGCTTCAGCAGCCGCGTCAGGCAGCGTACGGCTTCGGGCTGCCCGGACGCAGCCGCGAACAACGCCGGCATGACGCGATCGAGCCGCTCGCGCGATCGAGCCGACATGTTGCGGAAGGTCACGCTGCCGAGCAGGGCCTCGAGCTCGGCGGCCGCGTCCTGCGGCGGATCGAAGCCCGCGTCGGCCAACACCTTCGGATCGACGTCGTCGCCGCCCGCCAGCGTGCGCCAGAGTTCCGTCCATTGGGCCTGCGACTGCTGCGCGCTGCTGCGTGCGCGCACCGCCATCAATGCGCCGAACTCCTCGGCGACGGCGGCCCGATGCACGTTCATCTCGCCCGCGAGCGCGTCCCAGCCGGGACGTCCCAGCGCCAGCGCGATGCGCTCGCGGATCGCCGGATCGGCCGGAATCTCGTGCGTCTGCTGGTCGGCGAACATCTGCACGCGGTTCTCGAGGCGGCGCAGGAAACGATAGGCCTCGCGCAGCGTCTGCGCGCGCGCGAGCGGAATCGAGCCGAGCTGTTCGCAGGCGGCGAGCGCGGGCAGCAGGCCGCGCACGCGCAGCGTCGGTTCGCGGCCGCCGCGGATCAACTGCACGAGCTGCACGATGAACTCGATCTCACGGATGCCCCCGGGACCGAGCTTGAGATGGTCGGCGAGATCCTTGCGCGCGACCTCGGCGTCGATCAGCGCCTTCATCTCGCGCAGGCCGGCAAAGGCACCGTAGTCGAGATAGCGGCGGAACACGAACGGGCGCAGCGTATCGAGCAGACGCGCGCCGGCCGTGCGGTCGCCCGCACAGGGACGCGCCTTGATCCAGGCGTAGCGCTCCCAGTCGCGGCCTTCACGCTGGAAATACTGCTCCATCGCGGCGAAGGACAGGGCGAGGCGCCCGGCGTTGCCGAACGGGCGCAGGCGCAGGTCGACGCGGAACACGTAGCCGTCGGCATCGCGGTCGGCGAGCAGCGACACCAGCGCCTGGCCGACGCGGGCGTAATACGCGCTGGCGTCGAGCGGACGCGCACCGTCACTGTCGCCGTGTTCCGCGAAGGCGAACACGACGTCGATGTCCGACGAGAAGTTCAGTTCCCCTCCGCCGAGCTTGCCCAGTGCGAGCACGACGAGCCGCTGCGGCTGCCCGCCGGCATCGCGCACCACGCCGTGGCGCACCGCCACCTGCCGCTCGGCGCCGCGCAACGCGGCTTCGAGGCAGGCATCCGCGAGCACCGAAGCGCCGGCCAGCGTGGTCTCGACCGAGTCGGCGCGATTGACGTCGCGCCAGATCAGCCGCAGCGCCTCGCGACGGCGGAAGCGCCGCAGTTCCGCCCGCAGTTCGTCGTCGCGCAAGTCGGCCAGCACGCCGGCGCGCGCGTCGGCGTGGCGCGGATCGGTCATCAGTTGCAGGAACTCCGGTCCGAGCAGGCGCGGATCGCCGAGGAAACTCTCGTAGGCGAAATCGCTGGCCAGCAGGACGCGCTGCAGGTGGTCGTCGACGCCGGCATCGTCGTGGAACGGTACGCCCGCTTCGCGGCAGGCGTGTTCGAGCCGCGACAGGCGCTCGTCGAGGAAGGCGGCCGTCGCGCGCGGCCAGTCGGCTGGGGCAAGCATGACCGGGATTGTGGCAGCAGTGCGCGCGGTTTGAACCGCGATGTCGCAATCCGTCATCCGATGGCGTTCCCCGCGGCTGCCCGTATCGCGCCCGGCCTCTCCAGGGATGGCGGCGGCCTAGGCCTTCCATCCCCGCGGAGAACCTCATGACACCCTGCGCCCATTGGCTCGCCGGCATCGCGATCGTCGCAGCGTCCTCTCTCGCCAGCGCCGCGCCGCTGCCGATTCCCGACCCGGGCTACGGCGGCAACGACGATGGCATCGCACGGATCGCCGTGAGCGGCGTACCGGCGGACGGCGGCGAAGCCGCGCGCGCGATCGTGCAGGCGGACGGACGCCTCGTCCTGATCGGCACGACGCGAAAGGCGCAGCCGGAGCAACCGCGCTCCGAATACCAGACCGTGCTGGCGCGACTCGAAGCCGACGGCCGACTGGATACCCGTTTCGGGCCGAACCACGACGGCCTGGTGCGTACCGCCTACTTCGGCATGGCCGCCGACGTCGCGCAGGCGGCGGACGGCAAGCTGGTCTATGCCGGCCACGGCAGCCCCTCCTACGCCATGCTCGTCGGACGGCTGAACGCCGACGGCTCGCCGGACACCGGTTTCTTTCTCGGCGGCCGGCGCCTGATCGCGCCGTCCGTGCTGGTCGACGGCGCGACCGTGGGCGAGATCACGAACCTGGTTCCGCTTTCGGACGGAAAGGTGCTGGTGCTGGGCAGCGCGGCCATCCTCGATACGCCCGCGCGCGGATTCGCCTGCGCGTTGCGCCTGTCGGCGGACGGCACCACGGATTCCAGCTTCGGCGATGCGGGCCGCACCTGCCTCGCGCCGGCACCGCCTTCACCGCCGTTGTCGCAGGCCGGGGCCGGGCTCGTCCTCGATGACGGCCGCATCCTGATCGCCGGCGCCGCGCAGCATTCCGGCGGCTCGGGCTGGGACATGAGCGTGATCCGGCTGGGCGCGAACGGCGCACTCGACACGGGCTTCGGTTCCGCCGGGAACGGCTGGACTTTCATCGGCTTCGACCAGGGCGGCGCGATGATCGACTTCGCCCAGGCGATTGCGGTCGACCGCGAGGGCCGCATCCTGGTCGCCGGATACTTCCAGGGTCCGTTCGGGGACGACATCGGCATCGCACGGCTGCTGCCGGACGGCCAGCCGGACCCCTCGTTCGGCTTCCACGGCCGCGTGCAGGTCGGCATCGACCTCGGCGGCTTCAACGGCGAGCGCGCGCACAACATCGTCGCACTCGGGGATGGCCGCATCCTGGTCGGCGCCACGGCGGATGGAGTACTCCAGCTTCAGCGTCGCGCTGCTGTTCAAGTCCGACGGCCAGCTCGACGCGCGCTTCGGCGAGGACGGCATCTTCTTCCAATCCTGGCCCGGCGCCGCCGTCGAGACGATCCTCATGGGTCGCGGGCAGATCCTTGCCGGCGACCACATCTACATGGTCGGCAGCGCGGTGGACGCCACCCGAACCCGCTACGACTTCGCCGCCGCGCGCACCATGATGCCGCTGTTCGCCAACGGCTTCGAGCCTTGATCCCCGAACCGGCATCGAAGCGCATACTGCCGCGGACGCGACGCCCGCCCTCATTGCCCCGAACGCCGAGGAAGCACGCATGAACCGATCCACTTCGCTTGTCGCCCTAGGCGTGGCATTTGCCAGTCTCGCGAGCGCTGTCGCGCTCACGCGGGGAGAGGCCGCCATGACCACGCCGGCACCCGATCCCCTGCTCGACTTCTCCGGCGCGGCCTGCACGCCCACCACCACAGGACGGCCGCGCCTGCTGCAAACGCTGGTACTGGCGCAGGCCGAAACCCGGCGATCGGAAACCAAGCCCTTCCCGCCTCAACCGATGAAAGCCGCCGGCGGCAAGCCGCCGCTCTACGACGACCTGGGCCGCTTGAGCCTGAAGGCGGGCACGAGGAGCGCGAAGGCGCAGGCGTATTTCGACCAGGGCCTGCGCTGGGCCTTCGCGTTCAACCACGCCGAGGCGCAGCGCGCCTTCCGCGCCGCGCAGGAGGAGGATCCCGCCTTCGCGCTGGCGTACTGGGGCGAAGCCTTCGTGCTGGGGCCGAACATCAACGCGCCGATGCTGCCCGAAGCCGTCGCCCCGGCCTGGACTGCGCTCGGGAAAGCGGTGGAACTCGCGCCCGCCGCGCCCGCCAAGGATCGCGCCCTGGTCGCGGCCCTGCAGAAGCGCTATTCGGCCGATCCCGCCGCCGAGCGCGCTCCGCTCGACGGCGCCTTCGCCGACGCGATGAAGGAGGTCGCCGCGCAATTCCCCGACGACGACACCGTCGCCACGCTCTACGCCGAGTCGGTGATGGACACGCAACCCTGGGACTACTGGGAGGCGGCCGGCACGAAGCCGAAGGGCCGCGCCGGCGAAATCTTCTCCACGCTGGAAACCGTGCTGGCCCGCAATCCCGGACACCCGGGCGCGATCCATCTCTACATCCACGCGATCGAGTCCTCGGCCACGCCCGAGCGCGCGCTGCCGCACGCGCGCCGGCTCGCCGCGCTGATGCCGGGCGCGGGCCACATCGTGCACATGCCGTCCCACATCTACTACCGCACGGGACTGTTCCGGGAATCGCTCGACGTCAACAAGCGCGCCATGGCGGCCGACGAAGCGTATTTCAGGACCTCGCCTTCGGACCCGCTGTACAAGTCGGCCTACTACCCGCACAACATCCATTTCGTGCTGTTCTCCGCACAGATGGGCGGCGACGGCGAAACCGCGATCGACGCCGCCGCGAAGCTCGACGCCTCGCTCGCCGACGAGACGATCGCGCGCTATCCGCTGCTGGAGCCGATCAAGGCCGCACCCTACCTCGCGCATGCGATTTTCAGCCCGCCGGAAACCATCCTGGCCCTGAAGACGCCGCCGAGGAACCAGGTACTGGTGTCGGCGCTGGCGCACTATTCGCGCGCGCTCGGCTACGCCGCGAAGAAGGACGTCGAAGGCGCCCGACGCGAAATCGACGCCATCGCGACGCTGGAAAGCAGCGCCGACTTCAAGCCCTACGCGGACTGGTACGTGCCGGGCAGGGAAATCGTGCAGACCGCTCGCCTCGTCGCCGGCGCGCGGCTGGCCGATGCCCAGGGCGACCTCGCGGCCGCGGCGAAGGCCTACAAGGAGGCCATCGCGGTGGAAGATTCGCTGTCGTACATGGAGCCGCCGTACTGGTACTACCCGATTCGCCAATCGCTGGGTTCGGTCCAGCTCCGCCAGGGCGACCTCGACGCGGCCGAGCAGACGCTGCGCGAATCCCTGCTGCGAGTGCGCGGCAACGGCTGGGCGCTGGCGGGATTGACCGAGGTCTACAAGCGCAAGGGCGATGCGGCGGAAGAGCAGTCCGCGCGGCGAGCCTGGAAGCGCGCATGGCTCGGCAAGGCCGCACCGGACATCGAGCGACTGTAGCGGCGTCGGGCCGGACCGCGGTTTGCGTCACCGCGGTTTCCGGCACATGCTTGGCGGCACCGCCGCGCCCGCGATGCACGACGGGGGGAGGGGACTTGACGCAAGACGCGGTGCCCGACGACGGGGAAACCTGCACGATCCGCTCGACCGACGCGATGTTCGGCGCCGTCTACGCACGCCTGAAGGCGATGGCCGGACGTGCGCTGTCGCGCGGGCCGCGCGGCGCGACGCTCGACACCACGATGCTGGTGCACGAGTTGTACCTGCGCGTGCAGGGAAACCGCGAACTTGCGTTCGGCAACGACGCGCAGTTCTTCGCCTACGCAGCGGTGGCGATGCGGCATTTGCTGCGCGACCGCGCACGCGACCACCTGCGCCTGCACGCCGGCGGCGACTGGCTGCGCGTGACCCTAACCGGCAGCGACGATGCGCTCGCCTTCGATGCGGCCGGCCAGGCGCTCGCCCTCGACGCCGCGCTCGACCGCCTCGCTGCCGCCGACGAGCGCGCCGCGCGCGTGGTCGAACTGCGCTACTTCGCCGGCCTGACGCTGGAGCAGACCGCCGAAATCCTCGGCCTGGCCCGGCGCACCGTCGATCGCGACTGGCGTTTCGCGCGCGCCTTCCTCAAGAGCGAAATCGAGTAGCAGGCGTGTCGCATTCGCCACGGCAACGGCGTTCTGCGACCGCACGTATCCCTGCGAGGACACCCCATGGGTAGCGCGCCCGATCCGACGACGCTGCGCGAATGGTTCGAGGCCGCCTTGCAACGGGCGCCCGGAGAGCGCGCCGCCTTCGTCGCGACCTGCGCCGACGCGGAACTGCGCCGGCGGCTGGAGCGCCTGCTCGCCGCCGACGAACGCGACGGGGACGTCCCGGGGGGAAGCGCCGAAGCCGTCGCCAGCCGCATCGGCGAGGCGGACTGGCTGCACGGACTGCCTCCGGGCTGCCCGATCGGTCCGTTCGAACTGATCGAGGTACTGGGGGAAGGCGGCTCGTCCACCGTGTTCCGCGCCGCGCGCACGCAGAACGGCGTGCGCCAGGAAGTCGCGCTGAAACTGCTGCGGCGCGGACTCTACACGCCGGACGCGCAGCGCCAGTTCCGTCGCGAGCACCTCGCCCTGGCGCAATTGCAGCACTCCGGCATCGCGCACCTGATCGAAGGCGGCGTCACCGAAGCGGGCCTCGCCTACATCGCGCTCGAACTGGTCGACGGACAGCCGATCACCGACCACGTGCGCGACCACCAGCTCGACCTGCACGCGCGGCTGGGATTGTTCCTCAAGATCTGCCGGGCGGTCGAGGCCGCGCACCGCGCCCTGATCGTGCATCGCGACCTGAAGCCGTCGAACGTGCTGGTCACGCCGGAGGGCGAGGTCAAGCTGCTCGACTTCGGCATCGCCAAGCTGCTCGAAGGCGAGGACGAACTGCAGACGCACGTTCCGGCGTTCACCCCGGCGTATGCCGCACCGGAGCAGAAGCTCGGCGGCCCGATCACGACCGCGACCGACGTCTACGCGCTCGGCGTGCTGCTCGGCGAACTGACCACCGGCGAACGGCTCGGCAGCGGCCATACGCCGTCCGGCAAGGTCGGAAGCCATCACGAGGAAGGCATCCTGCCCGCGTCGCCGCACGCGACCCGGCGCCTGTTGCGCGGCGACCTCGACACCATCGTGATGAAGGCGCTGGACGAAGAGCCGGCGCGGCGCTATGCATCGGCAGGCGCCTTCGCCGACGACATCGAGCGACTGCTCGACGGCCGCCCGGTCGTCGCGCATCCGCCGTCGCGCTGGTACCGCGCGCGCAAGTTCGTCACGCGGCACAAGGGCGGCGTGGCGACCACCATCGCATTCCTGCTGGCGGTTCTCGCCGCGCTCGGCGTGGCGCTGTGGCAGGCGCACGTCGCGCGGCGCGAAGCGCTGCGCGCCAACACCGTGCGCGACTTCGTCATCGAGGTCTTCGGCGCGGCGCGCGCGCACCTGCCGCGCGACCGCCGGCCGACACCCGAGCAACTGGTGGACGAGGCGC
>DBMH01000028.1:7978-8370 GCA_002297645.1 Rhodanobacteraceae bacterium UBA703 | reverse complement strand
GCAGAAGGTGTAGCCGAAGAACATCGCGGTGGCCTTGCCCTCCAGCGACTTCTCGGTGAAGGGCCGGCCCTTCTGGTCGACCAGCGAGAAGGGGCCGCCGATGCCGGTCACCGGCTTGAGGATGGCGCTGTCGGTGCGGCGCGGCGGCTCGTCGCGCAGCCACATCCAGCTGCCGAGGCCGGCGANNAGGCTCATGGTGATGTCTCCGTGGTCGAGGTCACGCGCGCCGCGCCGGCTCGACCGCCGCGTCGGAGCGTCCGAGCACCTCGAATACCCGACGCAGGATGCCGTTGGCATCGAGGCCGATCGCCGCATGGGTGGCTTCGGCGTCGCCATGGTCGAGGAAGGCGTCGGGCAGCATCAGGGTGCGCACCTTGAGCCCGCCGTCGAGC
>DBMH01000028.1:0-7928 GCA_002297645.1 Rhodanobacteraceae bacterium UBA703 | reverse complement strand
AGGTCGCGGTCGAGCGGCTTCATGAAGCGGGCGTCGGCGACCGTGGTCGAGAGCCCGTGCGCCTCCAGCGTCTCCGCCGCCTCCAGCGCCGCGGCGAGCCGGGTGCCGAGCGACAGGATCGCCACCTTGGTGCCCTCGCGCATGATCCGGCCGCGGCCGATCTCCAGGGGCACGCCGCGCTCCGGCATCTCGCAGCCGACGCCTTCGCCGCGCGGGAAGCGGAAGGCGGAGGGCCGGTCGTCGATCGCCACCGAGGTCGCCACCATGTGGACGAGCTCGGCCTCGTCGGCCGGCGCCATGATCACGAAGTTCGGCAGGCAGCCGAGGAAGGCGAGGTCGAACGATCCCGCATGGGTCGCGCCGTCGGCGCCGACGAAGCCGGCGCGGTCGATCGGGAAACGCACCGGCAGCTTCTGCAGCGCCACGTCGTGCGCCACCTGGTCGAAGCCGCGTTGCAGGAAGGTCGAGTAGATCGCCACGACCGGCTTGGCGCCTTCGCAGGCCATGCCGGCGGCCAGCGTGACCGCGTGCTGTTCGGCGATCGACACGTCGAAGTAGCGCTGCGGGTATTCCTTCGAGAAGCGCACGAGGCCGGAGCCTTCGCGCATCGCCGGAGTGATGCCGTACAGGCGCGGATCGGCGGCCGCCATGTCGCACAGCCAGTCGCTGAAGATCTCGGTGTAGGTCGGTTTCGACGCGCCGGCCTTCTTGACGACGCCGGCGACGGGATCGAACGGGCCGACGGCGTGGTATTCGATCTGTTCGCGCTCGGCCGGCGCGTAGCCCTTGCCCTTGGTCGTGACGACGTGCAGGAACTGCGGCCCCTTGAGCTCCCTCAGCGTGCGCAGCGTCGAGACCAGTTGCGGGATGTCGTGCCCGTCGATCGGGCCGGTGTAGTGGAAGCCGAATTCCTCGAACAGCGTCGACGGCACGAACATGCCCTTGGCGTGTTCCTCCCAGCGCTTCATGAAGCGCCACAGGATGCCGTCGCGCTTCATCATCTTCTTGCCGCCTTCGCGGATCTTGTTCAGCGTGCGGCTCGCCATCAGGCGCGCGAGCATGCGCGGCAGCGCGCCGACGTTCTCGCTGATCGACATCTGGTTGTCGTTGAGGATGACCAGCATGTCCGGCTCGACGTCGCCGCCGTGGTTCAGCGCCTCGAACGCCATGCCGGCGGTCATCGCGCCGTCGCCGATCACGGCGACGACCTTGCGGTGGTCGCCCTTGCGCTGCGCGGCGATGGCCATGCCGAGCGCGGCGGAGATCGACGTCGAGGAGTGGCCGACGCCGAAGGTGTCGTATTCGCTCTCGTCGCGCTTCGGGAACGGCGCCACGCCGTCCTTCTTCTTGACCGTCGTGATGCGGTCGCGGCGGCCGGTCAGGATCTTGTGTGGATAGCACTGGTGGCCGACGTCCCAGACCAGCCGGTCCTCGGGCGTCTCGTAGAGATAGTGCAACGCCACGGTCAGCTCGACGACGCCGAGATTGGCGCCGAAGTGGCCGCCCGAGGTCGCCACGGACTCGATCAGGTAGGCGCGCAGTTCGCGCGCGACGTCGCCGAGTTCGGATTCGGGGAAACGGCGAAGGTCCGCCGGCGAGTCGATGCGGGCGAGGCGGGGATAGCGGTGGCTGTCGATCATCCGCGTATTCTCGGCCGGGCGAGGCGCCGGGGCAAGGAAGGCGCGCTTTGGCGGCGGTCGTTCAGGAAGTGACACCGTCGCGCCCGGCGGGCAGCGGCGGTGAATTTTCAGCCGCGTGAGGAGGGCCGTGCTCGTGGGCGGGTGGTCGCGCTGGAGAGGGCGCGATGAGTCTCGAAACAACGGTGCGACGCGAGCGAGCTGCAAGACGGATCGCGCAGGGATGCCGCAATGCTTGTGCTATCAGACTCGCCGCTTGGGGCGAGCCGTCGTGGAGTGGGTATCTTCGGGTCGACGCGGCGAGCCGTGCCGCCTGTCGAGAGGCGATTACCTGCGTGTTTGCGAGACCGTCAGCGCGTTTCGGTGGCGGCGCCGGGTGCCGGGTCGGCTATGAACTCGCGTGGAATTTCCTCTCGTTTCGGCGAGCGGTCCGCATCGCGCGCCCAAGTGCGGCCCCTGTCGGTGCTCATGAGCAGGGTTCCGTCGTTGCAACGCGCGAAGAGGCGCGCATCCGTCGAGATGGTGCTTTCGAGCCGCCCGCAGCCATAGCTCAGGTGTCCGATGGTCGTGGACGAAGCACCCTTGTCCGCGCTAGCCAGCACGTCGATCGACGCGCGTCTTTGCCAGCCGATGAGCACGAAGGAGGCATCATTGTCGATGCCGAGTTCCGTTCCGTCCTCGAACACATAGGGCGGCTCGTGGAACTGGCCCAGGCGCTGGTACGACTCCCAGTTCGAACCTCCGTCGCGGCTCACGAGTGGTGGCTTGGTGCCCGACCATCCGCTGCGAGGCATGGCCACCGTGATGCCGTTGGGTTGATTCACGAGGGCCACCATGCCATTGCCGGGTTCGGTGGCGAAGCTACCGGAACCCGCATCGAAGCGATGGCGCGATTTGTGGCCGAACAGCGTCACCCCGCCGGAGTCTGCGATCAGGGCAGGTGGGTGCTCGATCGCAAAGACGCGTCGCAACTCGTCGTAGCCGTCGCGCGCGCCATAGTCACCGATCCGTCGCCAGTTGCCCGGAGCGGATCCGTCCGCTTCGTAGAGGCGATAGGCGGTGCCGGTGCTTCCGACGGCAAGGAGTCGGCCTGCGATGGAGCCGAGCCACACCACGACCTCGTCGCGGTCGGCTAGTTGCTCGCCATGCCACTGGCCATCGAGATCGCGTGCACGCCAGATGGCGCCGCGTTCTCCGCCCGTGATGAACGAGCCATCCGGAAGGCGGGCGAACGCGATGAGGTCGTAGTGGGTCGGCAGATGCGCCGACGTCCACTTCCCCTCCTCGGTGCGCCGGTAGACCGTGCCCAGGCGAGCGGTGTAGTAAATGTCGCCACCAGCCGGTTCACGATGTGCGGCGGTGAGCACGGCGCGTGAGCGGATCACGGACGCGAGCCGCTCGCGCAGCGGGCCCAGCGAATCAGGCAGCCAGCCGAGCGTCGCGTGCCCACGGGTCCGCGCGTACTGCGCGGGATAACTGTGGGCGACGAAATCCTCGAGCGATACGCGGTCGTCCAGCCTCGACATGGCGTAGGCGAAGTGCGTATCCGAGCCCACCATGGGCTTGGCCATCGGATCGCCTGGGAAGGGCTGGAACAACACCGTTCCCAGGTTGGTCATCTGATCGGTTGCGATCTCGAACGCGCCGACGGTTCCGGGAGCGCGGGCGCTCTGGTAACTCGAGGCATTGCCGACTTGGGCGAAGGCGTACAAACCGGCGAAGCGGTACCGGCCGGGCCGAAGGATGCCGACGAACACGCGAGTGGAAGACAGGCCGTTGTTGAGCGCCGGCAGCGAATACATCAGGTGTTTCCCGTCGGGTTTGGTGCGATCTAGGTCGACGACGAGAACCTCGCTCCAGTTCGGCAATGCATCCGAGAGCTTTTCCGAGTTGGTTACAACTTGAACGGCGACGAGGCCGCCGTCTTCGGGAAGCGTTTCGCCGCTCCCGATCCCGGCGGACGGAGCCGTCGCACAAGCGCCGAGCGACAGAAATACCGCAACGAACGTCAGGCGAAGCAATGTGGAATACGCGGCGCCGGCCTTCATTCGGATTCCTCCCCTCGGAAAATGCCTGAGGAGTCTACGATGCGCACGGGAGCCATGCAGCCCTGCAGCCACCGAGGCCTCAGGGAGACGGCCGCATGGACGAGGAAGGCTTCGGCTATTGCGGACGTCGCTCCCGCGGCAGATGGCTGACGAGGAATTCCATCTGGTCGGCGAGGATGTTGCGGTTGGACAGGATCAGGTGCTCGACCCAGCTCGGCCGGAACGGTACCGCGAGCAGCGGCATGCCGGCCTGCTGCGGCGTGCGGTTGCTCTTCTTCACGTTGCACGACCAGCACGCGGTGACGACGTTGGTCCAGATGTCGCGCCCGCCCTTCGACACCGGCACGACGTGGTCGCGCGTCAGGTCGCCGCGATGGAAGTGCCCGCCGCAATAGAGGCAGAGCATGCGGTCGCGGGCGAACAGCGCGGCGTTGGTCAGGGCAGGGGCGGGGTCGATCGCGCAGGGGCGTGCATGGCCCGTGCTGGCGACGATCGGATGCAGCTGGATGCGGCTCTGTTCGCCGGTCAGGCGGTTCTGCCCGCCGCGGATCGTCAGGCAGGGATCGCCGAGCGTCCACGCGACGGCTCCGCGCACGTACAGGCAGACGGCGTCCTGCCAGCTCATCCAGTCGAGGATGCGGCCGGTCGAATCCAGCGACAGCACGCGTGTGCCGTGGATGTCGCCCAGGGTACGGACTTCAGCAAGCATTGCGCCTCCGATACGGACAGCGGATGCCCGCTGAGCCATGGAACGAATACCTGGCTCGGCAGCATAGAGCAAAAGCTTGACCGTCGTGCAACAGGCTTTCGCGGGCGTCCGGGGAAGCGCCTGCCGGTGGTCCCGTGCGCCGAGGTGCGGCTGCGTCGCCACCAGCCGCAACCGAATCGCGACGGACGAGATGGCTGAAGCCGGCGACGCGCCTTTCCGCGGACGGTCAGCGCAACCGCTTGGCCATGCGCAGCAGGTCGAGACCGAAGCCGTGGCGCTGGTACAGCGCGAGCGCGCGCTCGTTGCGCGGAAAGACCGCCAGCGTCACGTGGCGGCAGTGGTGCGTCCTGGCCCAGTCTTCGGCGAAGCGCAGCAAGGCGCCGCCGATGCCGCGGCCCTCGCAATGCGGCGCCACCGCAAGGTCGGAGATGTGGCAGTTCTTCGCGTCGGTGAAGGAATCCGGCACGGTCTGCAGGTGCAGGAAGCCGGCTGGGGAACCGTCCTCGTCCTCGGCGACGAAGACATGCGATCCGGCGGGCTGCTCGCGCAGGTGGCGCGCGATGTCCTCGCGCAGGCCCGATGCGCACTCGCCGCGGCGCCGCCACGGCGGCAGTTCGCATTCGACGAAGCGATCCGCCAGGCCGAGGATGAAGTCGTCGTCGCCGGCCTGGGCGAGCCGGACGCGGGGAGCGGGGACGGGATCCATCGCACCCTCCACGGCATCAGCCGAACTGCGCGTCCGTGATGTCGAGCAGCGTCGAGGCGCCGCTCTTCATCGCCGCGGCGTGCGCGTGGATGCGCGGCAGGATCCGCGCGAAGTAGAAGCGCGCGGTACGGCGCTTGGCGTCGCGGAAGTCCTGCGACTGCGTCGACGCGTCCGCCGCGGCCACGCTGCGTACCCAGAAGTACGCCAGCGCGACGTAGCCGGAATAGAACAGGTAGTCGTAGGCCGCCGCGCCGATTTCCTCCGGATCCGCGCCGGCGCGCTGCGCGAGTTCGAGCGTGATGTCGCTCCAGTCCTTCGTCGCCTTGATCAGCGGCCCGACGAATTCGGCGAGCGCGGCATCGTCCGCGTGCTTCGTGCAGAACGCGCCGATCTCGGCGAGGAAGTGTTTGAGCCCGACGCCCTTGAGCTGCAGCACCTTGCGGCCGAGCAGGTCGTTGGCCTGGATCTGCGTGGTGCCCTCGTACAGCGTCGTGATGCGCGCATCGCGCGCGTACTGCTCCATGCCGTTCTCGACGATGAAGCCGTGGCCGCCGAAGACCTGCAGCGCGTCGTAGGTGCATTCGATGCCGGCCTCGGTCAGCAGGCCTTTCACGATCGGCGTCAGGAACGACACCAGCGCCTCGGCGCGCTCGCGTTCGGCGGCATCGGTCGAATGCTTGCGGATGTCTTCCTGCACGTAGGCGTACAGCCCGAGCAGGCGGCCGCCCTCGGCGAACGCCTTCTGCGTGAGCAGCATGCGACGCACGTCGGGATGGACGATCAGGGGGTCGGCCGGCTTGTCCGGGAACTTCGCGCCGGACAGGGCGCGCATCTGCAGCCTCTCCCGCGCATACGCGAGTGCGTTCTGGTAGGCGCGCTCGGTGAGGCCGAGTCCCTGCAGGCCGACGGCGAGGCGGGCGGTGTTCATCATCGTGAACATCGCCGCGAGTCCCTTGTTCGGCTGGCCGACCAGCCAGCCCTCGGCGCCGTCGAAGTTCATCACGCAGGTGACCGAGCCGTGGATGCCCATCTTGTGTTCGATCGAGCCGCAGAGCGCGGCGTTGCGCTCGCCGATGCGACCGTCCCGGCCGACCTTGAACTTCGGCACCAGGAACAGCGAGATGCCCTTCACGCCCGCCGGCGCGTCCGGCAGGCGCGCGAGCACGAGGTGAAGGATGTTGTCGACGAAGTCGTGTTCGCCGGCCGTGATGAAGATCTTCGTGCCGCTGATGCGGTAGCTGCCGTCGGCGTTCGGTTCGGCGCGTGTCTTGAGCAGGCCGAGGTCGGTGCCGCAATGCGGCTCGGTCAGGCACATCGTGCCGGTCCAGCGGCCTTCGACGAGCGGCTTGAGGAACACCTCACGCTGCCAGTCCTCGCCGTGGTGCTCGAGCGCGGACGCCGCGCCGTGCGAGAGCATCGGGTAGTTGCCCCAGGACAGGTTGGCCGCGTCGATCATCTCCTTCAGCGCGGCACCGAGCGTTTCGGGCAGGCCCTGCCCGCCGAACTTTTCGTCGGCGGTGAGGCCGATCCAGCCGGCTTCGACGTATTGGCCGAACGCTTCCTTGAAGCCTTTCGGCGTGCGCACCTCGTGCGTGGCCGGATCGAAGCGGCAGCCCTCCTGGTCGCCGCTCGCGTTGAGCGGAGCCAGCACCTGTTCGGTGAATTTCGCGCCTTCCTCGAGCACGGCGTCGATGACGTCGCGCGTGGCGGCGGCACAGCCGGGAAGGCGGGCGTACGTGGCTTCGACGTCGAGCACGTCGTACAGCGCGAAGCGCAGGTCGGCGAGGGGGGCGGTGTAGCGGCTCATGGCAACGCTCCGGACGACAGGGGGCGGTTCCCGCGAAGTGGTCGCGGAAGTACAGGATCAGCGGTAGGTGTCGGCGATGCCCGGCACCGGCGAGAGGCGGCTCGAGCGCTCGAACGGGAAGCTTCCCTTCGGTTCGCTGGTCTCGATGTGGCCCTTGAGCGTATACGCGAAGTCGCCGCTGGTCGGCAGTTTCGCGGAAGCCTTCAGCGTCAGCGGAACGACTTCGGCACCGTTGGCGATGATGTCGACGTTCGGGTTGAAATCGACCTCGCCGACCTCGGTGCCGGCGACGTCCAGCGTGGCTTTCAGTCCGCTGTAGTGCATCGGCAGCGTGCTGAAGTTCTGGATGCGCACGTCGAGTTGCCACGAGCCGTCGGGCCGCACGCTGAGCTGCTGGATGCTCGCCGTCGGGGGATGCACGCGCTTGGCGGGGCCGCTGGCGCAGGCCGTCAGCAGGGCTCCGAAGGCGAGTGCGACGAGCGGGGCGGACAGCTTCATGAGCACCTCAAACGATCGTTTGGCCGGAACCCCTAGCCTATCCAAAGCAGGCGGCGCGGTGAAGCGCCCGCGGGTACGGCGCGGTGCATCGCGCGGAGACGGGCCGGGCGGGCGGCGCGACGCCAGTGCCGGAAGAAGGTGCCGCGTCCACCAGCGGGACACGATCTTCGAATCCGCATTCGAGTCGTCCTGGCCGCCGTGGCGGCGCGCCCTTATCGCGCTCATCCGCAACGCCGGGACGCGGGGCGGCTACGGTTCCCGGACCCGTCCGGATGTTCCGCGGATCACATGCCGGCAAACGCGGCGCGGCGGGCGACGAATTCGGCGATCGGCACCTGCCGCACGATGCGGCCGCCGGACAACCGCACGACCTCGTCGGCGAGGGCGGCGACCTCGTCGGCGTGATGCGTGACGAGCAGCGTGAATACGCGCAGCTCGCGTTTCAGTCGTTGCAGGTGATCCAGCACTTGCACGCGCGCCTCCGCGTGCAGGCCGGTCAGCGGTTCGTCGAGCAGCAGCGCGC
>DBMH01000077.1 GCA_002297645.1 Rhodanobacteraceae bacterium UBA703 | reverse complement strand
GTAGCGGCCGTCGGCCGTCACGCGGTCCTTCGGTCAATCCCCGAAAGGTCGCCACTGTCGTGAGCCGTGGCGACGACGGCCGCTGGCAACCATGTATCGCCCGGGGGTAGGGCCAGTGCGCAGCAAGAGCCCGCTGCAGTCCGGCCGACATGCCCGATGGCCATCGCGGCCGCTGTGATAGACTCGATGGTTACGGTTGAAACCTTTTCCACCAGCAACCCGAGCAGGACCGTCATGCCGAATCTTGCGGCGCGCATGAGTCGCGCCAAACCCAGTGCGATCATGGCCGTGGCCGACAAGGCCAAGGCCCTCAAGGCTTCCGGCCGCGACATCATCAGCTTTTCGATCGGCGTGCCGAATTTCCTGCCGGGCGAGCACGTCTACGCCGCCGTGCGCGATGCGCTGGCCAGGGACAGCGGCCAGTACGGCTCGAACCGCGGTGTCGATGCGCTGCTCGACGCGTTCCTCACGCATCTCGAAGGCAGCGGTCTTTCCGGCTACACGCGCAAGAACGTCGCCACCGGCATCGGCGCGAAGCACGTGCTCTACAACCTGGCCGAGGCGCTGCTCGACCCGGGCGACACGATCGCGTTCGCGGTGCCGTACTGGACGACCTACGTCGACATCGCCGAGATCGTCGACGCGAAGATGCGCCAGATGCCGTGCCCGGCCAGCCAGGACTACAAGCTGACGCCGGCGCAGCTCGACGCGGCGCTGCCGGGCGTCAAGGTGTTCCTGTTCAACAACCCGAACAACCCGACCGGCATGGTCTATACGAAGGACGAGATCGCCGCGCTGGCGGACGTGCTCGTCAAGCACCCGGACGTGTGGGTCATCTGCGACGACATCTACAACCGCATGGTGTTCGACGGCGTCGGCTACCACAACTTCGTCAACGCGCGTCCGGAACTGCGCGACCGCGTGATCCACGTCGACTCGATCTCCAAGACCTATGGCATGCCGGGCTGGCGCGTGGGCTTCATGGCCGGTCCCGAGGTCGTGGCGCAGGCGTTCACGACGCTGAACTCGAACCACATCACCAACGTGCCGGAGATCGTCACCGCCGCCGCGATCGCCGCGCTGTCCGGTCCGCAGGACGTGCCGACGCAGAAGTGCGCGGAGTTCCAGGCCAAGCGCGACCAGGTGCTCGACACCATGCGTTCGATCGCCGGTGTGGTGTGCCCGCGTCCGGAAGGCGCGTTCTACGTTTTCCCGGACATCTCCTGCGCGTTCGGCAAGAGCCACGGCGGCACGAAGATCGGCAACGACGTCGATTTCTGCAACGCGCTGCTCGAGGCCAAGGGCGTCGCCTGCGTGCCGGGTTCCGCATTCGGCGATCCGAACGCGCTGCGCATCTCCTACACCTGCCCGACGGCGCAGCTGCCGGAAGGGCTGAAGCGCTTCCGCGAGTTCTTTGCCGAACTCGTCTGATCGCATGCCCACGGCTGCCGGGACGCTCCAAGGACGTCGTTCCCGCGAAGGCGGGAATCGACGGCGGCGTTTCCGCATGCCATGGACGTCCGCGCCGGTCACTGGTGCGGCAGGTGATGCGGTACGGATCCGTCCGCTCGCGCGCCGGTTCGCGCTCGTTCTGGCGGCCGGTGCCGCTTTCGCCGCATTGGCCGCCTGCACGCGCCAGGCGCCGGTGGACGTGTCCGCCGTGCGGGCGGTGGTCGGCGACGAGCCGGTCGTGCTGCTGTCGGCGACGTGGTGCGGCTACTGCAAGAAGCTGCGCGCCGACCTCGACCGCTGGGGCGTGCGCTACCGCGAGTACGATGTCGAAGGCAGTCCGGAAGGCGAGCGCGCCGCCGCCCTGCTGCGCAGTTCCGGCGTGCCGGTGCTGCTGGTCCGCGAGCGCCGTTTCGTCGGCTACGTCCCGCAGCAGATCCACCAATCCCTGTCCGAGGCCGGCCTGCTGCCGGCTTCGGTGCATTGACGGGGCGGTTCGAACGACCGCTCCGGCGCAAGGACGCGCCGCTCCGCCGGGCGCATTCGCGCTTGACGGGGAAAACGTGGCGCGGCATTACTCGCGCCCGCCGCGGCGCTCGCCCTGACCGGCCAGGTGCATCCGGCGCAGTCCATGCATCTCGCCCCTCCGGCGGGTTCGCTGTACCGGACGGCAGTGCCGCCGTTCGACTGCGGTCCTGCTGCGTTCCCGCGCAGCACGTGCCGCGATCGTTTTTCCGCAAGTCGCGGCAGGAGGCCCGGCTTCGCGAACCGCTCGAACTTCCCGTACCACTGAAGAGGTCCACACGATGAAAGCTCCCGTCCGCGTTGCCGTCACCGGCGCTGCCGGCCAGATCGGCTATGCCCTGTTGTTCCGCATCGCCGCCGGCGACATGCTCGGCCCGGATCAGCCGGTGATCCTGCACCTGCTCGAGATCACGCCCGCGCTGCCGGCGTTGCAGGGCGTCGTGATGGAGCTCAACGACTGCGCGTTCCCGACGCTGGCCGGCGTGGTCGCCACCGACGACGCCAACGTGGCGTTCAAGGACGTCGACTACGCGCTGCTCGTCGGCGCGCGCCCGCGCGGCCCCGGCATGGAGCGCAAGGACCTGCTCGAAGCGAATGGCGCCATCTTCGGCCCGCAGGGCAAGGCGCTGAACGATCACGCCAAGCGCGACGTCAAGGTGCTCGTCGTCGGCAATCCGGCCAACACGAACGCGCTGATCGCGCAGCAGAACGCACCCGACCTCGATCCGAAGTGCTTCACCGCGATGGTGCGCCTCGACCACAACCGCGCGTTGAGCCAGCTCGCCGAGAAGACCGGCACGCACACGACCGACGTCAAGAAGATGACGATCTGGGGCAACCACAGCTCCACGCAGTACCCGGACATCCACCACGCCACGGTCAAGGGCAAGCCCGCGGTCGATGCCGTCGACGGCGCCTGGTACAAGGACACGTTCATCCCGACCGTGCAGCAGCGCGGAGCGGCGATCATCAAGGCGCGCGGCGCCTCGTCGGCCGCGTCGGCCGCGTCGGCCGCGATCGACCACATGCGCAACTGGGCACTCGGCACCGCCGAGGGCGACTGGGTCTCGATGGGTATTCCGTCGGACGGTTCCTACGGCATCGCGCCGGGCGTGATCTACGGCTATCCGGTCACGGTCGCGAACGGCAAGTACGCGATCGTGCAGGGCCTCGAGATCAACGCGTTCTCGCGCGAGCGCATGGACGCGACCGACAAGGAACTGCGCGAGGAGCGCGCCGGCGTGGAACATCTGTTCGCCAGGAAGTGATCTTCTCGGAGAATGCCCGGAGAGGATGTCCCGGAGCCATTCTTCCCATACCGTCATTCCCGCTCACGCGGGAATGACGGCTTCTTCAATCCCGTTCGGAGCCCCGATGAATCGCAAGCCCGCCCTCACCCTGATCCTGGCGGCCACCGTCAGCACCGCCGCCTTCGCCGGCGAAGGCATGTGGACGCCGGACAACCTGCCGAAAGCCCAGGTCCAGCAGCAGTACGGCTTCACGCCGGATGCGAAGTGGGCCGAGCACGTGCAGAAGTCCGCCTTGCGACTCGCCGGCGGCTGCTCGGGTTCGTTCGTTTCGCCGAACGGCCTGGTGCTGACCAACCACCACTGCGTCAACTCCTGCGTGCAGCAGCTGTCCACCGCCGAGAAGGACTACATCAAGTCGGGCTTCCTCGCGAAGGAGGAGAAGGACGAGATCCGCTGCCCGGAGATCGAGCTGAACCGCCTCGACAAGATCACCGACGTCACGGCGCGCGTCAGGACGGCCACCGAAGGCAAGGCCGGCGAGGCGTACAGCCGGGCCGAGAAGGCGATCAAGTCCGAGATCGAGAAGGAATGCGCCGGCAAGGACAGCGCGACCACGCGCTGCGATGTCGTGTCGCTCTACCACGGTGGCGTCTACAGCCTGTACCGGTACCACCGCTTCCAGGACGTGCGCCTGGCGTTCGCGCCGGAGCTCGAGGCCGCATTCTTCGGCGGCGACCCGGACAACTTCAACTTCCCGCGCTACGACCTCGACATGGGCCTCCTGCGCGCCTACGAGAACGGCAAGCCGGTCAAGCCGAAGGACTTCTTCCCGTTCTCGAAGAACGGCGCCGACGAAGGCGAGATGACGGTCATCGTCGGCAATCCCGGCGGGACGGATCGCCAGCTCACGGTGTCGCAGCTCGAACTCGCGCGCGACGAGCAGGTCGTGTCCTACCTGCTGTTCCTGGCCGAACGCCGCGGCCTGCTCACGCAGTTCCGCAACGAAAGCGCCGAGCACTGGCGCATCGCGCAGAGCGACCTGTTCGGTACCGAGAATTCCTACAAGGTGCTGCGCGGACGCCTGTCGGCGCTGCAGGATCCGGCGGTGTTCGACCTCAAGCGCCGGCAGGAGAAGGAACTGCGCGACTTCGTGGATGCCGATCCGGCGCGCAAGCAGAAATACGGCGCGGCTTGGGACGAGATCGCCAAGGCCGTCGCCGTCGAGCGCAACATCGACGACCGGCACTCCTACGTCGAGAGCGGGCGCGGCTTCTATTCGCGCTACTACGAGTACGCTCGGATGCTCGTGCGCGGCGCCGCCGAGCGCGGCAAGCCGGACGCCGAGCGCCTGCGCGAATACACCGATTCGAAGCTGCCGGCACTGACCCAGCGCCTGTTCTCGACCGCGCCGGTCTACGCCGACTATGAGACCGTCAAGCTCGGCTGGTCGCTGACCAAGCTGCGCGAGATCCTCGGCACCGACGACGCGTTCGTGAAGAAGGTGCTCGGCAAGGAGTCGCCGGATGCGCTGGCGAAACGCCTCGTCGCCGGCACCCGGCTCGGCGATCCGGCCGTGCGCAAGGCGTTGTGGGACGGTGGTGCGGACGCGATCGCGAAGTCGGACGATCCGTTCATCGTGCTCGCGCGCGACGTCGACGTCGATGCGCGCGCGGTCCGGGCGCGCTACGAGAACGAAGTCGAGTCGGTGATCGACAAGAATTCCGAACTGGTCGCCACCGCGCGCTTCGAGAAATACGGCACCAGCGTCTATCCGGACGCGACCTTCACGCAGCGCTTCTCGTTCGGCGACGTCCGCGGCTGGGACGAGAAGGGCGTGCCGGTGAAGCCGTTCACGACGATCGGCGGTGCGTTCGGCCACGCGACGGGATCCTATCCGTTCGCGCTGCCGCAGAGCTGGCTCGACGCCCAGTCGAGGCTGAACCTCAACCAGCGCTACAACTTCGTCAGCACCAACGACATCATCGGCGGCAATTCGGGCAGTCCGGTCATCAACAAGAACGCCGAGATCGTCGGCCTCGTGTTCGACGGGAATATCCACTCGCTCGGCGGCAACTACTGGTACGACGAGCGCCTGAACCGCGCGGTGTCCGTGCACAGCGGCGCGATCCTCGAGGCGCTGCGCACCATCTACGGCGCCGACGCGCTGGTGAAGGAGCTGGAGGCGGCGCGCAAGCGCTGATCTCCGCGGATCGTCGCGGCGCCGGCGCGTATCGTGCCGGCGCCGCCTCAATCCAGCGTCTTGCGGAATCGCCTCACCGCGATCGCCAGCATGACGACGATGAAGGCGGCGAGCGCGGCCATTTCCGGCCACAGCTCGCCGATCCCCGCCTCGCGCAGCATGATGCCGCGGATCAGCCGCAGGAAATGCGTCAGCGGGAAGATCTCGGCCAGCCATTGTGCGGCCACCGGCATGCCCTCGTAGGGAAACATGAAGCCGGACAGCAGGATCTGCGGCAGGAAGGTGAAGAACGCCATCTGCATCGCCTGGAACTGGCTGCGCGCCAGGGTCGAGATGAACACGCCGAGCATCAGCATCGCGCCGATGTAGAGCAGGGCGACGAGGTAGACGTCGAATAGCGAGCCGCGCACCGGCACGCCGAACACGAACCAGCCGAGCAGCAGGATCAGGCTGACCTGCACCAGGCCGATGCCGACGTAGGGCAGCACCTTCCCGAGGGTCAGCTCGAACGGCGACAGCGGCGTGGCGATGAGCATTTCCATGTTGCCGCGCTCGCGCTCGCGCACGATCGCCATCGCCGTAAAGATGACCATCGTCATCGCCAGGATCACCCCGATCAGGCCGGGGACGGTATTCACCGGCGCGCGCCGCTGCGGATTGTAGAAGTTCACGATCTCCACGCCGGGCACCGCTGCCGCACCGGGCCGGGATGCGGCGCCGCCATAGTCCAGCGATGCGAGCGGGAAGGTGGCGAGCTGGCGCGCGGCGGCCTGCACCGACTGGTCCGAGCCGTCGACGATCACCTGCCAGGCGGGGCGGTCCGCCTGTTCGAACCGGGCCTCGAAGTCGGGTGGGATCACCACCGCGGCGCTGATCCGGCCGCGGCGCATCAGCTCCTCGAGCTGCTGTGGCAGCGCGGCTCGATAGCGGAAATCGAGCACCTGCGACGAGGCGAGTTCGGCGACCAGTTCGCGCGAGCGCGCCGTATCGGCCTGGTCCAGAACGGCGGCCGGCAGGTGGCGGATGTCCAGGTTGATCGCGAAGCCGAACAGCAGCAACTGCAGGGTCGGAATGCCGACGATCATCGCGAAGGTGAGGCGGTCGCGCGCGAGCTGCACCAGCTCCTTGCGCACCACCGCGAGCAGGCGCGCGAGATTCATGCGGTACGCTCCGTATCGCGGTGCGGCGCGGCGGGGCGCGTGCGCGTGGCGGCGACGAACACGTCCTCGAGGTTCGGCGAGGTCGGCTCGACCCGGGCTTCCGTTTCGACCGCCCGCACCTGCGAGTCCAGCCAGCTGCCGTCGTCACGGCGATCGGTGAGCACGCGCAGGCTGGCGCCGATCTGCGCGACACCGAGCACGTGCGGAAGCGCGGACAACGCCTGCTGCATGCGTCGCGGTTCGGCGCAGTCGACGCGGAACGTGGCGCCCGGCAGGTTCGCCATCAGCGCCTGCGGGCTGCCGTCGGCGACGAGGCGGCCGCGGTCGAGGATCGCCAGCCGATGGCAGCGTTCGGCTTCGTCCATGTAGTGCGTCGACACCACCAGCGTCGTGCCGGCTTCGGCGAGATCGAACAGCGAGTCCCAGAAGTCGCGTCGCGATTGCGGGTCGACCGCGCTGGTCGGTTCGTCCAGGAGCAGCAGTTCCGGCTCGTGCAGCACCGCGGCGGCGAGCGCGAGGCGCTGCTTCTGTCCGCCCGACAGCGTGCCGGCCAGGCGGGGGCGCAGATCGTCGAGCCGGTAGCGCTCGTACAGGGAATCCAGCCGTCGTCGCGCATTCTCTCCGCGCAGGCCGTGTACCGCGGCGAGGAATTCGAGGTTCTCGCGCACGCTGAGATCGTCGTAGAGCGAGAACTTCTGCGTCATGTAGCCGATCGAGCGTTTCACCGCTTCGGCGTCCCGGGGCAGCGCATGGCCGAGCACGCGGACTTCGCCGGCGCTCGGCGCGAGCAGGCCGCACAGCATGCGGATCGTCGTCGACTTGCCGCAGCCGTTCGGGCCGAGGAAGCCATAGACCTCGGCGCGGCGGACGTCCAGGTCGAGCGAATCGACGGCGACGAGGTCGCCGAAGCGTCGCGTCAACCCGCGCGCGACGATGACCTCCTCGCGCGGGAGCGTCGCCGGCGCGGGCGTCGCGTTCATCGCGCGGCTTCCGGCGCCGCGGCGCAGGACGCCTGCGCAGGCAGTCCGGCCGGCAGTTTCTTGGCCGCCTCGCCGTCGAGGAGCAGTTCCGCGCGATACGCGAGCCGGCTGGCGTCGTCGCCGCTCAGCGCATAGTAGGGAGTGAATGCCGGGTCGGACCGCAGGCTGCGGATCGTGGCCTCGAAGGTCGCGGCCACGCCTTCGACGCGGACGCGGCAATGCATGCCGCGATCGAGGCCGGCCCGCTGGCTGGCCGGCACGTAGAGGCGCGCATAGGGCGCGTCGCCGGCGAGCAGGCTGACGAGAGTGGCGCCGAGCGGCACCTGGTCGCCCTTCTTGAACGGCAGCGCGTCAACGCGCCCGTCGCGAGGCGCACGCACGTCCAGCCGCGCGCGCGAAAGTTGCAGGTGCTCGACGTTCGCCTGCGCCGAGGCGAGCGCGGCCTCGGCCTGCTCGATGTCCTCGATGCGCGTGCCGTTGAGCAGTTCGGCGAGGTTCGCGCGCGCGGCGCTCGCCTGCGCCGTGGCGGTGCGCAGCGCGGTCTCCGCGTTGTCGAGGTCCGCTTGCGCGATCAGGCCGCGCCGGCGTATCTCGGCGAGGCGGTCGCGCTCGTGTCGCGCATTGGACTGCGTCGATTCCGCACCGCTCAAGGTCGCGCGCGCGGCATCGATGGTCTCGATGCGCGTGCCGTGGCGCAGCTCGGCCAATGCAGCTTCGGCGCGGCGCCGGTCCGCTTCGGCCTGGGCGAGTTGCGCGTCGGTCCGGCGGGGATCGAGGTGCAGGATCGGATCGCCGGCGCGCACCGCGTCGCCCTCGGCGACGACGATGTCCAGGATCGGTTCGGAGACCTCGGCCGCGACGCCGACGCGATCCCACTCCAGCGTGCCGAGCAGTCGCGGCGGCGTCCGCTGCGCGCAGCCGGCGAGGCCGAGAAGAAGCACGAGTCCGTTCGCCGGATGCGCAACCCGCGTCCATCGTGCACGGCGGCGATCAGTCATCGCGGATCTCCAGGCCCCGTTCGAGCAGGGCGATCGTGTGGCGGGCGAACTCGGCGGGCCCGATGTCCTCGGCGTCGAAGACGCGCGACCAGATCGAGCGTGCGGCGAGCGGAAACATCGTCAGGCCGATCAGCGAGACCACCAGCAGGCGGGGATCGAGGTCGCGGTTGATCGCACCGCGCGCCTGCGCGCGCGTGATCGCATCGCGCACCTTGGCCGAGACCGGCTGCGCGACGCGGCGCATCAGGCGATCCCGCAGCAGCCCGCCCTCGCCGAGCACTTCGCGCAGCCACAGCGGCGGCAGCCACGGGTTGTCGGCCAGCAGTTGCAGGAGATCGCGCACGAATGCGTCGATCTGCGAACGTGGAGCGTCCGCGAGCGTGGAGAGGTCGCGATGCAGCGGGGCCAGCAGCGGAAGCAGCCGTTCTTCCATCAAGGCGTCGAGCAGTTGCTCGCGGTTGCCGAAGTAGTAGTGCAGCAGCGCCGGCGTGACGCGTGCGCGCCGCGCGATCGCGCTCAGCGGCGTCGCCGCGATGCCTTGCTGCGCGAACAGGCCGATGGCGACGTCGAGCAGGCGTGCGCGCTGGTCGATGCGCGCCTTCGGCGGGCGGCCCGGGGTGCGGCGGCTTCGGGAGGGCGTGGTGGCCATGTGTCGATGTCGCGTGGGTTTCGATTAATTGAATGGTTAATTAATT
>DBMH01000126.1:2870-16921 GCA_002297645.1 Rhodanobacteraceae bacterium UBA703 | reverse complement strand
GTCGGCGAAGAAGAGCTCGCCGCCGGCGACGACATTGAACGTCGCGCTGCCACTCAGGCTGCCGCTGCTCGCGGTCAGCGACTTGCCGGTCGCGAGCGTGTAGAAGCGCGCGCTCGTGTCGGCCGGGAACGTGACGCCGCCGTTGACGACGGTGGCCTGTCCGAGCGTCACCGCGCCGCCGCAGGCGGTGGTCGTCAGCGTGACCTGCGAGCTGGAGTCCTCCACGACGACGCGGCCGTCCACGTCCACGATCGACACCGACACCGCGCCGAGGCGATCGCCCTGGGGCACGTTCGATACCGTCCCGACGACGAGATGATGCGGCGGGTTGATCTCGAAGTTCGCGACCACGGTGCAGTTGGCGATGATCGGGCCGGTCGTGTAGCTGGTGCCGTTCAGCGTGCCGGCCGGGCACGAGCCCGTCACGTCGCGGATGTGGTAGCGGAGGTTCGGCGCCAGCACGAACGTCGCGGTCGTGCCGACCGTCACCGACTGCGGCGTATTGGGCGAGATCGTGCCGTTGCCGCTGGAGCTCGGCGCGACCGTGAACGTGAGCGCCGAAACGGTCACCGTCTTGGCGACGGTGTTGGTCGCGCCGCCGTTGTCGGTCACCGTCAGCGTGACGGTGTAGGTGCCGCCCACCACATAGGTGTGGCTGGGGTTCTGCTGCGTGGAGGTACCGCCGTCGCCGAAGTTCCAGGCCCACGACGCGATGGTGCCGTCGCTGTCGGTGGACGAATCGGTGAAGTTCGCCGTCAGGTTGTTCGTGGTGAAGCTGAAGTTCGCCGTGGGTGCGACGTTCGACGCCGTCACCGTCACCGTCTTGCTGATGGTGTTGGTCGCGCCGCCGTTGTCGGTCACCGTGAGCACGACCGCGTAGCTGCCCGCCGCCGCGTAGGTGTGGCTGGGATTCTGCTGCGTGGCAGTGCCGCCGTCGCCGAAGTTCCAGGCCCACGACGCGATGGTGCCGTCGCTGTCGGTGGACGTGTCGACGAAGCTGGCGGTGAGGTTGTTGGTGGTGAAGCTGAAGTTCGCCGTGGGCGCCACGTTGCCGCTGGGAGCGTATTCCCACACCGAGCGGCCGAAGGTGGCGGCGCGGATCAGGGTAGCGTCGTCGGCCACGTACAGGTCGGTGACGTTGACCAGCGGCATGCCGGCGCCGTAGCGCGTCCACGTGGCGCCGCTGTCGTCCGAGGTGTACACGCCGAGGTGCGTGGCGGCGTACAGCGTGCTGCTGGTCAGCGGATCGACGACGAGGCTGTTGACGGGAATGCCGGCCGGGAAACCCGAGGCGCTGCTGTCGATCGCCGCCCAGGTGGTGCCGCCGTCGGTCGAGCGCCACAGGTGCTTGGCCGCCGCATCCGGCGCCACCGACGCGATGTAGACGATGCTGGCGTTGGCCGGGTCGAAGGCGATCGAGGACAGGCTGAGGCCGTTGCCGGGCAGGCTCGTGGTGCTGCCGACCTGCGTCCAGCTCGTGCCGCCGTTGGTGGTGATGTAGGCGCGTCCCGAATTGGCGACGACGCCGATGGTGTTCACATTGCTCGCCGCCACGCCGACGTTGCGGATCGAGAAGCTGCTCGTCGGCAGGCCGGTGGCGCCGATCGCGCTCCAGGCGCCCGCGTAGTTCACGCTCTTGTAGACCTTGGTATTGCTGTAGGTGAACAAGGTGTTGCCGGTGGCGTCGCCCTTCCACTCCGCGATGCGCGTGATGAACGGCGCGGTATTGGCGTTGTTGCACTCGGTGATGCCGCTGCAGGCACTGCTGAAGCTGGTTCCGCCATTGGTGCTCTTGTAGATGCGGCTGTAGTACAGGCTGCCGAGCATCTGGTTGGCGTTGGAGCGGTTGACGTTGCAGCCGAATCCGTCGCCGCCGATGATCTGGTTGAACACGGCCGTATTGCCGTCGCGCACGCGCGTGCCGTTGTCCTGCAGGCCGGCGACCACGGCGTTGCGATTGGCGGTCGAGGAGCCGACCTGGTAGATCAGGTGCGAGGCGATGCCCTTGTTGAGCGTGTCGGTGAACGCGGCGCCGTTGTTGGTGGAGCGGAAGATGCCGCCGTCGGTGCCGAAGTAGAGCGCGCCGTTGCTGGCGATGTGGCCGGCGTGGAAGTCGGCGTGCACATAGGGCAGGCCACTCTGCGCCAGCCAGTCGGTCGCCTTCGCGTAGGTGCCGCCGCCATCCGTGGTCCTGGCGGCCGTCAGGGCGCCGCCGAAATAGACGACGTCGGCATTGGACGGGTCGATCAGCACCACCTGGTTGTACCAGCCCTGCCCGTTCAGGAGCGTATTGACGCGGGTGGACGTGGCGTTCGTGTACGTCTTGTAGGTCGTGCCGCTCTTGCCGATTCCGGTCCAGGTCACGCCGTTGTCGGTGGACTTGAAGAAGTTGGCGAGGTCGGTCGAGGAACCCGTGTACGAATTGTTGTTGGCCGCCTCGACGTACATGACGTTGCGGTCGGACGGTGCCGCCGCCACGGTCAATCGGGTGATGCCATTGGTGTCGGTGATGCCGGTGGAGCGGGTCCAGGTCGCGCCGTTGTCGGTGGAGCGCCAAATCTGGCCGTTGGTCTGGTAGCTGGCATTGCTGTGATCGGCTTCCAGGCTCAGCACGAAATTGGTGCCGCCGCCCCAGGCGATGCTCCAGACGTAGGGATCCACCGCCACGCCGGTGGAGATCGTCACCTTGCTGAAGCTCGCGCCGCCGTTGGTGGAGCGATACAGGCCGGCGTTGGTGCCGACCAGCACGATGCCGGGATCGGAGTGCGCGACTTCGATCGCGGGAATGATGGTGGAATCGCCGAGATAGACGACGTTGCCCCAGTTGTCGCCGCCGTCGGTCGACTTGACCAGGCCCATGCCGGTGCCGTCGAACGGATCGCCGAGACCGACATACAGCGTATTGGCATTGTCGGGCGCCATGGCGATCGTGCCGACCGAGAGCGATCCCAGCGTTTCGGTCTTCGCGGCCCAGATGCTGCCGCCGTCGGTGGACTTCCACACGCCGCCGCCGGAGAACGCGACGTAGAGCGTGTTCGGATTGGCCGGATCGGTGACGATCGCATTGACGCGGCCCGCGTCGGTCACGTAGAGCCTGCCGCCGTTGTCGGCGTAGTTCGCGCTGGTCGGGCCGATGTTGATCCAGTTGCCGTTGGCGGCCGCGACGAACGGCGCGAGCGAGTCGATCACCGGGTTGGACGTGCCGCTGTAGGGCATCAGCGCGGCATGGTTCTCGCGCTCGCGTTTCGCCGCCTCGTTGAGGAAGCGCTGGTATTCCGGCGAGAACAGCGCCTGCTTCTGGCTGAGTCCGCCGTCGCTGCCCTTGGCGTAGTCGTCGTTGTACCACTCCGCCATCGCCTTGCGGCGCGCGGTGGCATCGTCGCGCTCGCCCTCCTCCTCGGCGGACACCGCCGCCGGCATCACCACCAGCAGGCCCAGCAGCAGGCCCCAGCCCCATCGTATCGACTTCACGCTCATTCAATCCCCCAAGAACAGTTGATGACGGCGGCCGGGCCGCCTTTCGCACGTGCGCATGACGGTGTCCCCGTCGCGCGACGGAAACACCGGCGGCCTACCCATCCGGAGGTCGGCCGCGATGCGCAAAGAAATCCGCGCGCGCCGAGTCGGCGGCCGGTCGAACCGCCACGAGACGGCGGGACGATCGTTTCGCGCGATCGGACGACCCGACGAGCCCGGCGAAGGACTGCGCGGGATCCGCGAGCGCGAATGCCACGGAAGACGCGGGCGAGGCCGCGCCGATTCCATGGTCAGCATGCAGGCACCCGACGCGGCGGCGTGCCGTATGACGGAGCCGATTTTGCCAATCGATCACATGCATCCCTTGCGGGATTTCCCGGGTCTTGCCTGCGCGGGGCGCAGATTTCGTGGCCGCCCGACCGCAAAATCGGCCCGCGGGCCGGCGGAATCTAGGGCCATAGGCGGATGCCGGTCAACAGGCCGGCGCGGGATGGCAGGAAGCGGGCCTCCGCCTCCTGCCACGTACCGGCGCCCGGCGGGCGATCGCGTCGGATTGCCCGCGCGGCCGCGCGCGACACACCATCGAGTCGCGGCCGAATGCCGCCGCGCCCCTCCACGTCGAACCGGCCGGTGAAGGATCCGCGGCCCCGTCGTGCCGACATCGCCGCTCTCGACACATCCGCCGCGAACCGCGATGCTGCCGCGTCCTTCCGCACGGTGAACCGCATGGAACGATCCAGCGAAGTCGGCTACGCGCGCCGCCTGGGTACCTGGGACGCCGCGATGGTCGTCGTCGGCGGCGTGATCGGATCGGGCATCTTCCTGACGCCGGCGGCGATCGCGCGGCAGACCGGCTCGGCGACCGAGGTGCTCGCGGCCTGGGCGATCGGCGGCGCCGTCGCGCTGATCGGTGCGCTGTGCTACGCCGAACTCGGCGCGCGCCGCCCGCAGGCCGGCGGCGGCTACGTCTACCTGCGCGAGTCGTTCGGCCTGGTCGTCGCCTTCGTGTACGGCTGGAACCTGCTCGTCGTGAACCATTCCGGCGCGCTCGCCGCCGTCGCGACCGTGTTCGTGCAGTACGCCGGCGCGGCGATCGGCGTGGAACTGGCGAACCCCGGCCCGTACGCCGTCGGCACGATCGTGTTCCTCGCCGGCATCAACTGGTTCGGGATCCGTGCCGGCTCGCTCGCGCAGAACGTCCTGACCGTGCTGAAACTCGCCGCGATCGCGGCGCTGATCGCGATCGGCCTGTCGGTCGGCGGCGCACCGGCACCGAGCACGCCGGCCGCCGGCGTCAGCCCGTTCGCCTTCTTCGGCGCGCTGATGCCGGTGCTGTTCTCCTACGGCGGCTGGTACTACGTCAACGACATCGCCGGCGAAGTGCGCGATCCGCAGGGCACCCTGCCGCGCGCGCTGGTGTTCGGCATGCTGCTGGTCGCCGCCTGCTACCTGCTCGCCAACCTCGCCTACCTCGCGGTACTCGGTCACGACGGCCTCGCGGCCAGTTCCGCGCCGGCGGCCGACCTGATGCGCCGCGCGTTCGGCGAACCCGGCGCGCGCCTGATCGCGGCCGGCATCGCGATCTCGACGCTCGGCTTCTGCAACATCTCGATGATCGGCGCGGCGCGCGTCTTCCAGGTCATGGGCGCGGACGGCGTGTTCTTCCGTTCCGCCGCCCGCCTGCATCCGCGCTGGCGCTCGCCCAATGTCGCCCTGCTGCTGCTCGCGGCCTGGGCCAGCGCTCTCGCGCTGACCGGCACCTTCGACCAGTTGCTGAACTATTCGACCGTCGGCGACTGGCTCGGCATGGCGGCGGTCATCGCGACGCTGTTCTGGTACCGGCGCCTGCGCGCGGCCGAACCCGTTCCGTTCCGCACACCATGGTATCCGGTGCTTCCGCTGGCCTTTCTCGCCATCGTGCTCGGGGTCGTCGCCGTGACGATCTGGACGCATCCGGGCGACGCCGGCATGGGCGCGCTGATCACGCTGGCTGGGCTGCCGGTGTACTTCCTCTGGAGGCGGCTGCCGGTGCGCAAGAGCGGGAGTTGAAGCGCGCACCGGAAGAACCGCGCGAATCCGCCGGAACGGCATCGCTCCGCCTCCGGGCATCGGGAGACGAAGGCACACGGACGGCTCGGGCAACGACACGAAGCCGCGGATGCGGGAAACCGCGCCCGCCACGCCTTCACGGCTTCTTCATTTCGAAAGCGCAGCAGGGTAGGCGCACCGACATCCATGCGGCGTGAAGATTCACCGATGTTCCCCTGTCAAAAAAGACAGCTTGGGCGGAACAGGGCGGAAAGACCATGGTTTCCCGGCCAGACAGCAGGGAGACACACCATGTCCCGCGATACCCAATCCCGATCCAGCCGTTCTTGTCGAAGCGTCGCTTTCGGAGTGGCGCTCGCTCTCGCGGGAAGCGCCGCCCCGGCCTTCGCCGAAGTGGGCAACGCCGACGCATGGGATCTGCAGATCTCGCTCAGCGTCCTCGGCATCCCGGCGCTGAACGTCTCGGCTCAGGCATCCGCACAGATCAATGGCGCCACGTCGGCCGCCAACGATTCCAACCAGGTCACCGGCATCGACATCGGCAATGCGCTGCTCGCGCGCGTGACGACCGGCGTGCTCGCCTCGGAAGCGGAATACCAGCCCGACACGTCGATCAGCGGCATCGCCGGCCAGAGCCAGGTGGCCGACCTCAACCTCAGCGCCGTCGGCCTGGCCGGCGCCAGCCTGCTGTCGCTGAAGGCGGACGTGATCCGCTCCAAGTCGCTGGTGGCGGGACACTGTGCACCGCTGGCGCGCGGCGCGACGGTCTCCGGCCTGCTGGACGAGATCCTCTTCGGCAACGGCTTCGACGAGCGGAACCTCAGTGCCGGCGGCAGCGGAGCGCCCGGCACCGGTCCGGACGATTCGGCCACACTCGGCAACGTGAAGCTGTCGATCCTCGGCATCAACGTGCCGATCCCGCTGAATCCGCCACCGAACACGGGCGTCGACCTGTCCGGGCTCGGTATCGCCGGTGCGACGCTGCTGCTGAACGAGCAGGTCGTCGAAGGCGATGGGGTCTCTTCCCTCAAGAAGACCTCGAACGGCCTGCGCCTGACGCTAAACGTGCTCAACACGCTCGTCGGCAACGTGGTCGTCGCGCACAGCTCGGCCGGCATCGATTGCACGCAGTAGCCCGGAAATCTTCAAGCCTTCCGCAGGCCCGATGAGGTTCACGGAAGGACGTATGCCCTCCACAGGGGCTGGTGCGACCGCAAGGATGCGCTCGCGCGGTCCGGTTCCCGCCCGAATCCGGACCTTGTCCAGGGGAGCTTCCCCCAATCTCGCCTGGACTTCGGGCGCCGCACGCAAGGACGCCGTGCGGCGCCCGTTTTCTTTCCTGCCGCGGACGCCTGTGCGACCGCCGCAGGGGATGCGACAATCCGGCCAATGATCCGCGCCGGCGCCTGCGCCGCCGCGGAAATCGCGGAGAATCGCATGAGCCAATCCGAAAACGCGGCCCCCGCGCCGGCCAAGCGGGCACCGGCGCAGCCGCCCGCGCCTCTGGCGCTGTCGATCAACGACAAGCCGTACTACCACGAAGGCGATCCGCAGATGCCACTGCTGTGGTTCCTGCGCGACACGTTGCGCCTGACGGGCACCAAGTACGGCTGCGGCGTCGGCGCCTGCGGCGCCTGCACCGTGCTCGTCGACGGCAAGGCCACGCGTTCGTGCATGCTGCCGATGCAGGCGGCGGCGGGCCACAGCGTCACGACGATCGAAGGGCTCGAGACCGACGCGCTGCACCCCGTGCAGCAGGCCTGGATCGAAGAAGACGTGGCGCAGTGCGGCTATTGCCAGGCCGGACAGATCCTCGCCGCGGTCGACCTGCTCAAGCGCCGCCCCAAGCCCGGCGAGGACGACATCTCGGCGATCACCAACCTGTGCCGCTGCGGCACCTACCCGCGCATACGCAAGGCGATCCTGCGTGCCGCGGCCCTCGCGCAGGGCCAGGGCAAGTGAGCCGGCGCGATGCCGCCCCCGTCGACGCGGGGCGCCGGCGTTTCCTCTCGGTGTCGCTCGCCGCCGGCGGCGCGCTGCTGGTCGGCGTGCGCCTGGCGCGCGCGCAGGAGATCGAGCCGGAACTGCTCGGCGAGGACCTCACCGCGGTCGGTCCCTTCGTGCGCATCGAGCGCGACAACCGCGTCGTGATCGGCGCGCGCGGCTGCGAAATCGGCCAGGGCGTGATGACCTCGCTGCCGATGCTGATCGCCGAGGAACTCGACGTCGACTGGTCGCAGGTACTGGTCGTGCAGCTTCCGTACGGCTACGCCGACACCGACAAGGGGCCGTCCAATCGCTACGGCGACCAGGGCGCCGGCGGCAGCACCAGCATCCCCAACGGTTGGAAGGACCTGCGCCAGGCCGGAGCGACCGCCCGCTGGCTGCTGCTGCAGGCGGCGGCCGCGGAGTGGAAGATCGCCGCCGACTCGCTGCGCACCGAGGCCGGCGAGGTGATCGCGCCGGACGGCCGCACGCTCAGCTACGGCGCACTCGCGCGCAGCGCCGCCAGCCTGTCCCTGCCGGACAAGCCGGTCCCCCTGAAGTCCCCGGCGCAGTACCGCATCATCGGCCAGCCGATCCGCACCGCCGACGCGCGCGCGATCGTCACTGGACGCAGCCAGTACGGCATCGACGCCTGGGCCGCGAATGCCCTCGTCGCGGTGATCGCGCGCTGCCCTCACCTCGACGGCACGCTCGACTCGTTCGACGACACCGAAACGCGCAAGGTCGCCGGCGTGCGCGACGTCGTCGCGATCCCCGGCCCGAAGCCGGACGCGCCGTTCGACGGCGTCCTCGCCGCCGGCGTGGCCGTACTCGCGACGAACACCTGGTCCGCGCTGAAGGGACGCGAGGCGCTGAAGATCGGATGGAAACCGGGCCCGTGGACGAAGGAGTCCACCACCGCCCTCGCCGCGCGCGCGCACGAGCTGCTCGACAACGACGAGGACGGGCTCGAAGTCCGCGCCGACGGCGACTTCGCCAAGGCGCGCAAGCAGGCGCGCCTGGTCGTCGAGGCACGCTACGAGATGCCGTTCCTCGCCCATGCGACGATGGAGCCGCCCGGCGCGCTGATCGAGATCAACCAGGACCGCGCGCGCCTGGTCGCCTCGCTGCAGGATCCGGACGGCGCCTCCGAGCTGATCTCGCGCATGACCGGCCTGCCGCGCAAGGCGATCGAGATCCGCATGACGCGGGCCGGCGGCGGCTTCGGCCGGCGCCTGCGCAACGACTTCGTCGCCGAAGCGGTGGTGATCGCGAAGGAAGCGGGCAAGCCGGTCAAGCTGATGTGGACGCGCGAGGACGACCTGCAGCACGACTTCTACCGGCCATTCGGCGTGCACGCGATGGCCGCGACGCTCGACCGCAAGAAGCAGGTCACCGGCTGGTCGCATCGCGTCGCCGCCACGCCGCTCGGCTACCGCAACGATGCCGCCGCGAAACGCCCGGCGTGGAGCGGCACGATCGGTGCGGACGACTTCCCGGCCGGCCTCGTCGCCAATCTCGACAAGCGCTTCTTCGCGCTCGAATCCGGCCTGCCGCGCGGCCCGTGGCGCGCACCGGTGCACACGTTCCAGGCCTTCGCGATCCAGTGCTTCATCGACGAGATCGCCGTCGCGACGAAGCAGGACGCGCTGGCGCTGCGCCTCGACCTGCTCGGCGAACCGCGCCAGATCCCCTACGAAGGCCATGGCGGACCGGTGTTCGACACCGGTCGCATGGCGAACGTGCTGAAGATCGCCGCCGAGAAGATCGGCTGGGGCGCGCGCCGCAGCGACGGCCACGGCCTCGGCCTCGCCTGCCATTTCACGTTCGGCGGCTACGCCGCGCACGCATTCGAGGTCTCGGTCGAGGGCAACGACCTGATCATCCATCGCGTCGTCTGCGTCGCCGACATCGGACGCGTGATCAATCCGCTCGGCGCGCAGGCGCAGATGATGGGTGGCACGATCGACGCGATCTCGACCGCACTGAACCTGGCCGTCACTGTCAAGGAAGGCCAGGTTCAGCAGAAGAACTTCCCCGACTACCCGCTGCTGCGCATGGCGCATGCGCCGCGCAACGTCGAGGTGACGCTGGTCGAGTCCGACGCCGATCCCAGCGGAGCCGGCGAGATCGGCGTGCCGGGCGCCGCCCCCGCGCTCGCCAACGCCGTCCACGCCGCGACCACGGTGCGCGTGCGCAAGCTGCCGCTGATGCCGGAATTGCTGAAGCGTCTGTGAGCCGTCCGGCCGGGATCGCGCGGAAGCAGCCTTCCGCCTCCCGGCAGCGGCGCTCCGGTCAGATCGCCGACGCGATCACCAGCGCGAACACGACGAGCACGACGAGGCTGACGCGATCGGTCAGCGCGAACACGACCGGGTCCTCGTGCATCGCGCCGCGCCGCGCCAGGCGCCAGACGCGGTGGATCCAGAACAGCAGCAGCGGCGTCAGCAGCCACAGGACCGACGGATGCCGGTACAGCATCGCGCTGCGCGTGCTGTCGACGTAGAACGCGAGCACGACCACGCTGAGGTATCCGCTGCCCTCACCCAGCCGGCGCACGAAGCCGAGGTCGCCGACCGCGTAGCCGCGCCCGGCCGCCTTCGCTCCGTCGCCGCTCGCGAGGCGATGCAGCTCCGCGTGCCGCTTGACCATGGCCAGGCTCAGGAACAGGCACATCGAAGACGCCAGCAGCCACCACGAGGCCTCCACCGGCACCGCGACGGCGCCGCCGATGATGCGCACCGTGTAGAGCGCGGCCAGCGTGAGCACGTCGAGCGCGACGAGACGCTTCAGGAACAGCGAGTACGCCAGCGTCGTGACGCCGTACACGAGCAGCGCCAGCACGAAGGCCGTCGGCAACAGGAGGATCGCGCCCGCGAAGGCCGCCAGCGCCAGCAGCGGCGCGGCGACGAGCCCCGCTGCCACCGGCAGGTCGCCCGCCGCGAACGGCCGCCGGCGCTTGACCGGATGGCGGCGATCCGCGTCGAGGTCGAGCAGGTCGTTCAGCACGTAGGCCGCCGAAGCGCACAGGCTGAACGCGACGAAGGCGAGGCCGGCGGCGAATGCGGCGTCCGGCTCGAAGATCCGGTGCGCGCCGGCGATCGGCACGAACACCAGCAGGTTCTTCAGCCACTGGTGCGGGCGCAACGCGCGCAGCCAGGTACGCCAGCCGCCGCCGCGACGCTCGAACACGCGTTCGACGTCGCACTCGCGGCGCACGCGCGCCAGCAGCCGGGGAGACGCGTTCACGACGATCGCATGGCGTGCGCGGTGCCAGACGTGCCGGTCCGGCGGCGCATTGCCGGCGTAGTCGAAGCCGCGCTCGCCGTAGCGCGCGACCAGTTCGTCGCGTTTGGCGCGACCGCCGAGATTGCGCTCGCCGTCGCTGCCGATCGCCTCGTCGAAGCAGCCGGCCTCGGCCGCAACGGCATCGGCGACGGCCTGGTCGGAGGCCGTGCACAGCACGCGCCGGCGCGACGGGCCGACATCGCGCAGCCACTGCAGCACGCGCGCGTCGTACGGCAGCGATGCGGCATTCACGCGCGTCCTCCGCGCGACCTCGCGCTTGAAGTGCGCACGGCCGCGCAGCAGCCACGCCAGCAGCGCGAAGAGGTTCAATGGATTGCGTCGCAGCAGCGCAAGCGCGCCCTCGATCGACAGATCCGTGCGTACCAGCGTGCCGTCGAGATCGACGCACAAGGGAAGATCCCGGTCCTGCATGCCTGGGAACATGTGATGAAGTCTGGGGAGGGGCGCGTCGCACCGAAGGACGACGCCGGCTTGCGCGAAGGATACCTGCGCGCAAGCCCGCCCGGCAGACGCCGTCGCTCTCAGTCCGGCCCGGAGGATTCCGTCGCGGCCGGAGCGGCGTTCGCGTCGACGCCCGCGCCATCCGGAACCGATGGCTTCAGCGGCGGCAGTTCTACGCGCATCGCCTTGAGTTCCTCGATCGGCGCGACCGGCGCATGGCCCCAGCCGCAACCGCCGAAGAACAGCACCCATGCGCAGGTGATCTGCATGCCGCCGGCTGTCCGCACCGTGCGCTCCACGGTCGCCTTGCGCACGAGTTCGCCGCCGAGCGTCTCGCGCACGGGCGGGAAGTACTTGTCGAAACGCGTCGGTTCGTACGGCAACGCCTCGCGATGCACCAGCGGATTGCCTTCGGCCGGCACGGGCGGACGTTGCGGGAACGGTTTTTCCGTGGAGTCGGCGACCGCCTCGGGCAGGCGTACCCGGCCATCGGTGTCGAAGAACTGCGGCGTCGGCACGTCGGACGGCACGGAAGCGACCGCCGCCGCGGGCGATGTGGCATCGGAACGACTCGGTCCCCTCGCCGCTCGCACGCGGGGAGGCGACGTGGGAAAAGCCGGCGGCGCGGACGGTACACCGGCTCGCAGGGGGATTTCGGCCATCGCAGGCGGCGGTACGGACGAAGGCGCCTCGATCAGCCGCGCCTGGATGATGTCGTGCGGCTCGCGGGCGACGATCGATACCGGCTCCGGCACTCCCGGACGCATCAGAAGGGCCAGCCCGGCGAGAAACGCCAGGTTCAGCAGCAGCGTGGCCGCGAGTGCGAGACCTCGGCGCAGCGGCACGCCGGGATCGGCGCCGCCACGAGAGGATGTCATTCCGCGGGTTCGCAGCCGCCCGAAGCGGCGCGCTGCTGGCGGCGATGCGCGATCGCTTCGCCGTCGGCGAGGCCGATCCATTTCAGGTACTTGCCAGCGACCTTGTCACCGAGGCTCTGGTCGGGCTCGAACGCGCTGGAGAGCCGCGTCTTCTTGCAGTCCAGCGGGTTGCCGCGCTTCTGGATCTCGGCCCAGCGGGCCTGCGCGGCCTGGCGCGGATTCTCGGGCTTCGCCGGCGGAGCCGCGATCGCCCCGACGCCGCCGAGGCGGACCGAACCGTCCGGATTGAACAGCTGCGGGGCGGCGACTCCGGCGCTGCCGATGCGGGCGTTGGCTTCGTTCGATTCGCTTCGCTCCGGCGGAGGCGTCCGGGTGCGGACCGTCGGCGTGTCGATCGCGATGCGGCTGGCACGACGCACGATCTCCGGCGGTTCGGGTTCCGGCGGCGCCGGCGGCGGAGGCGGCTCCGGCTCGATCAGCACGACATGGATCGTGCGATCGACGCGAGGCGGCTGGCGCAGCGGCTTCATGCCCAGCGCGAAGCCGGCCAGCTCGATCACCACGACCAGGAACGCCAGCAAGCCGCAGATCGCGATCACGCGGCGGTCGCGCAACGGCCGGCTCCAGCGCAGGCTGCGCTGCCACGGAAGGGCGTCGGCCGCGAAATGCAGCGAGGCGGGATCGGACGACAGCGTCTCCCTGCGCGGGGTCCGCAGCGGCGACGCGGAAGGTGGCGGATCGAAGCGTTGCGGTGCCACGAAGGTCGGCGCGAAGGACAAAGCGGCGAGGATAGTGATGCGGCGCTAAAGCCTCGTTAAACGCCGCACGGGGAGACCTGAACCCGGCCGCCATTCCGTGTCCACCGTTGCGCCGCGCGGATGCGACTCGCCGGCGGCGCGCCACCGATCCGGCCACGCCGTCGTCCCGAATGGCTCGCGGATCGAGGACGAGCCCCGGAAATCGAAGTCGGATGCCGCGGCGCGATGCGTCGTTCGGCACCGTGCGACGGATCGGCGGCGGAAGGCCCCGCGCCATAGGCGATCACCGGAGCGTACCCACCAGGATGCATCGAGCCGCACCACGAAGCGGCGTCGGCTCGATCGAACCGTCAGGCCACGGGAGCGGTGAAATTGAGCCAGTCGCCGTCCGGCATGCGCACCTGGAACTCCCGTTGGCGGTAAGGCATGTTCTTCAACGGCTCCACGCGATCCGACGGCAACCGCGCGAGCGCGGGGCCGAGCCGTGCGTACAGCGCATCGACGTCGGCCACGTCGATGCAGATCGCCACCCGGGCCTTCCCGTCGGCGGTGAGCCGGCGTGCGGGCTCTTCGAGCAGGCGCAGCCCGCATCCGCCCAACTCGAGATAGGCGTAGTTGCCTTCCCTGTACCGGAGTTCGAATGGAAGGATGTCGCAGAAGAACGAGAGCGCGTCGCTCATGTCCGGCACGTGCAGGAACGGCGTGATCTGGTAGATGCCATCCACCGGGGACCTCCCTCGCATTGCGCCCGACGACCCGACGCCCGGATCATGCCGCGCCGCGAGGCGGCTTCGGTCCGGTGGGATCGCCAGGTGACCGATCCGGATCCACGACCAGGAACCGGGGACCGGAAACGCAGCCCGCCGCCGGGCGAACGCCATCATACGGGCTCCACCGGACAGCTGGGCGCTGCTTTGGATTCCGCCGGCAGGCGATCAACCGGCAAGGCCTGCGCGCTCGGACAGCGCGGGGAAATTCCGCCGCGACCGCAGCCAGCCGGCCGCGCGCCCGGCCACGTCCGCGGCGCCGCGGCCGAGCAACGGACCGACGTGGCCGGTATCCGGAAGGCATTCGAAATCCGCGTCGAGCCGGATGGCGAGGGCACGGCTCAGGGCCGGTGGCGTGTCCTCGTCGAGCGCGCCGGCGAGTACCA
>DBMH01000126.1:0-2832 GCA_002297645.1 Rhodanobacteraceae bacterium UBA703 | reverse complement strand
TCGAGCACGGCGCCGGATTCGTCGCGCCAGCGCCGCAACGCATACAGGCAGGCCGCATCGTCCGCATCGTGCATCGCGCGGCGCGTGCCGGCGAGCGAGCGCCGCCGGCCCCAGGGAATCAGGGACGGGCGCGGCGCGGCCGGGAGGCTGCGCGGAACCAGCGGATTGACGAGGACCAGCGCCTGCACGTCCGCGTCGATCGCAGCGGCGAGCGCCAGCGAACCGCCGAGGCTGGCACCGGCCAGCACGACCGGTCCCTCGACACTTCGACACCAGTCGACCACCTGTGCCCGGTAGTCGGCGTAGCGCGTGCGCTCGATGCCCTCCGCCACCGGCCGCAGGTCCGGCGCGACCACGCTCCAGCCCTGCGCCGCGAGCACGCGCGCCCAGATCGCCCATTCCCAGCCGCCGCCACCGGCGCCGTGCACGCAGACCACGGTCGGCGTCTCTGTCTCGTTCTCGCGCATTGCCACTTGACCCGCCTTTGCGAAGGCGGAAGTCTATTCCGGCGCGGCGCTGCGCCACAGGGCAATGCTGCGCTCCCGCCATGACCGTCCCCGTCGCGACGCACCGATCCGGCCGCGTCGCCGCACGGACGACCATGACGGCCCCCGAGACGTCCGCAAGCCAGGACGGCTTGCTCGCGATCGAGCACGCCAGTGCTGGATCGGCGGAGGCGGGGCGGCCGCGAGCCGTCGCCGTCGATTCGGGAGACCGCCTGGAGGCGGCCTTCCGACATTCCACACGGGAGGCTCCAGTCATGTCGTACACCACCGATGGCATCCGGAACGTCGCACTCGCAGGACAGGCGGGCGCCGGCAAAACCACGCTGTTCGAAGCCCTGCTGCATGCCGGCGGCGCGATCCAGACGGCAGGCTCGGTCGAGCGCGGAACGACCGTCTCCGACCACGATCCGATGGAAAAGGAACGCAAGCACTCGATCGGCAGCGCGATCGCCTCGATCGACCTCGACGACGTGCACCTGAACCTGATCGACACGCCCGGGTTTCCCGAATTCCGCGGCGCCACGCTGCCGGCGCTGGCGGCGGTCGAGACCTGCGCGATCGTCGTCGACGCCGTGGTCGGCATCGCGCATTCGACGCGGCGGCTGATGGAGCGCGCGAAGCAGCGCAACCTGTGCCGCGTGATCGTCGTCAACAAGATCGACCACGAAGGGGCCGATCTCGCGGGCGTGGTCGAGGCGCTGCGCGACGAATTCGGCGGCGAATGCCTGCCGATCAACCTGCCGGCCAAGGGACGCGGCGCGGTGGTCGACTGTTTCTTCCAGCCGAGCGGCGAGGCGGAGTTCTCGTCCGTCGCCGCGGCGCACCAGCACATCATCGACCAGGTCGTCGAGATCAACGAGACGGTCATGGACCACTACCTCGACGTCGGCGAGTCCGGGCTCTCCGGGCAGGAGCTGCACGACGCCTTCGAGCAGTGCCTGCGCGAGGGTCATCTCGTGCCCATCTGCTTCGTCTCGGCGCGCAGCGGCATCGGCGTGAAGGAGTTCCTGCAGCTCGCCGCGAAGCTGCTGCCGAATCCCAAGGAAGGCAATCCGCCGTTGTTCGAAAAAGGCGCCGGCGCGAGCGCGCAGCCGATCGACGCCGTTCCCGATCCGGACCGGCACGTCGTCGCCGACGTGTTCAAGATCGTCAATGATCCCTTCGTCGGCAAGCTCAGCGTGTTCCGCGTCTACCAGGGCACCGTCCGTCGCGACACGCAGCTGTTCATCGACGACGGCAAGAAGCCGTTCAAGGTCGGCCACCTGTTCCGGCTCAAGGGCAAGGACCACGCGGAGATCGAGAAGGCGATCCCGGGCGACATCGCCGCCGTGGCCAAGATCGAGGAAATCCACTTCGACGCCGTGCTGCACGATTCGCACGACGAGGACCAGATCCACCTGAAGCCGCTCGACTTCCCGCTGCCGATGTTCGGGCTCGCCGTCGCCCCGGCGCACAAGGGACAGGAGCAGAAGCTCGCGAGCGCGCTGGCGCGGCTCGGCGAGGAAGACCCCTGCTTCCGCGTCGAGCACAACAAGGAACTCAACGAGACGATCATCCGCGGCCTGTCCGACCTGCACCTGAAGCTGATGCTCGAGCGCATGAAGGAGCGCTACGGCGTCGAGGTGACGACTCGGCCGCCGCGGATCGCCTATCGCGAGACGATCGCCGCCATGGCCGAAGGCCACCATCGCCACAAGAAGCAGACCGGCGGCGCCGGCCAGTTCGGCGAAGTCTTCCTGCGCGTGGAGCCGCTGCCGCGCGGCACCGGCTTCGAGTTCGCCGACGAGGTCAAGGGCGGCACGATACCCAACCAGTTCATCCCGGCCGTCGAGAAGGGCGTGCGCCAGGTGCTGGAGCACGGCGCGATCGCCGGCTACCAGTTGCAGGACGTGCGCGTGATCGTCTACGACGGCAAGTACCACCCGGTGGATTCGAAGGAAGTCGCCTTCGTCTCCGCCGGCAAGAAGGCCTTCCTCGACGCGATCGCCAAGGCCCGCCCGCAGGTGCTCGAACCGATCGTCAATCTCGACGTGACCGTGCCCGACGCGCACATGGGCGACGTCACCGGCGGCCTGTCGTCGAAGCGCGCGCGCATCAACGGCACCGACAGCCTGCGCGGCGGCGAGATCGTCATCAAGGCGCAGGTGCCGCTGGCGGAGGTCGCGGACTACCAGACCGAACTGAAGGCGATGACCGGCGGCCAGGGCCGCTACGCGATCGAGTTCAGCCACTACGAACCGGTGCCGCCGCAGGTGCAGAAGCAGCTCACCGAGGCCTGGAAGCCGAAGGCCGACGACGACTGACGCGCGCCTCCGGCCGGTGCACC
>DBMH01000124.1 GCA_002297645.1 Rhodanobacteraceae bacterium UBA703 | reverse complement strand
CGGCGCGGGGTCGGGGTAGAGGTCGGACCAGCGGGCGGAGTGGACGCCCGGGGCGCCGCCCAGCGCGTCCACGCACAGGCCCGAGTCGTCGGCCAGGGTGTGGAGCCCCGACCAGCCGGCCCAGCCCACCGCCTTCTTGGCCGCGTTGGCGGCGAAGGTGGCCCCGTCCTCCACCACCTCCGGCAGCGGCTCCGGCAGGTCCTCCGGCCCGATCACCTCCACGTCCAGGCCAGCCACCATCCGCCGGAGCTCGCGCAGCTTCCCCGGGTTGGTGGTGCCGAAGAGGACCCGCAGCCGGCTCATCGCAGCGCCGCGGCCTGGAGCTGCGTCAGGGTGGCGATCCCCTCCAGCGCCACCTCCAGCATCCGGTCCAGGTCGGCCCGGGGGAAGGGCTTCCCCTCCGCCGTGCCCTGCACCTCCACCAGCTCCCCCTGCCCGGTGGCCACCACGTTCATGTCCACCTCGGCGGTGGAGTCCTCGCCGTAGTCGAGGTCGAGGGCCACCTGACCGCCGGCGATGCCCACCGAGACGGCGGCCACGCTCCGCTTCACCGGGTCCTGGGCGAGGTTCTTNNGCGGTGCGGGTGCCGCCGTCGGCCTGGATGACGTCGCAGTCGAGGGTGATGGTCCGGGGCCCCATGGCCCGCAGGTCCACCGCCGCCCGCAGCGCCCGCCCCACCAGCCGCTGGATCTCCAGCGTGCGGCCGCCCTGCTTGCCGCGCGCCGCCTCCCGCTGCATCCGGTCGTGGGTGGAGCGGGGGAGCATGCCGTACTCGGCCGTGACCCAGCCCTCGCCCTTGCCGCGCAAGAACGGCGGAACCTTCTCCTCCACGCTGGCCGTGCAGAGGACGCGCGTGTCGCCGAAAGCGACCAGCACGGAGCCTTCCGCGTGGCGCGTGTAGTGGCGCTCGATGCTGACCGGGCGCAATTCATCGGCGCGGCGGCCGGACGGGCGGGCGAGGCTCATGGATGCCTGTGCTTTGGGAACGGGGCCGCGCAGTTTACCATTGCGCCCTTTTCGAGCGGTCCGAAAGCCGCTCCGGTGCGGGAACGCACCGTCCCGGCGGGTGCGGAAGTACCTGTTGCGGAGAAGGTGGTGCGGCTCCGCCGCGACCGTATTTCTTGCAGGTGGCGGCAGGATGCCGGCTCCTGCGGGCCACTCTCATTCCAGGAATCGCCGATGTTGCGCAGCATGACCGCCTTTGCCAGCGCCGAAGCGGATACGGGTCACGGCACGCTGGCGATCGAGTTGCGCTCGGTCAACCACCGCTATCTCGAACTCGGCCTGCGCCTGCCGGACGAGCTTCGCTCGCTCGAGCCCGCGATCCGCGAGCGCGTCGCCGCCCGGCTGGCGCGCGGCAAGGTCGATCTCGGCCTGCGCTGGAAGCCGGCCGTGGCCGAGGCGTCCGCGATCACCGTCGACGAGGAGCGCGTCGCGCGGCTCGCCGAAACCGTGAACTCCCTGTCGGCGAAGTTCCCGGAGATCCGCGTCGACTTCACTTCCCTGCTGTCGTTTCCCGGCGTGCTGGTCGATCGCGGCACGGATCTCGACGCCTTGCGCGCTTCTGCGTTGAACGTGCTCGACGCGGCGCTCGACGACATGGTCGCCACACGTGCCCGCGAAGGCGAACGGCTCGGTGCCTTCATGAGCGAGCGGCTCGACGGCATCGAACGCATCGTCGCCGAAGTGCGCGAGCATCTGCCCGAAGTCCGCACCGCGCTGCGCACGCGCTTCGACGCGCGCATCGCCGACCTCAAGCTGCCGCTGGAGCCGGGGCGCATCGAGCAGGAGGTCGTCATGCAACTGCAGCGCATCGACGTCGACGAGGAACTCGATCGCCTGACCGCCCACGTCGCGGAGGCCCGCCGCATCTTCCGCCTGAAGGAAGCCGTCGGCCGCCGCCTCGACTTCCTCATGCAGGAATTCAACCGCGAGGCCAACACGCTCGGTTCGAAGGCGGCCGATCCGCGCACGACCAACGCCGCGGTCGAGCTGAAGGTCCTCATCGAACAGATGCGCGAACAGGTCCAGAACCTCGAATGAGCGGAACCCTCTACATCGTCGCGGCGCCTTCGGGCTCCGGCAAGACCAGCCTCGTCAACGCGTTGCTGGAGCGCGAGCCCGGCATCGGCCTGTCGGTGTCCTATACGTCGCGCCTGCCGCGGCCGGGAGAGGTCGACGGCAGGCACTACCACTTCGTCTCGCGCGAAGTGTTCCAGCGCATGGCCGCCAACGGCCTGTTCTACGAGTACGCCAACGTGCACGGCGATCTCAAAGGTACGGCGCGCAGTGCGGTGGAGCCGTTGCTCGCGCAGGGGCGCGACGTGCTGCTGGAAATCGATTGGCAGGGAGCCCGCCAGGTGCGCGAGGCGATGCCCGAGTGCATCAGCGTGTTCATCCTGCCGCCGTCGCGGGCCGAGCTGGAGCGCCGCCTGCGTTCGCGCGCTTCGGACGACGCGGCGACGATCGCGCGTCGCCTCGCCGACTCGCGCGAGGAGGTCTCGCACGCGGAGGATTTCGATTACCTCGTCGTCAACGACGATTTCGCCACGGCACTCGCCGACCTGCGTTCGATCGTGGCCTGCCAGCGTTTGCGCCGATCGGCCCAGCTCGCGCGTCACGCGGCGCTGATCGACGACCTCCTGAAATCCCGGGACTGAATGATTCCGCCCGGCATGATGCGTGCGGATCGTTCGGCGAGGGGAGGGCGGCCGTGCGCCACGAGCCCGCTTGCGGCGACCCGGGGCGAACCGCGCGGGGCCGGAATGCGGGTGGCGGGACTTCGGCCGCATCGGCTAAGGTAGCGCGCCGCGCGGCCCGCGCGAACTTCTCCATGTTCCGGACCGGACCCGAGTGAGCCACGCCAATCCCCCAGAGCGCGCCGACGCCCTCGTCGAGGTGCGCGGCCTCAGCACGGTGCTGAACGGCAAGACGATCTTCGACCGTCTCGACCTCGACATTCCGCGCGGCCGCATCGTCGCGATCATGGGCCCCAGCGGAACCGGCAAGACGACCCTGCTGCGCCACATCACCGGCCAGTTGCGGCCGGACGCCGGAGAGATCCGCGTCGACGGCCACGACGTGCCGACGCTGCCGCGCGACGCGCTGTTCGCGCTGCGCGAGAAGATCGGCTACCTGTTCCAGAACTCGGCCCTGCTGACCGACTACTCGGTGTTCGAGAACGTCGCGTTCCCGTTGCGCCAGCATCTCCGGTTGCCCGAGGAGATCGTGCGCAACGTCGTGTTGACCAAGCTGCAGGCAGTGGGCTTGCGCGGGGCGGCGGGACTGATGCCGCACGAGCTGTCCGGCGGCATGGCGCGTCGCGTCGCGCTCGCCCGCGCGATCGTGCGGGACCCGATGCTGATCCTCTACGACGAGCCTTTCGTCGGCCTCGACCCGATCGCGCTGAACCAGATCCTCAAGCTGATCCGCACGCTCAACGACACGCTCGGCATCACCAGCATCCTCGTCGCGCACGAGTTCGACGCGGTGGCGCGCGCGGCGGACGAGGTATACCTGATCGCCGGCGGCAAGGTCGCCGCGCACGGTACGCCGGCCGAGCTGGCGCGGGGCGAGTCGGCCTGGACGAAGCAGTTCTTCGGTGGCGAGGCCGATGGCCCGGTGCCGTTCCAGTACCCGGCACGCGACTATGCCGCCGACCTCGGCTTTCCGGAGCGCACGCGATGAGTGCACGGCCCACCTCCCGCCTCGGCGATGCGCTGGCGCAGGTCGGCGCCTGCGGCCTGTTCCTGCTGCAGGTGCTCGGCGCGGTGCCGAAGAGCCTGCGCCATTTCCGCGAGACCATCCGCCAGATCTGGTTCGTCGGTGCGATGAGCCTGGTGATCATCATGACCTGCGGCCTGTTCGTCGGCGCGGTGCTCGGATTGCAGCTCTACGACGTGCTGTCGCGCTTCGGGGCCTCGGCGATGAGCGGTACCGTGGTCGCGCTGGCGCTGTACCGCGAACTCGGCCCGGTCGTGACGGCGTTGCTGTTCGCCGGACGGGCGGGTACGTCGATCACCGCCGAGATCGGCCTCATGCGCGCGACCGACCAGCTCGCCGCGATGGAGATGATGGCGGTCGATCCGCTCGCCTATGTCGCCGCGCCGCGCTTCATCGCCGGCGTCGTCGCCCTGCCGTTGCTGGCATGCGTCTTCAACGCGATGGCGATCCTCGGCGCGCACGCCGTGTGCGTGAGCTGGCTGGGCCTCGACGGCGGCACGTTCTGGTCGAACATGACCGCGAGCGTCGACGTCTGGACCGACGTCGTCAACGGCGTCTGGAAGAGCGTCGCGTTCGGCGCGGTCTGCACGCTGATCGCGACGTTCAACGGCTACACGACCGCGCCGACCAGCGAAGGCGTCGCCTACGCGACGACGCGCACCGTGGTGTTCTCGTCGATCGCGACGCTCGCGCTCGATTTCGTGATGACAGCATTCCTGACCTGAGGTCCAGCGATGACCCAACGACGTTCCTACCAAGTCGGCACCGGCCTCTTCATCCTGCTCGGTTTCGCGGCGCTGGCCTATCTCGCGACGCAGACGACCTCGGTCGCGAACTTCCGCCAGGGCGAGAGCTACACGCTCAAGGCGAGCTTCACCAACGTCGGCCAGCTCAAGCTGCGCGCGCCCGTGAAGATCGCCGGCGTGCGCATCGGTTCGGTCGAGGCGATCGACCTGGATCCGGCCAAGCTCGAGGCGAGCGTGCGGCTGGCGATCGACAAGAAGTTCGACCAGTTGCCGGACGATTCCTCGGCGGCGATATTCACCAGCGGTTTACTCGGCGATCAGTACGTTGGCGTGCAGCCCGGCGGCTCGCCCGACATGTTCAAGGACGGAGACGAATTCGTGCTGACGCAGTCCTCGCTGCAGCTCGAGGACCTCATCGGCAAGTTCCTCGTCAACGGCTCGCCCTCGCCGAAGCCGGCGGAATCGGGCGACGGTTCCGCCAAGCCCCCAGCGCCCGACCAACACCAGTGAAGGAGCATTCCATGTTGCGTATCCTCGGCCTCGCGTTCGTCCTGCTGTTCGGCGTCGTCGCGCTCCCGCAGGCCCGTGCCGCCGCCACCGATCCGCAGGGCATCGTGCAGGGAATCGCCGACGATCTCGGCAAGGCCATCGACGGCCACCAGGCCGAGCTCAAGAGCGACCGCGAGAAGCTGATCAAGGTCATCGACGGCATCCTGCTGCCGCATTTCGACATCGACTACGCCTCGATCCTGGTGCTCGGCCAGTACGCGCGCTCGTCGTCGCCGGAGCAGCGCGCGCGCTTCGCCAAGGCGTTCTACGAGTCGATCACGCATCGCTATGCCGAAGGACTGCTGAACTACACGCGCGGTCGCGTGAAGGTGCTGCCGACGCGCGGCGAGACGAACGACAAGAAGACCATCGTGCGCACGCAGGTCACGCTCGACGACGGCAAGCCCGTGGCCGTGGACTACGCGTTCCGCAAGACGGCCGACGCGCAGTGGAAGGCGTACGACGTCATCGTCGAAGGCATTTCCTACGTCACCAACTACCGCAACCAGGTTTCGGCAGAGATCCAGAAGTCCAGCCTCGATGCGCTGATCCGGCGTCTGGAGACGCAGGGCGCCGATGCGCTGAAGACGATGGAAAAGGATCAGCAGGGTGGCTGAGGCCGCACCTGCGACCTTGCGCATCGAGCGCGTCGACGCGAGTCGGACGCGCGTTTCCGGCGCGCTCGGTTTCGCGGAGGCGGGGAAGGCCAGCGGTCGCGCCGGCGAACTGATCGGCGACGGCAGCGGGGCGCTGGACGTGGACGTTTCCGGACTGCGTCGCGTCGACAGCGCGACGCTGGCGGTCCTGCTCGCCTGGGCCGCCTTCGCCGCTAAGAACGGCCGCACGGTCCGGTTGAGCGGCGCATCGCCCGATCTGCGCGCGCTGGCGCATCTGTGTGAGGTCGAGCCGCTGCTCGGCCTCGCCTGAGGCTTCCGCCGGTTCGCCGAGGCAACATCGGGGGCCGCCTGCTTCGCCCCCGTTCCGATCAGTGCGGCGTCGGGCCGTCGCCGTCCTTCTTCCGGCGCTGCTGCTTCTCGTAGTCCTGCTGTTCCTTGAGCAGGTCCTCGACGTCGTCGTCATGCGTGCCCTGCATCTGCTCGATCAGCTCCACCGGCGGCTGGCGATCGTAGATGTCGTACAGGCGGCGCTGCCGATAGGCGTCGCGGAAGAAGACGTACGGGTCGTAGACGCCTTCCAGGAGGCTTTCCGCGTCGATGCCGCGCGAGCGCAGCGTGACCAGGTAGAACAGGTTGGGCGAGTAGCGCTCGGCGTAGCTCAGGTTGTCGTGCTCGCGCGCGTACCATCCGAGCGGATCGAAGTAGTTGTCGACCGGCAGGCGCCAGACGTCGCGCACCGTCGTCGGACCGACCAGCGGCAGCACGAGGTACGGGCCTTCAGGCAGGCCCCACTTGGCCAGGGTGACGCCGAAATCGGTTTCGCGCGGCGGCAGGTCCATCTCGCTGGCCGGATCGAACAGGCCGAGGAAGCCCAGTGTCGTGTTGACGGCGAAGCGGCCGGTGTTGTGCAGCGCCGCCTTCGGTTCCGCCTGCAGCACGTCGTTGACGATCGTGATCGGCATCTTGATGTTGGCGAAGAAGTTCGCCACCAGTCGCCGCACGTCCGGCGAGGTGATCTTGCGATAGCCGACCGCGACGGGGCGGATCACCGCCTTGTCGGCCGCGTCGTTGAACGCGTACATCTTGCGGTTGAAGCCCTCCCACGGATCGTCCGTGCGGGGCTTTGCTATGGTGCAGCCGGTCACCACCGCCACGGCGGCGGCCAGCAAGCCCGCTCGGGCGCGGGCGAAATCGGTTGTGGGTCGCATGGATAGTTCGCTTGGGTGGCGGGGGCGCCTGCGTGCGTCCGGCCACGGGGTTTTCCCTTTCCGCGCCGGTAGGCTACGCGAAATCGGGGTTCAGGGGCAGTAGGAGAAGGGGCCGGGGCGGGAGGAGGCCCCCTTGTTTGCACCGCACAAATGCCGGGCGCTACAATGTCATTCGGCTAACAGTCTGTTGGGAAAGGGCAGTTCGCTCTTCCCGAGGCGCGTGGAGGCGGAAGTCGCGTCTCGTGTGCCTGCGGTTCGGTGACGTTTCGCCGATCCCGCGCGCGATCCCGGTTGTGGGTCGCCCTCCGGGCCGTCGTCGATGGCCCGCTGAAGCCGTGCACTGGCTTTGATTGATTTCCGGAGAATTTTGGGATGGCACGCATCACCGTGGAAGATTGCCTCGCAGTGGTCGACAACCGCTTCGAGCTGGTACTGATGGCGACGAAACGCGCGCGCCAGCTGGCCAAGGGCGCGACGGCCGCGGTCGACGCTCAGAACGACAAGCCGACCGTGCTCGCGCTGCGCGAGATCGCCGACCGCAGGGTCAACCAGGCGATGATCGACGAGATCGACCGCCAGGAACGCGAACGCAAGGAACGCGAAGCGCTGGAGTGGGCCGCTGCCGAGGTCGACGACGATCTCAGCAAGGGAGGCGACGACCTTTGATGGATGCCCGGCGCTCCCCGCTTGGATCCCTCAACGGAGCCGCCTGAGCGGCAGCAGCCCATGGCCACGACTGCGGTCTTGCCCGATAAGACCCCGGCGGAGGCCCAGCTCCCCGCATACGTGCGGGCCCTCGAGCAGCAGCTTTCGGTCTATCTGCCGACCGACCAGGTGCTGCGCGTGCGGCGGGCCTTCTTCGTCGGCGCCGCCGCGCACGAAGGGCAGACGCGCAAGAGTGGCGAGCCCTACATCACGCACCCGGTCGCGGTCGCGAGCATCCTCGCCGACCTCGGCCTCGACGCCGAGACCATCATCGCGGCGATCCTCCACGACACGCTGGAAGATACCCAGCTGACGCGCGAGCAGCTGGAGACCGAGTTCGGTCCTGCCGTCGTCGAACTCGTCGACGGCGTCACCAAGCTCGACAAGGTGCGTTTCCGCAGCCGCCAGGAGGCCGCTGCGGAGAGTTTCCGCAAGATGCTGCTGGCGATGGCGCGCGACCTGCGCGTGATCCTGATCAAGCTCGCCGACCGCTTGCACAACATGCGCACGCTCGGTTCGATGGAGCCGGAGTCGCGCCGCCGCATCGCGCGCGAGACGCTCGACATCTACGCGCCGATCGCGCAGCGGCTCGGCATGAACCGCTTCAAGTCCGAGTTGCAGGATCTCGGTTTCCGCGCGCTGTACCCGGATCGCCACCGCGTCATCGCCGAGCGCATCCGTGCCGTGCTCGGCAACCGCCGGGAGGCGATGGCGCGCATCGAGACGGCACTGAACGCGCGCCTCGAGGCGGAACACATCCCGCACCGTGTCGTCAGCCGCATCAAGTCGCCGTACAGCATCTATTCGAAGATGGCGGGCGAGCACAAGTCGTTCGCCCAGGTCATGGACGTGTACGGCTTCCGCGTCGTGGTCGACAGCGTGCCGCATTGCTACCACGCGCTCGGCGCCGTGCACGGCCTGTACAAACCGCTGGACGGGCGCTTCAAGGACTTCATCGCGATCCCGAAGGCGAACGGCTACCAGTCGCTGCACACCGGCCTGTTCGGTCCGTTCGGCGCGCCGATCGAGATCCAGATCCGCACCGAGGAAATGGACGCGGTCGCCGAGCGCGGCGTCGCGGCGCACTGGGCGTACAAGAGCGAATCGACGCCGGCGAACAGCGCGCAGTCGAGGGCGCGCGAATGGGTCTCGAACCTCGTCGACCGCCAGACGCAGATGCCGTCGTCGCTGGAGTTCATCGAGAACGTCAAGGTCGACCTGTTCCCGGACGAGGTCTACCTGTTCACGCCGAAGGGGGCGATCCTCGCGTTGCCGCGCAACGCGACCGCGCTCGATTTCGCGTATTTCGTGCACACCGATGTCGGCTCGCATGCCGTCGCCGCACGTGCGGACAAGAAGCTGGTGCCGCTGCGCACGCGCCTCACCAGCGGGCAGACCGTGGAGATCGTCACCGCGCCGTCGGCGGCCCCGAGCCCGCAATGGCTCGACTGGGTCGTCTCCGGTCGCGCGCGTACGGCGATCCGCCAGCACCTCAAGCGCCTGCAGCACGAGGATGCGGTGGATTTCGGCCATCGCATGCTCGATCGGGCGATGGACGCGCTCGACGTCTCGCTCGAAAGCATTCCGCACGAAGTGCTCGACCGCTATCTCGCCGAGCAGAAGTACAAGCGGCTGGAGGAACTTCTCGCCGACATCGCGCTCGGCAACCGCGTGGCCGATACGGTCGCGCAGGTGCTGGTCGCGGCGCAGGGCGAGCATCCGCACGCGGCGCGGCCGCACAGCAGCGAGAAGATCCTGATCAGCGGCGCCGAGCGCGGCGTGCTCAGTTTCGGCAACTGCTGCCACCCGGTTCCCGGCGACGAGATCATGGGGTACCTCTCCGCCGGCAAGGGCATCGTCGTGCACCGCGTCGAGTGCCCGAACATGCCGGAGCTGCGCAAGTCGCCCGAACGCTGCATCGAGATCGCCTGGGCAAAGGAAGTGCAGGGCGACTACAAGATCGAGCTGCGCATCGAGGTCGCGAACAAGCCCGGCGTGCTGGCACAGGTCGCTGCCGCGATCGCCGACGCCGGCTCGAACATCGAGAACGTCGAGTACAAGGAACGCGACCTCATGACGGCGACGATGCTGTTCACGATCGAGGTGCGCAACCGCAAGCATCTCGCCGACGTGATGCGCGGCGTGCGCCGCCTGCAGGTCGTCACGGCGGTGCGTCGCTATCCGGTGTGAGTCCGGGATCCGGTCGGATCCGCGTATTGCACCGGAGGTTTGGCTATCCTTCCCGGACCCTTCCGTCCGGATGCCCAGCATGTCACGCACCATCATCCACAGCGATCGCGCACCGAAGGCGATCGGCCCCTATTCACAGGCCGTGCGCACCGGCAACACGCTCTACCTGTCCGGCCAGACGCCGATCGATCCGGCGGCGGGCAAGCTGGTCGACGGCGACATCGGCGCACAGGCGCGCCAGGTGTTCGAGAACCTCAAGGCCGTGCTCGCGGCGGCGGACGCGTCGTTCGACCAGGTCGTACGCGTCGGCATCTATCTGACCGACCTCGGCCATTTCGCGGCGGTCAACGAGGTCATGAAACAGTACTTCCGCGAACCGTTCCCGGCACGCTCGACGATCGGAGTCGCCGCCCTGCCGCTCGGCGCCCAGGTCGAGATCGACATGGTCGCGGTGTTCGACTGACGCGGCACCGCCGTCCTGACCATGCCGCGCGCTTCTGCCAGGTCCGCTCGCGTGCCGCCGGCGGATGCCGGCGGTGCGCTGGTGTCGAGCCTGCCGGGTGTCGGGCCCGCCCTGGGCGAAGCATTGCGCAAGCTCGGGCTGGAGCGGGTGCAGGACCTCTGGTTCCACCTGCCGCTCCGCTACGAGGATCGCACGCGCCTCACGCCGATCGGGGATTTGCGTATCGGCGAAACCGCGCAGGTCGACGGGGTCGTCGAAACGGTCGAGCGCGGTTTCCGCTTCCGGCCGCAATTGCGTGTGACGATCCGCGACGGATCGCAAGCGACGTTGACCTTGCGCTTCTTCCACTTCAACCGCTCGCAGGCGGAGCAGTTCGTGCCGGGCACGCGCTTCGTCTGCTTCGGCGAGGTGCGGTACGGCCAGGCCGGCCCCGAGATCGTGCATCCCGCCTACCGTCGCGTGGTCGGCGATATCGTGACGCTCGAGGACCGGTTGACGCCGGTCTATCCGACCACCGAAGGGCTCGGGCAGAAACGTCTGGCGGCGGTGGTGCAGCGCGCACTCGACAGGCTGCCTTCCGACGCCGAGCTCGAACTCGTGCCGGCGCCGCTGCGCGAATCGCTGCATCTCGCTTCCTTGCGCGAAGCACTGCTGGCCGTACATCGGCCCGAGCCGGGCGACGACGTCGCCGCGCTCGCGCTCGGTCGCCATCCGGCGCAGCAGCGCCTGGCGTTCGAGGAATTGCTCACGCACCATCTCGGCCTCAAGCGCCTGCGTGCGCAGGTGCGGCGTCACCGCGCGCCGGCTTTGCTCGGCGATGGCCGCTTGCGTGTCGCGTTGCGCGATGGGTTGCCTTTCGCGTTGACGCAGGCGCAGGCGCGGGTGGCCGCGGAAATCGAGCGCGATCTCGGTTCCGCTTCTCCGATGCTGCGGCTGGTGCAGGGCGATGTCGGATCCGGCAAGACCGTGGTCGCCGCGCTGGCGGCGCTGGCCGCGGTCGAGTGCGGTTGGCAGGCAGCGCTGGTCGCGCCGACCGAACTCCTGGCCGAACAGCATTGGCGCAACTTCGACGCGTGGATGCGGCCGCTCGGCATCGAGCCGGTGTGGCTGTCGGGCAAGGTGCAGGGACGGGCGCGGGAGAAGGCGCGCGCGTCGGTCGCCGGCGGTGCCCCGATCGTGATCGGCACGCACGCGCTGATCCAGGAAGGGGTCGAGTTCCACCGTCTCGGGCTGGCGATCATCGACGAGCAGCATCGCTTCGGCGTGCATCAGCGGCTGACGCTCAGCGAGAAGGGGCGCGACGGCGACATCGTGCCGCACCAGCTCGTGCTGACCGCGACGCCGATTCCGCGCACGCTGGCGATGACGGCGTATGCCGACCTGGACGTGTCGGTCATCGACGAGCTGCCGCCGGGGCGCACGCCGGTGCAGACGGTGGCGATCTCCGATGCGCGCCGCGGAGCGGTGATCGAACGCATCCGTGCCGCATGCGCGGAAGGGCGGCAGGCGTACTGGGTCTGCACGCTGATCGAGGAATCCGAACAGCTCGAGGCCCAGGCCGCCGAGGTGGCGTTCGCCGAACTGACGGCCGCGCTGCCGGAACTGCGCATCGGGCTCGTGCACGGGCGCCTGAAAGCGAAAGAAAAACAAGCCGCGATGGAGGCGTTCAAGGCGGGCGAAACGCGTCTGCTCGTCGCGACGACCGTGATCGAGGTCGGCGTCGACGTGCCGAACGCGAGCCTCATGGTCATCGAGAACGCGGAGCGGCTCGGGCTGGCTCAACTGCACCAGTTGCGCGGCCGCGTCGGCCGCGGCCGCGCGGCGTCGAGCTGCGTGCTGTTGTACCGCAACCCGCTGTCGCAGATGGCGCGCGCGCGCCTGGAAGTCATGCGCGAGACCGGCGACGGCTTCCGCATCGCGGAAAAGGACCTCGAGCTGCGGGGGCCGGGTGAACTGCTCGGTACGCGCCAGACCGGCCAGTTGCAATTCCGCGTCGCCGACCTGGCGCGGGATGCGCATCTGCTGCCGGACGTGCAGCGCATCGGAGAGACCCTGCTGCGCGAATACCCGGGGCTTGCGCAGAAGCTCATGGCCCGCTGGATCGGGGCCGCGGCACGTTATGTCGACGCCTGAGTCGATGCCGCAGTTCCACGGACGCCGGCTCGCGGAGCGGACGTCGCGTCTCGCCGTCTCCGCGACGCTGTAGGCGCCGGGACCCGCGGGCTACAATCGACGCCGGACATCCATCGCTTGCCCGGCATGCTCAATCCCCGAGTGCTTCAGCAACGCGCACAGCTGCGCGAGCGGTTCTTGAACGCCGAACCGTTCCGCTACCTCGTCGTCGACGACTTCCTCGAGGAGGGATTCGCGCGCCGCCTGCTCGGGGAGTTCCCGCCGTTCGAAAAGGGCAACAGCGCGAGCGACGACGGGCGGCCGGGTGGAAAGTCGACGGTGGAGCGCATCCGCGGGCTCGGACCGTGTTACGCCGAACTGGACGCGACGATCCAGACGCGCGGTTTCCTCGACCTCGTCGGCGAGCTCACCGGCATCGCCGACCTGCTGTACGACCCGTTCTATCTCGGCGGGGGAACGCACGAGAACCGGCACGGGCAGATGCTGCAGGCCCATATCGACTTCAACTACCACCCGAGCGAGCGCTGGCATCGGCGCCTGAATCTCATCGTCTACCTCAACCCCCGCTGGGAAGCGGCATGGGGCGGCAATCTCGAGCTCTATCGCGATCCCTACACGGACACACGCCCCGCCGCGAGCATCGTGCCCGCCTTCAACCGTTGCGTGATCTTCGAAACCACGGAAGACAGTTGGCACGGCTTCGACAAGATCGAACTGCCGGCAGAGTGCCGGGATCTGTCGCGCAGGTCCGTCGCACTGTACTTCTACACGAGGGACCGGCCGGCGGACGAGACGGCGGGCAAGCACACGACGCACTATGTCAACCGCCAGCTCGGCGAGCATTTCCGGCCCGGCTACGTGCTGTCGGAAGGTGACGTCGCCGAACTGCGCGAGCTGATCGCGCATCGCGACAACCAGCTCAAGTCCCTGTACGAGGAAAACGCGCGCCTGCTGCAGGCGCAGGAGGCCGGTGCCTGGGGGCGGCTCACCTATCTCCTGAAGCGGTTCTACGTGCGCTACAAGCGTTGATCCGCCATCTTGCGGAACCGGCTCGCCACTGCGGCTAAGATGGGCGGCTCTTCCATCCAGAGAGAGGCGAGTCCGTGACCTTTCCCCTGCTGATCGATACCGATCCCGGCGTCGACGACGCGCTGGCGATCCTGATGGCGCATCGCCAGGCCGACGTCGTCGGCCTGAGCATCGCCGCCGGCAACGTCGGACTCGCGCACACCGTGACGAACGGCTTGAAACTGGTCGAGGTGATCGGCGCGCAGACGCCCGTCTTCGCGGGCTGTCCGGTGCCTCTGGTGCTGCCGGCCGAGGATGCCGCCTTCGTGCACGGCGCAGACGGCTTCGGCGATACCGGCTACCTGCCGGCGTCACGTGGCGCCGCTGACGAGCACGCCGTCGAGGCGATCCTGCGCCTGTCGCGCGAACATGCAGGCGAGCTGACCCTGGTCGCGCTGGCGCCTCTGACGAACCTCGCGCTGGCCCTGCGTCTCGATCCGCAACTGCCCTCGCGCGTCAGGCGCCTGGTCGTCATGGGGGGCGCGGTGACGGGGCGTGGCAATACGCATCTGGTGCCGGCGGAATTCAACATCGGCTTCGATCCGGAGGCTGCCCACGTCGTGTTTGCCGGCTGGCCGCAGTTCGACCTCGTGGACTGGGAGGCCTGCGTGCGCCATGCGATGGATTTCGCCTGGTTCGACCGTGTCGTCTCCGCCGCGGATCCGCGCGCGCAGTTCTATGCGGCGATCTCGCGCAAGGCACGACGGTTCAACGAGACGCACGGGCGCGGCGGGATGATCGTCGCCGATGCGCTGGCCATGGCGGTGGCGCTCGATCCGTCCATCGTGCGCACGGCGGAGAAGCGCCACGTCGCGATCGAATTGAACGGGACCACGACACGCGGTGCGACCGTCGTCGACTGGGAAGGGCGGCTCGCGCGTCCGGCGAACGCGAACATCGTGCTGGAGGTGGACCAGGCACGCTTCGAGGCGCTGGTGGCGGGCGCGCTCGGCGGCGCGTAGCGACGAGCGTGTACCGGTCCGTTGGTGGACCGGCTTGATAGCTTTGCGGACGACGCGGCGTCTTTGGAAATTGTCTCTCAATCCGAAGTCCGCCATGCATCTGTCCGTTTTCCTTCCATCGAGCCGGCTCGTCGTCTGTTGTGGCTTGTCGTTGGCCGCCACCCAGGCCGGCGCAGCCGTCTTCACCGTCGGCGGCTATCCCGGTTGCACGCACAGTACGATCCAGGCGGCCATCGACGCAGCGGCGACGAACGGCGCCGCCGAAGACGAGATTCGCATCACGGTCGGCGGACAGCCGAACCAGCGCTTGAAAGTGAGCGGACAATCGCTGCTGCTGAGCGGGGGGTGGAGCGGATGCGGTGATGGTGCGACGCAGGACGGTCGCAGCACCCTGATCGGCTATGCCGTCGTCAACACCAACCCTTTCGGCAGCAACACGGTGCTGCAGATCTCCGCACCCGTGGGCGCCGTGCAGACGGTGACACTGCGCAACCTCGACATCCGCGACGGTAACGGCAGCCTGGTCGGCAAGGGCGGCGGTATCGACGCGGAGGGTGCCGTGCGCGTGGTACTGCAGGATGTCGGGGTCTTTTCCAACAAATCCCCTGCGGGCAACGGCGGCGGCATCGCCATGCACGGTCCGGCCAGCGGCTTCGGCGGCATCCTGGAACTGCATGCCGACACGCGCATCCACGGCAACCAGGCGAGCGGCAAGGGCGGCGGCGTCTTTCTCGAGCGCGCTACCTTGCGCATGCGCGCCGACCGCACCGGAATCGACGGAAACGACGCGGCCCAGGGCGGCGGCATCGCGGCCACGGCGGGTTCCTCGGTCTACATCGGCAGTGTCGGCGAACCGGAGATTCAGCTCGACGCCAGCGGTGCGGCGATCGTCGGCAACACCGCCGATATCGGCGGTGGCGTCCATCTGGATGGCAACGCCTTGTTCGAGGCGTACGAACTGCGCCTGTCCTACAACCACGCTTCGGCCAACGGCGGCGGCCTCTACGCGACCGGCGGAGCGCAAGTGAGTATCGGGCGGGACTATCCGAGCGCGTTCGCCGTGCAATGCCAGGGCGATGGTTGTTCGCGCATCCAGGGCAACCAGGCCGGCAATGGTTGTCCAGGCACCGGCGGGGACGGCGGCGGCCTCTATCTCGACGGTGCGCGCGCGTTCCTGAGTCAGGTCGAAATCCTCGACAACTGTGCCTGGGGTTCGCCGGCCCTGGAGATCTGGCGCAGTTCGCTGAACATGGAGGGCGTGCTGGTCGCGCGCAACCGCCTGCGCTGGCGCGACGGCAACAACAACACCGCCCGGCAGGCCGTCACCTTCGCCTCGCGCGTCGGCGATCCGCAGGCGACGGCGAGCCTGGCCTTCGCGACGTTTGCCGATAACGTCGAGGCCAAGCCGGATGGCAGCACCATTCCCGCTGACGCCGTTTCGCAGATTCGCAACGACGATCAATGGCGTTTCACTGTGCAGGCCATGGCTTCGGCCGATCCGCTTCCGGTCTCCGGCGTGCTGGAAACCTACGGCAAGTGCAATCGCCTCTTCGTGCCGGCGAGCGATTTCCTCGACGCCGCCAACGGCGACTACCGCCCGAACCCGCAAGGCCATCTCGTCGACACGTGTGCGGCTGCGGACCTGACCTATGAGAGCCGCGATCCGCGGCTCGTGACGCGCTGTATCGACCATCCGCGCCCGGACTTGCGCGGGTCGTGCGACATCGGCGCGTACGAACTGCCTCCTACCGTGCTGTCCGACCGGATCTTCGCTGATGGTTTCGATTGATCGGGTGCGCGCTGCTGCCGGGAGGTAGACACGGACGCTTGCCTCGGCGGCATTTGGGGGGCTATACTGCCGCTCTTTTATCGCCGCCCCAGAAGCGGACAGCGGAGCAGACCATGAAAGCCGACATCCATCCGAACTACAAGCAGGTCGTGTTCCAGGACATCTCCAGCGACTTCTCGTTCCTGACGCGCTCGACGATGTCCAGCAAGGAAACGATCAAGTGGGAGGACGGTCAGGAATATCCGCTGATCAAGGTGGAAATTTCCAGCCACTCGCACCCGTTCTTCACCGGCAAGCAGAAG
>DBMH01000159.1 GCA_002297645.1 Rhodanobacteraceae bacterium UBA703 | reverse complement strand
GTCCCCGCGGCGCCGTGCCGCCGATGGTGGCCGAGCGCGAGTCGCGCTCATGAGCGCCTCGCTGCGCCGCCGCCGCGGCGCGCTCGACATCTGGCCCGGCTTCGTCGATGCGCTGACGTCGCTGATCATGGTCATGATCTTCGTGCTGCTGATCTTCGCGATCGGCCAGTTCGTGCTGAGCGACACGCTGTCCGGCAAGAACCGCGCGCTCGACGCACTCAACGCCAAGGTCGCCGAACTGGCGAAGACGCTGTCGCTCTCGGAGGAACAGAAACGCGTGCTCGACGCACGGGCGAAGGAACTCTCGGCCTCGCTGGGCGCGGTCAGCGGCGAACGCGACGCGGCCCACGACGAAGCGGCGAAGCTCAACACCGACGTCGCGGCGCTGACCGAGCTCAAGCGCCAGCTCGAAGCGCAGGTGGCCAGCCTCGCGGCCGAACTCGACACGTCGAAGGACAACCTCGTCAAGCAGACCGACCTGACCTCGGCCGCCTCGGCGCAGGTGGAGCTGCTGAACCGCCAGCTCGCGGCGCTCAACGAACAGCTCGGCAAGATCCAGGCGGCACTCGACATTGCGAACAAGGACATCCACGCGAAGGACGCGAAGATCGCCGACCTCGGCAAGGAGCTGAACGTCGCGCTCGCCAATCGCGTCGGCGAGCTCGAACGCTATCGCTCGGAGTTCTTCGGCAAGCTGCGCCAGGCGCTCGGCGAGCGCAGCGACGTGCGCGTCGTCGGCGACCGCTTCGTGCTGCCGACCGACATCCTGTTCGAATCCGGCTCCGCCGAGCTCGGGCCGGAAGCGCAGGAACGCCTCGCCACGCTGGCCGGGACCGTCAAGGAAGTCGCTGCGGAAATTCCGTCCAGCCTCGACTGGGTACTGCGCATCGACGGCCACACCGACAAGCGCCCGATCCACACCGCGCAGTTCCCGTCGAACTGGGAACTGTCGAGCGCGCGCGCCGTCGCGATCGTGAAGTACCTCGTCGTGCAGGGCATCCCCGCGCATCGCCTGTCCGCGAACGGGTTCGGCTCGTTCCAGCCGCTCGACGGCGCGGACACGGCCGATGCCTATGCGAAGAACCGGCGCATCGAGATCCAGCTGACGAATCGTTGACGTTTCGACCGGACGCCGGATCGTCGATATCATCGGCGGCGGCACGGATTTCGGGGAGACGGACCATGGCGCGCCCGGCGCATTCGCTACGCTCGTTCCTTCTCTTGGCGATGCTCGTCGGCTCTGTCGCTCACGCCGCGACCTCGGATCGCATCTTTGCCAGCGGCTTCTCGCAAGCCCTGGTGATCGAAGGCAGCGCCGGTTATCCCGGACCGCTCGCGAACGCGCAGGTCGAAGCGCACTTCGGGGATGCGGTGGCGACGGCGACCTCTGCAGCGGACGGTACCTATCGGGTCGGGATCGAGGTCGACCAGATCGCCACCGACGCCATCGTCGAACTCATCGCGCGGGGCGTCGGCACACAAACCCACTTGGTCTGGGCCAGCCCTCTCGGTCCGGCGAGCCGGTTGCTCGCAATCGCTGGACCGAACCACCGCATCGGTTTCGCGCAAGATCCATTCGTCCATTTGAGTCCGCGCAGCACCGTCCTGGCTGCGGCGATCCGTGGTCACGACGGCTGGCAGCCCATTACCGACGTATCGACATTCTGGCGCGCGATCCGCGGCCGCGAACGCACATCCGACGACCTCGTCTACGCACTGGCCCTGGTCGCCCGCGGCGAAATTCCACTTCCCGAAGGTGCGAACGATACGTTCGAGGCCGTCCTGTCGTCGTCGCGATCGCAGTTCCTCAACCAATCGTATTGGTCCCTGCTTCAGGGCCAGGACTGTACGAATCCGCAGTCGTCGATTTTCTGCGACGTCGACCGCAACCTTCCGCTCGACCCCCGCGTGTTCCCGCCTTCGGATTGGACATCCGGCGAGCTGTACTCCTCAATGGCGGCGCTGCGTACGCCGACTCTCGACGTTTTCGCATTCCAGCCTCAAAACAACGGCGCAATCGTTACGACCTCTGCCGGAATGGTGGTGGCTTCGGCTGCAACGACGCAGGAGACCGGCACCTACGAGCTCTCTCCAGTCGATCCAGATATCGTCTACATGGCGAAGAACATGCGCGCGTACGTCGGGAACGCGGAAGTGCCGTCGCTCTGGGAGGCGACGCGACTCTACGTCCGTATGATCCACGGGCCTGCCGGCCAGGTCGAAATCGCGTGGTCCCCGTGCTGGCGCATTTCCTATCCGCAGAATCCCGAGATTCCGACCCGCGAGACGCCATGCGATCGCACAGCAATGCCGCAGCCGTCGAGCAGCAATCCGCTGCCCGTGGATTTCGTCGGCCGCGTGCCAGTACTCGCCGGACGACGCTGGGTCCTTCCGTCTCCCTTGCGCCGGCCCGTCGACGCCTCGATCGACAGCAGCCGGCACGGCTACGACATCCACGTGTTCGATACGGATGAAGTCACGGCGGAACGCTCGGGACGCTCGTTCACGTATGTCCGCACGACGCCGACGACCTTCTCATTGCAGGGGAGCGGCGTACACGCAGAGTTCCGGTTTCTCAACGAGGAGGAGCCCGACGTATGGCGCGTGCGCATGCACGTTTCCGGCACCGATGGCGACGGCGTCGTCGAAGGGCTTTTGATCCCGGCCGACGCGGGTGCGCTCACCGCAGCCGACAGCACGGGCACGTGGAGGAACTACGGATACGGCGATCTTTGCCGGGGAATCTATGCGGAGTTCACCTGCGATGCGGGAGATCGCATCGAAAGCGATGCCGACGGAAATGCTCGCCAGATCTATCCGTACGGCCCCACCTATGCCGGCCATTGGGCTCTCGGCAACGGTGCGGATGCGGGACGCCTGTTGTTCGACTGGGAGCCTTCCGGAACTCCCGGCTCGCGTCACAGCCGCCTCGGCTGGGAGTCCGTCCACGAGGACGGCGTTCATCGCTGGGTACTGCAGACACGTACGGTCGATACCGCCAACACGGGCAGCGCTCCCCCGATACTCTTCAATCCGACCATGTGGCTGGTTCGCTACGACCGGCAGTAGAGGCGGCGCCGCGCCGAAGTCCGCCCCACCTCAACCTCGAGCGGGCAACCGACCTTCACTGCGGCGGTTCCGCGAGCGACGTCTGCGGCCCACCGCACCATCTCTCGGGATTCCCCGGCCACCGGTTCCCTGCGCCCGACGATGCCTTTCCCGATCGTCGTGAAACCTTGGAGCGCTCAGCGAAGCGGCGCCGATGCCTCCCGCTGGCTCACGATCACGCTGCCGAGAATCAGCGCGCCGGCGACGAACATCGTCATCGTCGGCTGCTCGCCGAGCAGCAGCCAGGCCCAGCCGACGCCGAACAGCGGGACGAGATAGGTATTGGTCGACGCGCGCGAAGCGCTGACGCGCTGGATCAGGTGGAAGAACAGGGCGTAGGCCAGACCCGTGCAGAGCACGCCGAGCGCGCCGGCGGCGAGCCAGGACTTCAGCGGCGGCGACGTCGCCGGCCACGCGGCGATCGCGAACGGCGCCAGCATGATGGCGCCGCAACTCAGGGTGCCGGCCACCGCGGCGAGCGGCGGCACGCCGGCCAGCCAGCGCTTGGTGAAATTCACCGCGAAGCCGTAGCACAGTGACGCGGCGGTCCCGGCGACGGCGGCGGCGAAGACGTTCTCGCCTTGCGTCTTGCCGCTGGCGAGCACCACCACGCCGACGAAGCCGGCGACCAGCGCGATCGCGCGACGCGAGCCGATGCGATCGCCGTAGACGAGAAACGCGATCAACGCGGTGAACGGCACGGTCATGCTGTTGGCGATGGCACCGATGCCGGCCGGCGCGCGCTCGGCGCCCCAGGCGAACAGCGAGAACGGAATCGCCGAGTTCAGCGCGCCGATGATCGCGAAGCAGCGCCAATGCCGCGCCGTCAGCAGGTGGCGTGCGCGCCACAAGAACGGCAGCAGGATCAGGGCGCCGAGCACGATGCGTACCTCGACCAGCGCGAACGCGCCGAAGTCCTTCGCGGCCACGCGCATGAACAGGAAGGAGCCGCCCCAGATTGCCCCGAGCAGGGTCAGTTCGAGTGCGGTGCGCCAGTCGGCGGGCGGCACGGCCGTCGCGGCCGTCGTGTCGTTCATGGCGCAGTTCTCCGAAGGGCCGCGGCGCGGTCTTCCTGAATGTGGACGCTCTTCGTCATTTCCAGTGTCGGGACCCAGGTTGCCGAGGCACGGGCGATGCCACCATGCGTCCCGCCACTCGAGTGGCCGGCGTATGACCGGCGCAACGGCGCGCGGTCGACGCGGGCGCCCGGCACGGCATCCCCGCATGGACGGTCCCGTCGCCCGGAGGAGGAGCGGTTCGCATCGGCGACCAGTCTAGTGGTGAAACGGCCCCTTCATTGGTCCGCTTGGCGGGAATTTCTTAGTGCCAATCAGAGCCTATCGGCGGCGACCGGCGCGCAGGTGGAAGTCCCATCGCACGTCCCGCTCGCGAGCCGCCTCACCCCAGGCCGCGAGCAGGTCCGATTCGACGAGAGCGACGGGATCGACGCCGTGCGCCTTGGCGTAGCCCTGCGTGCCCGACCACGAGCGCAGGTAGGCGAGGAACTGCGCCGCATTCCAGCGCGCGGCCATGTCGAACGCCGGGGCCGGAATTGGTTCGAACGGAAACGGGAAGTCACGATAGCCGTTCTCGACGTGTGCGCGCTCGGGCTGCCAGTACGGACCGGTCAGGTCGATGTAGAGCCGCCGCACGACGGCGTCGACGGCGGTGTCGACACGGCAGCTCGCGTACGTCCACGCCGCGAACACGCCGCCGGGTTTCAGCACGCGGTGTACTTCGGAATGGAATCGCGGCCGGTCGAACCAGTGCAGCGCCTGCGCGACCGTGACCAGATCCGCGCTGCCGTCGGCAAGGCCGCACCGCTCGGCCGGCTCGACCCGATAGTCGATGTTCGGCCGTGTCTCCGCGTTGCCGATCTGCTGCGCGCTCGGATCGCTCGCGTATACGCGGGCGAAGCGCGACGCGAGCGCGACGCTGGCCTGGCCGTTGCCGCAGCCCGCGTCCCAGGCGAGATCCCGGGCGGGAGCCTGTGCGGCGAGCCAGTCGAACAGTTCGTCCGGATAGGTCGGGCGCGCGGCCCGATAGACGTCGGCGTGGCCGGAAAACAGGTCTTTGAAGGTCATGGATGACGGGAGGCAAGGAACGAGAAGGAACGTCGCGTCGGCGAAGATACTCCAGGTCGCGACGGCCTTCTTTTCATTCCGTGCGCCATTGCCCCGGCGCGAGGCCGTCCAGCGCGTGGTCGCCGATCCGTTCGCGGATCAGGCGCAGGGTCGGCAGGCCGACGGCCGCCGTCATGCGCCGGACCTGGCGGTTGCGGCCTTCGCGGATGGTCAGGCGCAACCACGAATCGGGCACGGTCTTGCGGAAGCGCACCGGCGGATCGCGCGGCCACAGCCACTCGGGTGCGGCTTCGAGCACCTCGGCCTGCGCCGGCAGGGTCGGCCCGTCGTTCAGCAGCACCCCGCGTCGCAGCGAGTCGAGAGTGCCTCGGGTCGGCACACCCTCGACCTGCACCAGGTAGGTCTTCGGCTGCTTGTGGCGCGGATCGGTCAGGCGATGAGCGAGCGCACCGTCGTCGGTCAGCAGCAGCAGGCCTTCGGAATCGAAGTCCAGGCGCCCGGCCGGATAGACGTCCTTCTGTCCCACGAATTCCGCCAGCGTGCGGCGGGGCGGCGTGCTGCGGTCGGTGAACTGACACAGCACGCCGTACGGCTTGTTGAACAGGATCAGCATGCGGCCGCGCGTGCGGCTCGGATCATTCCTTCGCCGCGCTGCCCTCGGCAGCCTGCGAGAAGATCTGGTCGCCCTGCGGCTTCACGAACTTCAGCGTCATGCGGTCCGATTCGCCGATCGCCAGGTACTTCTCGCGATCCTTGTCCTTGAGCGCGAGCGACGGCGGCAGCGTCCACACACCCTTCTCGTAGTCCTTGGTGTCCTTCGGATTGGCGTTGATCTCGCTCTGCGCGACGAGCTGGAAGCCGGCGTCGGTGGCGAGCTTGACCACGACGTCCTGCGGCAGATAGCCCGAATCCTTGATCTTCTCGAGTTCAGCGCCGGCCGCGGCACGGTGCTCGACCACGCCGAGCGTGCCGCCCGGCTTCAGCACCTCGAAGAACGCCTTGAACATGCCCGCCGCGCTGTCGTTGCCGATCCAGTTGTGCACGTTGCGGAACGTCAGCACGACGTCGGCCGAACCCGCGCCGCCGAGCGACGGGGCCTTCGGGTCGAACTCGATCACTTCGGCGCCGCCGTACTGGTCCGCGCCTTCCTTCAGCTTGGCGCGGAACTTCTCGTTGCTGTTGCGCGCGTAGTCCGAAGACGCATCCGCCGCGAGCGCCGCGACGTACTTGCCGTCGCCCTGCAGCAGCGGCGCGAGCACCTCGGTGTACCAGCCGCCGCCGGGCGTGATCTCGACGACCGTGTCGCCGGACTTCAGGCCGAAGAACTCGAGCGTCTGCTTGGGATGACGGTACTGGTCGCGCGCCTTGTTGTCGGCGGAGCGCCAGTCGCCCGCGAGCGCCTTGTCGAGCCGGGCCGCGAACAGGTCGGCGGCGCTCTGCGGCGGTACCGGCTGCGCGGGCTGGTCGGCCGGCGCGGCCTTGGCCTTCGCCTCGGGAGCGGGCGGCGTCGCGGATTGTTCCGAACCGCAGGCGGCGAGTGCGACGACCAGCGGCAGCAGGCAGGCGATCTTCTTCATGGCGAATCCCCTTCGAATCTGAACGCGGGAGCGTAGCACAGCGAATCTCGCGCGGAGGTCACGCCCGGTTCATGCGCGGACTCGCAGGGTCGGGGATGGGAAGCGGGGGTCCCGCATGAAGCGTTCCATCGTGAAGGAGGTTCCATGCTGCACTATGCGATCGTTTTCCTCGTCATCGCCCTGGTCGCGGCGGTGCTCGGCTTCGGCGGCATCGCCGGCACGGCGGCCGGCATCGCGAAGATCCTGTTCGTGGTGTTCCTGGTCCTGTTCGTCGGGTCGTTGATCCTGGGGCGCAAGCCACGCGCCTGACGTCGGGCGGGCCGCGCGAGCGCGCCCGCCTTCTTCATTCCGGGAGGCGGGCGGACGGCGGATACGGCGCGACGTCCACATGGTCGCCGGCGACGAAACGCTGCTTCAGCGACTGCCACCAGTCGGCATCGAAGATCTCCGGATGCGCCGTCATCAGCGCGGAGCGCAGCGCCTCGGGCAAACCGAGGAAGCGCGGGAACTGTTCCGGAAAGACGTCGCTTTCGTTGTAGCTGACCCAGTCCTCCATCGGCAGCGTCTCGTCGCCCTCGCGGGGCTGCGGCAGGCGGCGGAAGCGGCAGTGCTCGACGAGGCTGATTTCGTCGTAGTCGTAGAAGATGGCGCGCCCGATGCGCGAGACGCCGAAGTTCTTCAGCAGGAGGTCGCCCGGGAAGACGTTGCTGCGCGCCAGGTCCTTGATCGCCTGGCCGTAGTCGACCACGGCCCGCCGTGCGGCGTCCGGCGGCGCCTCGCGCGCGTAGAGGTTCAGCGGGCGCAGCTTGCGCTCGACGTAGCAGTGGCGGAGCACCACTTCGTCGCCGTCGACTTCCACGGTCTCGGCGCATTCCGCGGTCAGCTCGGCCAGCATGTCGGCGTCGAACTGCTGCCGCGCGAAGCGCAGGTTGCGGAATTCCTGCGCGTCGACGAGGCGGCCGACGCGGTCGTAGCCGTAGACGAGCCGGTATTTTTCCTCGACCTGCCGCCGCGCGATGTCCTTCGGGTACGCGAAGCGGTCGCGGATGACCTTGACGACGACCGCATAGTCGCGCGGCGCGAACACGGCCATGACCATGCCGCGCTCGCCGTCGGCGCGCACGAGGCGCTCCCCGGGATGCAGCGCGAGATGGCGGAACAGGTCCCGGTAGCGCTCGGTCTTTCCCTGCTTGAGCCGGCCGAGCACGCTGTAGATCTCGCCGACCGGCTTGTGCGGCATCAGCGCCTCGAGGAACGCGACGGTATCGGCCACCGTCGGCAGGTCGGCGTGGAACGCGTTGCGCGCGTAGCCGAACAGCAGCGAGACGTGGTTGATGTTGGTCAGCACCGCGTCGGCGTGCGCCCCTTTCGGTGTGCTGGTCAGCGCGATGACCAGCGGCGTGCGGTCGTCGCCGTGGTCGAGGCGACCCACGAAATAGGCGCGCCGCTCGCGATAGAACACCGGCCGCAGCAGCTCGATCGCGCGCAGCGGCTGTCCGTCCTCGAACGTGCGCTCGGCGATCTCGCGCGCGATGGCGGCCGCGGCGCGCGGCGCGTCGGCGTAGCCGATCGCGAACGGGCGGTCGGCGAGAAGGCGGGCGCATTCCGCGACGAGATCCTGCCCAGCCTCGTAGCGGTCGAGTGCGACCGATCCGGCGACGCCGCGCACGGGATCGAGGTCGAGCGCGACGAACTCGATCTCCGGATCGACGCCGAGCGTATGGAAGAAGCGCCGCGACAACGTGTTGAAGTACGTCTTCGGCAGCTCGCGGTCGAGCAGGCCGGCGACGAGCGCGGCGTACTCGCGCCGCATCGACGACCACAGCGAGCGCGACCGCACGCGGTCGTCGAGCAGGCGTTCGAGGCGCGCCAGCGTCTCGGCGACGCAGACGTCGTAGAGGTCGATGCGGGCCAGGGCGTCGAGCCGCGCCGCCCGCCAGTCGCGTTGCTCGAAGCGCCGTTTCGCCCGCCGCGTGATGTCGGCGAAGCGCTCGTTGTAGTCGAGGAAGGCGTCGAGGATCAGCGCGGCGGCCCGCGCCGGCATCGCGTCGGCGAAAGCGGGGGATCCTGTCGGCGGCGGCGCCATCGGCGCGAGTCTAGCCGATGGCCCGAACGACGAGGCCGCCTCGCGGCGGCCTCGTCGGATCGACGCGGAGGGAGCGGTCAGCCGTCGAAGCCGTTGGTGAAGATCCGGTCGACCGGGTTGGACGGAATCGCCATCGCGCGCACGCTGCCGTAGGTGGCCCCCGTGATCTGGACGAGCACGCTGCCGTCGGCACCGGCCCACGAATCCGCGCCGCCGCTGTAGAGCGCGGGGCCGGAGTCGTCGAAGCTGAAGCCGGTCACCGTATCGGCGACGACGCCCGTTGCGGTCGGGATCGACACGCTCTGCCCCGCGGCCAGGATGCGCCGCGGGGCCGCGCCGCGCTTGAGCAGCCAGAGCGCGTACTGGTTGTTCGGATTGGTGTAGGCGGAGACGAGGATGTCGCCATTGGACAGGATCGCGCTGGCGTAGAAGCTCGACCAGGTGCGCCCCGCTTCGGGGCCGTACGTGCCGGGCAGGCCGAACAGCGCGACGAGTTCCGGCGCGCCGCCGGCCTTGACGCGCCACAGGCCCTCTTGCGACCCGCCGTCGCCGGTTCTCGTAGAGGCGGTGAAAGCGCTCCATTCGCCGGCGGACATCAGCGTTCCGGTGTTGAACGAACTCCAGGTCGCGTCGAGCCAATGCGGCCCGTAGGTGCCGGCGGCGTCGTTCATCGCCAGCGGGCGGTTAGCCGCGCCGTCGTTCCAGAACAGGCCGGTGCGGCTCGAATCGCCCGAGGTCGGGCGGAAGCTGGCGAAGAAGTAGACGTTTCCGTCGTTGCCCGGTCGCGGCGTGGTGAACGAGCTGGTGAACGTCGCGGTCGCAACGCCGATGTCGGGGCCGAGCGCATCGGTGCGGCCGGTCGCGGCACGCGCGCGCGGGGCGCCGTTGCAGACTTCCCAGATGCCGCTGCCGCTGCTCGCGCTGAAGGCGCCGTAGACGCGGTTGCCCGGCGTCACCGCGAGCGAGTCGAAGCCCCACGAGGTATCGAAATAGTCGCCGGCGGTGAGGTTCGGCGCGAGGTCCCGCGAGGTCGAATTGCGCAGCATGCACGGCTGGTTGGCCTGGCCGGGCACCGACTGCACGAGCAGGCGATTGGTCTGGGCGGTCGGCGACGTCACGTCGGCGTTGACGAGCACGCGGCCACCATTCATCGCACGGGTGCCGAAGGACACGTTGGACGCGTACGTCCAGTCCGCTCCCATGCCCGGGCCGAGTGTGCCGTCGGTCAGCACGCGCGCGATCTCGACGTTCTTCTGTCGGTCCCAGCGCCACACGCCCCAGGTCGCGTTCACGGTGCTGTTCGGATCGCCGGCCTTGGCGACGAACACGCGCTGGCCGTCGAAGCCGGCCGCGCCGAAACCGGAACTGTAGTCGAGGAACACGTGCGCGCTTTCGTCGCCCGTGCGGCCCGGGCCGAGTGCTCCGGTCACGCCCGTCTTCATGTACTGCGCCCACGAGCCCTGGCGGTACGCCCAGTAGCCCTGGATCCCGGACGTGGTCATGCGGACACCGACCTGGCCCGCGCCGGCATCGCCGAGCAGGATGTCGCTGTAGCTGCGCGAGGTGCTCGGCAGGCCGGGGACGACGACGGTCGAATTGGTGCCGATGACGGCACGCCACGGCACGTTCTGGGCGCTCGCGGAGGTGGCCGCTGCGAGCGCGGCAACGAGGGCGATGGAGACGGGTTTCCGGTTCGGCATGGATTTCTTCCTTCCTGTTTCGACGTGCTGGGCCGCTGTCCGGGGCATTGGCCGTTGGACGGCACGACCACGGGGCGACGGATTCGCGTGTGTCCAGGCACACGCGACAGACTGGCTCGACGAGGAGCCAAGTCATTGATGGTGAATGGGTTCCGTTACAGGCGATCGTAGGCGCGACCACCCTGTCCTGTCGGCACGGGCCGATATCGGCGAGGTAACGGATGGGTAACGGCGGCGGCGCGGAGGCGCCGGAACCCGCACGGCGCGAGCCGCGGGTCCGTTCGG